>DAOOWN010000053.1:0-20303 GCA_035371305.1 Bacteroidales bacterium
AACAACGATGGATGTTGATAGCGGTTTATCACGCAGACTACCTCCATGGATTGACCAAACTACCGAGAAACCACCTGAAATTAAGAAACGAAATGTGTTTACCGTCTTAATCAATGCAAATAATCAATTCCTTGTTCAGAATGAGTGGGGAAATATTAAAGAACTCAGAAAAAAAGCTAAAGAATTTATCGAAAATCCAAACAACGACCCTTCATTGCCCGAAAAAGAAATGAAAAACATACCATTCTTTGGCGAATATCCTGTTTCTAAGCAAGTTATTTCATTACAAAACGACCGAGGTACAAAATATGAAGTTTACCTTAAAGTTCAAAATGAGCTAGTTGCGGCTTATAATGAGTTGCGACAAGAACTTGCAAAGAAAAAATTTGCAAAAGACTACGAAAAATTAACAGAAGAACAACGCGATGCCATCAATGAAATTTATCCTCAACGTATTTCTGAAGCTGAACCTAAAAATTTAGGAGGAAAATAACTATGGGTAAGTTTAAACAAAAAACAAAAGGTGGTACACCTAAAATTAGTACTGCATCGTTACCGGACGTTATCTTTATGCTTTTGTTTTTTTTCATGGTTACTACAGTAATGCGCGATGTGGAATTAAAAGTTAAGTTAAAAATTCCTCAGGATATTACTGAATCTAAAAAAATTGAAAAAAAATCGTTAGTAAGTTATATTTACGTTGGTGAACCTCGGCCTCAGTTCCAAAAAATATTTGGAACCGAACCGCGTATTCAATTAAATGATGCTTTTGCAAAATTGTCTGATATACAGTCATTCATAGAAAAAGAAAGAGCTGCTCGCCCCGAAAGCGATGTGCCTTTTCTTACAACTTCTTTGAAGGTAGATATTAACACAAAAATGGGTATTATTACCGATTTAAAACAAGAGCTTAGAAAAGCGAATGCTTTAAAAATTAATTATTCAGGAAGAAGTAAACCCAAAAGTTAAAATTTTAATTATTGAAAAAAAAGAGGCTGTCCTATTGAGACAGCCTCTTTTTTTGTGTTTAATTAAGTTTATTCAATGGTTTGATGCTCTTCAACGAAATGAATACCAATTTGTTCTAATTTATTCAATATGGGAATGTAAAGTTCGGGTATAACCGGAGTGTGAACACCGGTAAGGCGAATTTCGCCTTTTAAAAGCATTTCGGTTGCAAAGGCTACCGGCATACCCACTGTAATAGCCATAGAAGTTTCTATTTCATTTTTGCCTTTAACTACTAATGATGAAGTGATTTGTTCATTCTTACCATTCATTTCGTATTTAAAGATATGCTGCATTACAATCATATCAATATCTCCGGGTTCTAATTTCCATTTACTTTCTAGTAATTGTTGTAATATTTTTGCCGGTGTTGCATTTTTTAATCCAACCTGAACTTTATCAAAAATTCCGCACCATTTTAACAGATGCATTTCTCGTGAATTCATATCAATGTTAAACATGCGGCATACTTTTTCTTCTACGCTTAAGCTGTTGTCATAGGGCAGGTACATGTTTATAAAATCACGATAACTAATATTTTC
This sequence comes from Bacteroidales bacterium, assembly GCA_035371305.1. Lineage (GTDB taxonomy): Bacteria > Bacteroidota > Bacteroidia > Bacteroidales > GWA2-32-17 > Ch61. Next base: position 1,551 of record DAOOWN010000053.1, read on the forward strand.
AGAATTTTCGACGGTATATGTATCATCGGTCATTCCTAATTGAACAAAAATGTTCCACGCTTGGCAATAACCCGGACGACGCATTGTACCTCTGAAAATGGTGGGTATATTTTGTAAACCATATACTTCTCTATACGATAATGAGTCGCGGTTGGCATACACATCAAATTCACCCATATCCAATACCTTAATTCTGAATGTACGTTTGAAGAGTTGTTGATAAGGTATGTATTTTATGGTGCCATTTTCAAAAAATTTAGCTGTTCCTTGCCCAGCAACAATTACGTTGCGAGGGTTCCACGTAAATTTGTAATGCCAAGGGTTATTGTCCGACTCCGGAGCAATCAATCCGCCGGTATTGCTATAAAAGGCTTTTAAAACACCTCCCTGCGAACGAATCTGGTCAATGACTTTCATGGCCGACATATGGTCAATTCCGGGGTCCACGCCTAATTCATTTAAAAATACTAAACCCTTGTTTTTAACTTCGGCTGCCATAGCTTTCATTTCGGGCGAAACATAAGATGCCGTAACCATGTTTTTCCCTTGTTTTAAGCACTCTTGAGCAACTATAGGGTGCATCATTGCAGGTAAAAAAGAGATTACCACATCGGCTTTGGAAATTTCGCTTTCTTTTTGCTCTTGATTATTAATGTCAAAAGAAATAGCCCGCCCTCTTGGATGATTGTTTATTTTTTTTTCGGCTAAGCTAAGCGAAACATCGCCTACTGTAACATGCCAATCGTTTTCTACCGATTTTTCAAGTAAATATTTAATCATCACTGTGGACGAAAAACCGGCACCCAATATTAATATGTTCTTCATAAGTTATTAGTTTGCGACAAAGTTATACGATAAAATGAAAGCGAAATATGAAAAAAGGCAGAAATTGAGATTTCTTTTAAATGGACATGCTAATTCCGTATGAAAATGCTACGAAATCAGGCCCTTTGTTGTCTTTAAAAACATGCGATAGACTGTAATTCGCAGCTAAACCGATTCTTCCGTAATTGGCACGAATATAGATACCGTAGCGATAAGGATTTATATTGTCAAATCTATATTCTTTGAATTTTACTTCATGTTTCGATTGATTTCTAAAATCTTCTCCAACATACTTAATATAATTAGAAATAAGTAATCCAAATCGACCACCTAAAGCCAATTTGAAATTTCGGTTTCTTTTATCTGATTTGGTTACAAGGTTTATTTCCAGCGGAATGTCAATATAACTTGTTGTTAATTTGTTTTTTGTGTATTCATATCCGCCGGGAATAAGCTTGAAATAAGTAACATCTAAACTGTCGTATGGAAGTGAATTGTTATGTACATTTTGGCTGCTAATTCCTATTCCTAACGAAATATTAAAAGTTCTGTCTTTTTTTAGTAATTGTTTAAATGCATAAATGTCTATCCCCAAAGATACGGGCATGGTTTTTATTGGATCTTTTACCTGCATCCATTGATTATTTAATAAGTTAATAATGATAGATTCGTTCTTTTTTGAAATAAAACGATGGTCGGTAGTGTCATTTTGGGCTATCAAATTTAAAACAAAAAATTGAAACGCTACAAAAATTAATATGTGTTTCATATTTACGTAATTAATATAAGGTTAAATGGTTTTAATCGTTAAAAGTACATCTTTTGTTGATTATTTGCAACTTTTTGTCAAAAAAAAAGGTCTTAATCGAAACATTAAATCGGTTTAGTAGTTAACTTTGAAAAAATAATTTTTAATTATGAAATACTTATTTGTAACCATCATCTTAGTTGCCTCAATTAATTTTATTTTTGGGCAAAAAAACAGCAGCGAAAAAGCTAAAGCTTATAATCAAATAAGCACGTACAACGATGTTTATTTTAAATTTAATGTAACGAGCAAAGCGGAATTAGACCAATTGCCTCAATACATTTCTATTGATAATATTGTGGGTACAACGGTATATGCATATGTTCACAAAAACCACTTTTCTGAACTTTTAGCATTGAATCTTCCTTTTGAAGTGGTTTCAAAAACTTCTGATTCAAAAGCATTGACTATGGCAACCACCGTTGCACAAATGGCAAACTGGGATAGGTATCCTACTTATTCGGTGTATGTTCAGATGATGCAGAATTTTGCAACCAATTACCCAACTTTATGCAAGCTGGATACAATTGGAACCAGTCAAAATGGCCGTCTTATTTTAGTTCTCAAGATAACCGACAATCCGAATGTTGCCGAAAATGAACCACGCGTATTTTTTAGTGGAACAATGCATGGCGATGAAGTAACGGGTGGTGTTCTTTTATTGAGACTTGCCGATTATTTGCTTTCAAATTACTCTACGAGTGCCCGAGTTAGAGATATTGTGAATAACGAAGAAGTATGGATAAATCCTTTTTCCAATCCCGATGGTACCTATGCTGGTGGCGACAATACCGTAGCCAATGCAACAAGAGAATTGGCTAATGGTGTAGATCCCAATAGAAATTATCCTAACCCAGTACAAGGGCAACATCCAGATGGTAGTTACTGGGCACCCGAAACCGTTGCTATGATGAATTTTGGTGCAGCACATAATTTTACCATGTCGCTAAATACACATGGAGGTGCTGAGGTGTTTAATTTCCCTTGGGATAGTTGGACATCTGCTCAAAAAACACACGCAGATGATAGCTGGTGGCAATATGTTGGACATGAATATGCTGATACCGTTTTTCTGTACGGTACAAGCACATACTTTAAGGGTGTTTCATCTAATGGTATTACCGAAGGAGCCGATTGGTATTATGCCTATGGCAGCCGTCAAGATTATTTTACCTATTATTTATTAGGTAGAGAAGTTACAGTTGAATTATCTAATACAAAATTATTGGATGCGGCACAACTTCCCAACCATTGGAATTATAATTACCGTTCTTTTTTAAATTATCTCCGCCAAGCGAAATACGGAATACATGGAGTTGTAACCGATGCTTGTTCAGGCTTACCGGTAAAAGCAAAGATATTTATCAATTCACATGATAGAGATAGTTCACATGTATATAGTTCGTTGCCGGTTGGCGATTACCACCGCCCTATTTTAGCCGGAACATATTCTATGACAGTTTCTGCACCGGGATACCAATCGCAGACTATTAATAATATAACAGTAGCAAATAAAGCAACGGTTATTAAAGATGTAGTGTTATCTCCCTTGCCTCCTGTTGCTGATTTTTTAGCCGATGTAACAAGCGGTTGCAATGCAACCATTAGTTTTACAGATTTGTCTTCAGCACCTTCAGGCTCTTCATATCTATGGGATTTTGGAGACGGGCAAACATCGACACTGCAAAACCCAACACATACTTATTCTACAAGTGGAACTTATACTGTTACATTAACTGTTACCAGCTGTTCGGGAAATAATACGAAGACAAAAACGAATTATATAACAATAAGTTTACCGGCAGCACCTACAACAACAAATGATAATATTTGTGGAGCAGGAACAGCTAATCTTACTGCTTCTGCATCCGGAACCTTATATTGGTACGATGCAGCTTCGGGAGGGAATCAAGTTGCTACAGGAACTTCATATCAACCTACAGTATCTTCAACAACAACCTTTTATGTAGAAAATCATATCGCAAGTGCCAGTGTTTATGGTGGCGATTTGCGTTCTAATACAGGAGGAGGCTATTTGAGTTCTACTTCAAAACATTATTTGATTTTCGATTGTACTTCTGCATGTACGTTGGTTTCTGTTGAAGTAAATGCTCAAACACAAGGAACAAAAATCATTGAGTTACAAAATTCAAGCGGTACCGTTTTACAATCCACATCTGTAACGGTTCCTGCCGGTGTTAGCAGGATTACGCTCAATTTTAATTTGCCTGTTGCCAACGGTTTGCGCTTAGTGGGGCCTGCTTCGGCAGCTTTGTATCGAAATAATACCGGATCGGTTTATCCTTACAATATTGGAAATTATGTTTCTATCGTAGGTAATTCTGCTTCTGATTTGAATTACTATTATTATTTTTATAATTGGGAGATTAAAGGTCCCGATTGTGTAAGTACCAGAGTGCCGGCCACCGTTACCGTAAATGCATTACCTACTCCTAATGCCGGTCAGGATATCAATACATGCAGTACGTCGGCAAGCTTAAATGCAATTCCGTCGGTAGGTAATGGTTCGTGGACACAGGTATCGGGAACAGGAACGATTACTTTTGCAAATGCCGCAAGTCCTACTACATCCATTACTGCTTCAACTCAAGGCTCATATGTTTTACAATGGACGGAAAACAACAACGGATGTACAGCATCTGATCAGGTTAGTGTGATGTTTTATTCGCAACCAATTGCAAATGCCGGAGCCGATTTGCAAATTGCAACCGGAACTACTGCACAATTAAATGGTACGGTAACCGGAGGTTCCGGAAATTATTCATACCATTGGGAGCCGGCTTCTATGCTTAATAATGCTACGATTGCAAACCCAACAACTATTAATTTGTCGGCAAATCAAACATTTAATTTAACGGTTACCGACAATACTACCGGATGTACATCAACGGACGAAATGATTGTTTCGGTTAGTACATCGGTTTTAACAATTAATATCAACCCTTCCTCAACCTCTGTGTGCGATGGTCAGCAAGTGCAATTAACTACACAGGTATCGGGTGGTTCTGGAAATTACACCTATACATGGGCATCTAATCCTGCCGGTTTTTCAAGCTCGTTAGCTAATCCAACCGTTAACCCTACACAAAATACAACTTACCTTGTAACTGTTTCCGATGGAACAACACAAGGATCCTCTTCTGTTAATATTACGGTATTGCCTTTGGCTCAGGCATCCTTTACTTATAATGCAAATCAATTAGTTGTAAGTTTTTACAATACTTCTACTAATTCAATTTCTTATTATTGGACATTTGGTGATGGCATGTTTGCTACCATGGCAAATCCTTCGCACACATACTTGGCAGATGGTGATTATACCGTTACTTTGATTGCAACCAATAATTGTGGAAGCGATACTATAAGTCAAATTATTCATGTTGAAGCTTCTGCAATTACAAATAATGAATTGCAATTGGTCAACATTTATCCAAATCCGGTTAGCAATGTTATTAATATAGAACTTGCAAACGAACTTAAATCAACCGTTTCTGTTTTTTCAATGGATGGACGTTTTATAATGAAAAAATCGTTCCAGGGTAAAAATGCTTCTTTAAATGTACAAGAGCTCGAACAAGGTGCATATATTCTTGAAATTACAACGGATTTAGGCATGATTAAAAGTATTTTTGTGAAAGAAAAATAGTTTAATGCCTGATAAATTTGATTAAGAGAGCTCACTTAAATAGTGGGCTTTTTTATTTTCTTTATTAAAATTAGCATAATTTTAGAGATACGCTTTTCTTTAGTTCTGATGTTTTTAATACCTTTGCAGAAATAAAAATAAATAGAATGAAAATCAGGAACATAATAGTAGTATTTAGTATTTGCATTTCTTTTACTTCTAAAGCGCAAGTTACATCGCAGGCAGCATTGAAAATTCAACGAACGTTGGATATTATCAATTTGTTTTATGTAGATACGGTAAACAATGATAAATTGGCTGAAGCGGCCATCGTAGAAATGTTGAAAACGTTGGATCCACACTCTACATACATAAGTAAGGAAGAGGTAAGAGAAATGAATGAGCCGTTAGAAGGCAATTTTGAAGGTGTTGGAATTCAGTTTAATATTTTTAATGATACCATATTGGTTGTAAATCCAATCCCCGGTGGCCCAAGCGAAAAATTAGGCATTAGAGCCGGCGATAGAATCATTAAAATTGATGGTAACGTGGTTGCAGGAGTAAAAATAAAAAACAATGATGTTTTTAAAAAATTAAGAGGTAAAAAAGGAACACAAGTTTCCGTTTCCATATTACGAAGAGGAGAAAAAGATTTACTTGATTTTACCATTACACGCGATAAGATTCCAATTTACAGCCTTGACGCAGCTTATATGGTGGACAAAGAAATAGGTTATATCAAATTGAACCGTTTTGCAGCGACTACCATAGATGAATTTAAAAAAGCATTGAAAGAGTTGAAGGCAAAGGGAATGAAAGATTTAATCCTCGATTTAGCCGGTAATGGTGGCGGATATTTGAATATTGCTGTAGATTTAGCCGACGAATTTTTGGATGATAAAAAAATGATTGTTTATACTCAAGGTATTACGAGCCCGAGAACCGATTATAAAGCAACCGAAAAAGGAGACTGGCAAACAGGGCGATTAGTGGTATTGGTAGATGAGGGTTCTGCTTCGGCAAGCGAAATTGTTTCGGGAGCAATTCAAGATTGGGATAGGGGATTGATTGTTGGTAGAAGAACTTTTGGAAAAGGATTGGTTCAAAGGCCTTTCAATCTTAACGACGGTTCTATGATTCGATTAACGGTAGCACGTTATTATACACCCACAGGCAGGTTGATACAAAAACCTTATGAAAAAGGATTTGACGAATACTCCAAAGAAATAATAAAACGATACAATAACGGCGAATTAACCAATGCCGATAGTATTCATTTCCCCGATAGCTTAAAATACAAAACGAAAATTAGTCAACGTAATGTTTATGGTGGTGGTGGCATTATGCCGGATATTTTTGTCCCATTAGATACCAATGCATATACAAAATATTATAAACAATTGATGCAAAAAGGAATTATTTATCGTTTTAATTTACAATACCTTGATAAAGAAAGAGATAAACTAAAAAGTAAATACACATCGTTCGATAATTTTAAAGCAAACTTTCAGGTAGAAAATGTAATGCTCGATAGTTTAGCAGCTATGGCTAAGAAAGAAAAAATTGAATTTTCTGACGAAGAAAAAAAACAAAGCGAAAAAGATATTAAAATAATGATAAAAGCATTACTAGCTCGTGATTTGTGGGATAATTCACAATATTTCGAAGTTATTAATCCCAGTCGCGATGAATATATGAAAGCTATCGAAGCACTGAGAGACAAAAAGCTTTACAATAAAAAATTAGGTAAATTGTAAAATGTATCAATGGTTTATTGATAATTATGTAGAAGCCATTGCTGCTCTTACGGGTATCATTGCAATTTTTTTTCAAATAAAAGTAAATTCTTGGTATTGGCCTATAAGCATTCTGAATGTATTGCTTTATATTTTTGTTTTTTTTCGTGCTCGTTTATATGCTGAAATAAGCCTTCAATTCTATTATTTAATAATGAGTATCTATGGTTGGTTTTTTTGGACAAAGAAAAAAAATAATATAAAGATCGCAGTATCTAAAACATTTAAAATAGAATGGCTAATATTATCTGTACTCTTTTTGCCTGTTTGGTTATCAATGGCTATTTTGTTGAAAAATTACTCTAATACCGATGTGCCTTTTATTGATTCTTTTTTAACAACTTTGAGCTTTGTTGCAACTTATTTGCTTGCTCGAAAAAAGCTTGAAAACTGGTTGATTTGGATTTTTGTTGATTTTTCTTCAATAGGATTATATTATTATAAACATTTGTATGCCACGATTGTGCTCTTTGCCATTTTAACCATATTGGCATTTGTTGGATATTTTGAATGGAGAAAACAATTGAATGCTTCCGTTTAATACATATGTCATCATCGGTCCCGAATCTACCGGTAAAACCACGTTATGCAAACAATTAGCAGAGCATTTTAAGGGGATATGGATTCCTGAATATGCACGTTTTTACGTAGAGCAAATTAAAAGACCTTATACCTACGATGATGTTATTCATATTGCACAAAAACAGATTGAAACAGAAGAGTCGATCAAGGTAAATCCAACCGATTATTTATTTTTTGATACAGATTTGATTATAACAAAAGTATGGCTTTTGCATGTCTATAAGCAATGCCCTGAATGGATAGATGTTTTTTTAAAAAACGCTTACAGAAAATCCTATTTTTTATGTTATCCCGATTTGCCATGGGAGTTCGATCCGGTAAGAGAAAATCCACATTTGCGGGAATATTTATTTAATTGGTACAAAAAAGAATTAATTTACTACGGTTTTAACTATTTTATTATTAATGGGACAGAACAACAAAGATTAAATAATGCTTTAATAAATATTTAATTTTGAACTATACGAAAGTTTTGAGCTAAACTTTTAATCGTTTTTTATTTCTTATTTATTTTTATGTATATTTGCTTTTTTTAACGATGTTTTATGAAGTGGATATTTGTTGTTATTATTGGTATAAGCCTTTTTAAATTTTCATACAGTCAACAAAATACATCGGTAATTCCAAATATTATTGATGTTGGACAAGCCCAATTTAAAGTATTAGGGGCAGTATGGGCTAGTAAAGTTGTTTCATTTTCTTCAGAATATTCTCCCAAGATAAAAGGTTCCATACAAGTTTTAGGAAAACCCAACGTTTTACCGACCGGAGGCATGTCGCCTTGTGCTTGGACTTATTCAAAAAAAGCGAAAAATGGTGATGAGTATCTTCGAGTTTCATTTGATAATAGAATTAAAGCAAAGCAAATAGCTGTCGCCGAAAATTACAAGCCCGGAGCCATAGAAAAAATAACATTATATGGTACTAATTCAGGCGAAGAATTAGTCGTTTATCAAGCAGAAGCTAAATTGTCATCAGAAAATAGCCGCATGCTAAACATATTTTTTCAGGAAACACCTTTCGAAGTAAAAGAGTTAGAGATACGTTTCAATTCTGATAAAGTAGCCAATTTTGAAATTGATGCAATAGGAATATCTAATTCAACTGATTCGATTAAAGCTCGAATCAATGTGCCGCTTAGTATGAAATATAAAGCCGAAAAAGAATCGTTAGGACCGGCTATTAATACCGAATATGACGAAAGAGCACCTATCATCACTGCCGATTCAAAAGAAATATTTTTTGTTCGTAAAAATCACCCGCAAAATACCGGTGGTAGTGCTGACGAAGATGATATTTGGTACTCAAAGATAATAGATGGTAAATGGACACCGGCGGTTAATTTAGGACCTCCGCTCAATACAAATGATAATAATTTTGTTCAGTCGGTTACACCCGATGGCAACATGATACTCCTTGCAAATATTTATATCAAAGACGGTAGAAATGTCAGTTTAAAACCGGGCGCATCCGTTTCTTACAAAACACGAACAGGTTGGGGATTCCCTGAAGAACAACGGATAAAAGATTTTATAAATAATAGCCCTTATGTAAATTATTATTTGTCGGCAAACGGTAAATATTTGCTTATGGCTATCGATGGTCCCGATAGTTATGGAGGTCTTGATTTATATGTAAGCTTTAGAACAGGCGAAAATTCTTGGTCAAAACCTGTAAATCTGGGACCCGAAATTAATACAGCTGCAAATGATTATAGCCCTTTTCTTGCTGCAGATGGAGTTACACTCTATTATTCTACTGCAGGCATCAGTGGATATGGCAAAGAAGATATTTTTGTGTCAAGACGCTTAGACGATACATGGATGAAATGGTCGGAGCCGATGAATATGGGAAAACCCATCAATTCCTCAGAATCTGATTCAAAATTCTCTATCCCTGCATCGGGAAGTTATGCTTTTTTCTCTTCAAAGGAAGGTTCGGTCGGTTTATACGATATTTTCAGAATACTTTTGCCCGATACAGCCAAACCGCAAGCTGTAGCTCTTTTAAAAGGGAGTATTCTTGATGTTACAACCAAAGTTCCGGTTGGAGGTGCCATCATTATTTATAAAAATTATCCCGACGAAGCCATCATAATTAGGGAAATAAGCGATTCAATTACAGGTAAATTCAGCGTTTATCTGCCGGTAGGATATAAATACACTGCCGTAATAAAGGCAGACGGTTATATAGATGGCAAACAATCGTTGGATTTAAGTTCTATTTACAATTTTACAATAATCGAACAGCAGCCAATTTTGATGGTAAAAAAATCTACTTTTAAAACGATAAAAGGAAAATTAAACGATAAATTAACCGATAAATCAATTGCAGGAGCTAAAATTTCGTTGGTAGCTGATTCGGTTGGTGGTAAGGTATTGGCTGTGTCATATGCCAATGAAAAAGGTGAATTTGAGTTTAAACTTGAAAATCTGGATGAAAACGAAAAAATTTTGATGGTTGTAGAACAAGAAAACTACAAACAACAAGTATTGGAGTTGGGTGATATTAGCAATGAAACAGAAATTCCACTCGATATAAATTTAGAGCCAGAAATTAAAAAAGACAAAGTAATTGAGTTTCATAATATTTATTTTGATTTTGGAAAAGCTACGCTAAAAGAAGAATCAAAAGAAGTGTTAGATAGAATAGTAGAAGTTATGAATGAAAACCCAACACTCGAAATTGAACTGAGCGGTCATACCGATAGTCAATCCAGCGCCGGATTTAATTTGAAACTTTCTCAGCAACGTGCCGACGAAGCCAAAAGATACATTGTTTCAAAAGGAATTTCTGAAAACAGAATCGTTGCCATTGGTTATGGCGAAACTCGCCTATTGAATCATTGTAAAGATAACGTGCCCTGTTCCGAAGAAGAACATGCTATTAATAGAAGAATTGAAGTAAAAGTAATAAAGTTGTAAAATTATGATAAAGAAATTTTTCACACTTGTTTTAACTGTTTGTCTTGTTTCTCCATCCTTTTCACAAAAAATTCCCGATAGCCTCGATGCTAAATTATCGGGCAAATCGCCCAAGGAGCAAGTGGCATATTTGAGCAAGACCGCCAATAGTATTTTGAAATCAAAATCATCTGCATCTTTTGAACTAGCAAAAATAGCTAATTCTATTGCAGTAAAAAATGGCGATAAAAACGGCGAATATCAATCTGCTGTAATAGCAGGTAAAGCCGCCCGTTATGCAGGAAAAGCTTCCGAAGGTGTATCATACTTGAATAGCGCTATTACAATAGTATCCCAGACGAATAACAAACAAGTATTAGCTCCCATTTACAATGAATTGGGTTTGGCTTATCGCGAAACAAAAAAATACAGCGATGCAGCTTCCGCATTTTCAAAAGCGGTTTCGTTATACGAAGAATTGTCTAATACGAAAGAAGCACTGGCTGTTACCAATAATTTAGGTGCGGTCTATGTTCAATCGGGGCAATATAAACAAGCCATTGATGCATTAAGTAAAGCTAAATCGCTGGCAGATAAATTGGGCGATAAAAAAGAAATTGCATCGGCATTGTATCAATTGGGAGTAGCGTATGCAAATTATGGTAATAATAGCGAAGCTCAAAAGAACCTCGAAGCTTCCAAAGAAATTGCTCAGGCACAAAATTTAACTGCACTTATCGCTTCCATTGATAAAAGTATGAGTGCATTGCAACAAAATTTAGCTCAAAAAACAAAAACAACATACGAACAGGAACAGGAACAGGAAAAAGAAAAAATGGTTAGCCAATTACAAAGCCAATACCAGCAAGCACAAATTCAAAATTTAAAATCATTTGAAGAAATTGAAAAGTTAAGTGTTGAGAATCAGGCAAAAGAATACCGACTTAGAGCCATACAAAGCGAAGTAGATAAGCAAAAACTTGAAAATCAGCTTAAAGAACAAAATTTAAAAGTTTTGGAGGCTGAGAAAAAACAACAAGAAGCAGAAATTAATAAGCAAAACGAAGCACTGGCTTATCAAAAGAAAGTGCTGATAATTATAGGCTCTGCATTGGCAATTGTTTTTGTATTATTAATTTTTATTATTCGTTTATATATTGTTAATAAACGTACGTTAAAATTGGTTCGTGAGCAAAAAGTTCAAATTGAAAAACAAAAAGACGAAATAGAAGTTATCAATAAAGAACTTACGCATCAAAATACCATTATTCGCGAAAGCATCGATTACGCTAAACACATTCAATTTGCCATGTTACCAAACCAAGCATTAATTGCAAAAACACTACAAAATTTCTTTGTATTCTTTAAGCCTCGAGATGTTGTAAGTGGCGATTTTTATTGGTATCATAAAGCAGGGAATTATGCCATTTTAGCTACTATTGATTGTACGGGGCATGGAGTTCCCGGAGCTTTTATGAGTCTTATTGCAAATTCAATGCTTAATAAAATAGTAAAAGAAAAACAAATTTTCGATCCGGCACTGGTATTGGAAAATTTAAATAAAGAGGTGTTGGAAGCCATGTCTCAAAGTGGAGATGATTTAGATAATGGCATGGATATTAGCGTTTGTTGTATTGACGAAAACTCAAAACAAATGGAAATAGCAATGGCCGGACATTCTTGTGTTATCGTTAAAAATAATGAATTAAACGAAATAGATGGCAAAGATTTTACCATTGGTGGAGTATTTGCAAGCCAAGATTCAACATACGAAAAATATACGGTTCCGCTTACTGAAGGATCTAGCTTCTATTTCTTCAGCGATGGCTTTGCCGATCAAATAGGTGGAAATGAAAAAAAGAAACTTGGACAAAAAGCGTTAAACGAAATTATTTTAAAAGCCAACTCCATTGATTATGCAAGTAGAAAAGAATATTTCGAAAAAGCCTTGGCCGATTGGAAAGGTGAATTAAAACAAGTTGACGATATTATTATTATTGGCTTTAGTTGTTAATTATGTTAAAATATGCTATAATAACAATAGCTTGCTTGCCGCTTCGTTTTGAGCCATCCGAAAAAAGCGAAATGGAAACTCAAATTATGTTCGGAGAATTGGTTCAGGTTTTGGAAAGTTCCGGAAATTGGGCAAAAGTGAAAAACCTTAATGACCAATACGAAGGTTGGGTTGATAATAAAAATTTTATTTATTTAGATGAAAAAAATATTCAGCCTTACCTAAATGTAAAAACAGTTTTAACCTCAACTATTAACATTGCGATAAATCCTAAAAACGAAAAAATTATACTTCCCGGTGGTGCCCTTTTGCCCAATTTTGACCCATTAAACAATACCTTTGTTATTGAAGACAAAATATACAAATTACTCGAACCAAATAATCAATACAAACCCGAAGCCCAAACTATTGTCAACCTTGCTAAACAATACCTAAACTGTCCGTATTTATGGGGTGGCAAAACGGCATTGGGTATTGATTGTTCGGGGCTTACTCAGGTTGTTTATAAAATGGTGGGCATTCAATTACCTCGCAACGCTTCGCAACAAGCAGAAAAAGGAAAGCTGATCTCTTTTATAGAAGAAGCAAAACCGGGTGATTTAATCTTTTTTGACAATGCCGAAGGAAAAATTATTCATGTAGGTGTTTACATGGGGAATAACAAAATAATACATGCCTCAGGAAGTGTGCGTATCGATTCTGTTGACAACCATGGTATATACAGGGAAGAAATAAAAAAATATTCGCACACGCTTCGAATGATAAAACGAATTATCGATGTTTAGTCGTTTTACAAATATTATTCATTTTTACTCAGAATCGTTGTATTTTGCTTACCAGGCATTAAAACTCAATAAAGTTAGGGCATTTTTATCGTTAATAGGCATTACGATTGGTATTTTTTCTATTATTTCGGTATTTGCGGTATTAGACAGTCTTAAAACCTCTATTCATTCTACAATAGAATCGCTAGGAAATAATATTGTCTATGTGCAAAAATGGCCGTGGGAGTTTAGCAATGATTATCCATGGTGGAAATACCTCAGCAGGCCGGTAGTAACGGTGGATGAAGCAAACGAAATAACCGACCGATCTACAAAATCGGCCAATGTTGTATTTATGGCAAAATCGTTGAAAAATGTAGAGTACAATAAAATTGAGGTTAAAGACGTGCCGTTAATCATTGCAGATTACGATTTTGATAAAGTTCGTTCAATAGAGATTGACAAAGGCCGATATTTTACTCCTACAGAGTCGAAAAGTGGAGCTAAAAAGGCAATAATTGGTGCTACTTTAGCCTCCATCTTGTACAAAGGCGATAATCCGATAGGCAAAACGATAACCATTTTGGGCTTTAAATTTACCATTGTAGGTGTTTTTAAAAAAGAAGGAAATTCTGTTTTCGATCAAAGTATGGACAATGTTGTGCTTTTGCCATTAAATGCTTGCCGTTCGTATTTCGATTTGCGTGATGAAATGATGAATCCGACCATTATTGTAAAAGCGTTGGATGGAGTTTCGTTGGATGAGCTTACCTACGAATTAAAGACCATTTTGCGTTCAATACGAAGAGTAAGACCAACCGATGAAGATAATTTTGCTATTAATCAAGCAAGTGCTATTACGCAAGGCTTTAACGATCTTTTTGGCGTTATCGACATTGCTGGAATGGTTATAGGAGGCTTCTCAATTTTGGTTGGAGGGTTTGGAATAGCAAATATTATGTTTGTTTCGGTAAAAGAAAGAACCAAGCTTATTGGTATTCAAAAAGCCATTGGTGCAAAAAATAATTTTATTTTGCTGCAATTTTTAAATGAGTCGATTCTTCTATCTTTAATTGGTGGAATTTTTGGCTTATTTTTTGTTTTAATTGCCATTTTTTATGCTGAAAAAGTGGTAGATATGAATTTAACGCTAAGCATTAAAAATATTGTAACAGGATTATCTATTTCGGCTATTATTGGTCTAATATCGGGGTTTGCTCCGGCATGGTCAGCAGCAAAAATGAATCCGGTTGATGCTATTAATTCGAATTTTTAAAATATAAAATTATGAAAACAATAAAGTTACTTTTTGCAATTGCTTTTTTTTCAATAGGTTTACAAGCTCAGAAATCTATTTTACCCATGAAAACCATATTGAAAAATGTAACGGTTTTTTTAGCCGGTGCTCAAATTGAAAGGACAGGAAGCATTACAATTCCGGATGGCAATAGCATGGTTGTTGTTACCGGTTTACCGGTCGATGTAAATCCACAAACCGTTCAAGTAAGCGGGAAGGGTAATTTTAGTATTTTGTCAGTATCGCACACAACCAACTATTTGATTGAACAACAAAAACCAAAAGATATTTTAGCCTTGGAGGATTCATTGCAACGATTAAAAGAAACGATAAACGATAAAAATGCTGTTTTGTCGGTATATAGCCAAGAAGAAGCATTGATTTTAGCCAACAAGCAGTTGGGAGGACAAAACAACGGACTAAGTGTGGCGGCATTAAAAGAAGCAAGCGATTTTTATCGGACACGACTATTAGATATAAAAAATAAACAACTTCAAATACAACGTCAAATAAACGATGTTCAGAAAAAGATTGCAAAACTGGAGAGCCAACTAAACGAACGGAATGCTAAAAACAATCAGCCTACCAGCGAAGTTCTTATTTCGGTTTGGGCTTCGACTCAAACCAGTGCAAGTTTTAATATTAGTTACGTAACGAATTCGGCTTCGTGGTATCCGCTTTACGATTTAAAAGTAAAAAATGTCAATAGCCCTATACAATTAACATACAAAGCAAATGTTGAGCAACGCACCGGTGAAGATTGGAATAATATAAAAATGATCTTATCTACTGCGAATCCTTTTAGTCAAGGCTCTAAACCTGAGTTTGTCCCGTGGTATTTAAGTTATTATGTGCCTTATGCATATGATTACGATCAACGCTATACAAAATCAAAAGCTCCGGCTGCTGCTAGAGCTGAATTAAGCCAGGCTATAGAAGAACAAAAAGTTGATATGCCGGCAAAAACAGGCTCCAGTTATACTACTCAGCAGACCAACATGACTACAGCCGAATTTGTTATTGACAAACCATACGATATTCCTTCGGGAGGTCAGGGAGTAACGGTTGAAATGACCGTTACCGAAATGAATGCCTTGTACGAGTATTATGCTTATCCTAAAGCCAATCCCTATGCTTATTTGCTGGCTAAAGTTACTGGCTTTGAGTCATTGAATATGCTTCCGGGTGAACTCAATTTGTTCTTTGAAAACACGTACGTAGGAAAATCCAATTACAATGGTTTAGTGGTTACCGATACCGTCGATTTTTCGTTGGGTCAGGATAAAGGAATATCAATAAAACGTGAAAAAATGAAAGATTTTTCGAGCAAAAAACTGATTGGAACCAACCAACGTCAAAGCATAGGTTTCCAAATTAGTGTAAGAAATAATAAAAATATCCCGGTTACTATCAATCTGTTTGAGCAATTGCCGTTGTCCACAAACAAAGATATTGAAATTGAAAAAGTTGAGTTGAGTAGTGGTCAAGTAAATGATATGACCGGTGCTGTTTTGTGGAAAATTCAATTAAAACCGGGCGAATCGAAGCAAATTAAGTTTGTTTATGCTGTAAAATATCCCAAAGACAAAACCATCATATTAGAATAGTATGTTGAAATACATGCTCAAAAAAGATTTTTGGGATTTAGTTAAAGTCTTTGTCTGGCGAGAGCTAAAAATAAAATATGCTCAAACCTATTTAGGCATTTTCTGGATGTTGTTTCCTCCCTTGATGGCATTGCTTGTTGTTTCATTTTTTTTCGGGAATTTGATGAAAGTAAGTCACGAAATACCCAACTATACTCTTTTTGCTTATGTTGGCATGCTGTCTTGGTTTTATTTTTCGTATGTTGTTTCATATAGCAGTGTTTCATTGCTTCAAAATCAGGAAATTGTTCAAAAATCGCCCATTCCACGAATTATTTTTCCATTAGCAAAAGCAATTTGTGGAATACTGGATCTCTTGATTTGGTTTTTATTAGCTTTTCTTCTAATGTTATTTTTTGGTTTGAAGCCGGGCTTCACTTTTTTATTACTTCCTTTTATATTAGTCCTGAATTTTATTGCCGGTTTTTCAATCGGTATATGGATTGCCGCTTTTTCTATACGGTGGCGTGATATTTACCAATTGGTGCCTTATATTATAGGCTTTACGATGTTGATAACGCCGGTATTTTATCATGCTAATATGGTACCGGAAAATTTAAAAATATTTCTTTATTTTAATCCGATTGCCGGAGTTATAGAATGGTACAGGTATTTATTTGTTCATACTTCAATGCCGATTTTTGAGTTTATTTTTGGTTTTATTTTTTCAATTCTTCTATTATTCGGGGGAATTTATTATTTTCATAAACAAGAATCAATAATGGCTGAGAGGTTATAGTAATGGCAAGTCCAATAATACATATTGAGCAATTATCGAAAAGATTTAGGAAAAGGGAAGAAAAAACCGGAATTTATTCTGCGTCCGATCAGTATATAACAGCGTTGGATAATATTAGTTTTGATGTTTTTAAAGGCGAATCGGTGGGTTTGATAGGAAGAAACGGAAGCGGGAAATCGACCTTGCTTAAAATTCTTGCCGGTGTTTATCCGCCTACTCAAGGCTCTTTTAAAGTAGATGGAAAGATAATTCCTTTGTTGGAGTCAGGTATTGGGTTTCATAAAGATTTGAGCGGATATGATAATATCTTAATACTTGGACGAATTTTAGGAATGTCAATCAAAGATATTCGCTCTAAAATGGATGAGATTGTAGATTTTGCTGAAATAGGTGATTTTATTTATATGCCCATTAAACATTACTCTAACGGAATGGTTTCGAGAATTTCATTTTCTGTGGTTCCTTTTCTTACCGGCGATATTTTGTTGGTAGATGAAGTGTTGGCTTTTGGAGATTTAAGTTTTCAGCAAAAAGCATTGCAATTCTTAAAATCATTGCACGCAAAAGGTAAAACATATGTTATTGTTTCACATCATTTAAACAGCCTGATAACGCTTTGCAATCGTTTTATCGTTTTGCAAAACGGTAAATATGTAAGCGATGGGCCACCTCTTAAAATTTTACCCGAATATTACGAAGAATTATTATTGTCAAAAGTGGAACATCGTAATTCTTTTGTGAAGATGGATTTACTAAACCAGCGTTCTATCTTTTTTGAAGCATTATTTGAAATGGACGGGATGCGGTTTTTAGAAGCCCATATTTTACCTTCTAAATCCTGCACAAACGAATTTGAAAGCAACGAAGAATTGGTTTTTGAATTTGTAGTACAGTCGTCCCCAAAGCACAATGTAGATATTGGCATCATTGCTCGCGACATTATGCAAAATCTCATATTCTCTTTATCAATGGGGCAATGTGGTATAAGCCTCGAAAGAGCAGAAACGAAAAGGCACGTATATTTAAAACTTCCTTTAAATATTTTAAATGCTGGTGTCTTTTTTATCCATCCTTTTTTGTTGAATTTAAAAACGAAAGAATATTCATTAAGCCATAAATCATTGGCTTTTAGAATAAAAAATACAAGCGATTTCAATATTAACGAAACCATTCAGCTAATTTCGTTGATGGGTTCGATAAAAGTTCCGGCAACGTGGGAATTGAAGTGATTTTAACGGTCGAGTGCTGAAAAGTTGGTAGTATCCCATTTTATGACAAAGCGGAGTTAAGAGTTGCATATTACCGCAGATTAGAAAAACGTAGATGAAATAACTTGCTCAAGCAGATGCTTGTAAAGGACTTCATGGTATTGTTACCAATATTTCTTCCGATATAGCGAATGTGCAGGAAGTCTTGAAACAATACAGAGGTTTATGGCAGGTCGAAGAAACCTTTCGTATCTCTAAACACGATTTACGTATGCGTCCAATTTTTCATTGGAAACTATAACGAATTAAAGCACATATTGCTATCTGCTACATGGCATTGGTATGTGCGCGCATTATGGAACATAAAGTAATACCGAACTGACACCAAGTAATAAAAATTAAATTTTTTAAACTTGCTGTATGTCGGCATTATACCAACTTATTTATTTTATCTTGTTAGCGGTTTGGTATAAGTTTACAGTATAAAAAAATGAGTCCTGCCGCTATACGCAACGAACTGCAAAA
>DAOOWN010000054.1:0-20247 GCA_035371305.1 Bacteroidales bacterium
AAAAAGCAATAGTTTATTAGTTGATTATTGTTTTGATGGGAAAAATATTATATATATGATGGATAATTCAAGCTGGATTTATAAATACGATTTAGGTAATAAAATATTCGATTCGGTTAATATACCATCAAATTATATACGTGATAGTGATTTTGCTCTTTTTAAGTTCGACCATAAAAAATCAGATTATTATGGGCAAGCGATAAAATTTTATTATGAGCATCCATATTTTTCTAAAATTGTTTATAATCCATATAAGAAATTTTATTACAGAGTAAACTATCACAGGACACCCTATGTTTTGCCAAATGGAAGACGCAACAATTATCGTAACTGGTCGGTAAGTGTACTCGATGATAAATTAAATTTGATAGGAGAGATTCCTTTTTTGAAAGATTCGTTGCTTTATTATTACAATATTACACCTTCAAGTAAAGGTTTTATTGTAATGTATCAATTAACCCAGGAAGATATACGATTAAATAGAACCAGATTATGCGAATACGAAGTTTCATTTTAGTGATGGTAATGGTAGCATTGATATCGTGCAATGTTACACATACCAAAGAAGAAGTTGACCAGACTTCAGAGAAAGGATTTGATACTACAGCTTTATTTAAAGAATATTTAAGTAGAACGTTTGGTTTTCAGATACCAGAAAAGGTACATTGTTATTATTTTATAGCAAAGGCAGGATGTGGCGAATGTACCAAGCAGTTGGTTCAATATACCAAAAGCATTTTAAATGATGTGGATACGAATTATGTAACCTTTATTAGTGCCAATAATGTTTATTTTAATGATATAGATTTTAATAAGTTATACAGAGATAGTTTTAATTATATAGACGAATATGCGTTTGGAATAACCAATGTTAGTTTGGTATATACATCAAAAAATAAAGTAGATTCAATAGTGCCGCTTAAATGGGGAGATGAGCATAAAATAATACAATATCTAACCAAACAATAAAGGAATTTTACTATTTTTGTCCGGAAGAATAATATTTACGGCCTGTAAAATATTCGAAGTTAATAAACATGAAACATCAAAAATAAAAAACATTTTAGCCTAAATGACAAAAGTTTTTTAAACTATAAACGTAGGGCTAATTGACTCGTAGTTATAAACTTTTTTAATAACGTCAGCAAACAAATCGGCAAGCGACAAAACTTTAATTTTGTTGGATGGTTGTTTTAATGGAATGGAGTCTGTTACAATTAGCTCGGTAATGGGAGAAGCTTCGATGCGTTCGTACGCTTTGCCCGATAATACAGGGTGTGTAGCAATTACTCTAACCGATTTGGCTCCTTTGCTCATCATCATTTCCGACGCAATGGTAATGGTACCGGCAGTATCTACCATATCGTCGAGTATGATAACGTTTTTATCTTTTACATCGCCAATCATGGAAATATGATCAACCTGGTTGGCTTGCTTGCGTAATTTATAGCAAATTACCATATCGCAACCCAAAAAACGAGAGTATGCATTGGCACGTTTAGAGCCGCCCATGTCGGGAGCTGCAACAACAAGATTTTCTAAGTTCAGCGATTTTAAATAAGGAACAAAAATAGCAGAGCCGTATATATGATCAACAGGAATGTTAAAAAAACCTTGGATTTGGTCGGCATGCAGATCCATGGTCATTACTCGGTCAATGCCCGATTTCATGATTAAATCTGCCACCAATTTGGCTCCTATCGAAACGCGTGGTTTATCTTTTCTGTCCTGGCGTGCCCAGCCAAAATAGGGTATTACGGCTATAACTTTGTACGCAGAAGCGCGTTTGGCTGCGTCGGCCATGAGCAACAGCTCCATTAGGTTATCTACCGGTGGAAAGGTGCTTTGAATAAGAAAAACACTGCAACCGCGAACGGTTTCTTCAAACGATGGTTGAAATTCGCCATCACTAAAAACCGTAACCGATGATTTTCCGAGTTCGACACCAAATTTATTGGCAATTTGTTCGCCAATGTACCTTGATTCTCTGCCTGCAAAAAATTTAATAGGAGCTTTTAACATAGTTTTTTTTGCAAAGTTAAGCGAAAAACAAATAAAAGAGACAACTGTTAATAAAATCTTAAAAATTACAAAGACATATTATAATTGGAAGAAATCGCAAATATTTTTAATAACATATTCTTGTTGTTCGCTGCTTAGCGTAGGAAACATAGGCAGGCTTAAACAATTTTCGTAATACGCTTCGGCAACAGGGAAGTCTCCTTTTTTAAATCCAAGCGATTGATAATAAGGGAAAGTGTGAACCGGAATATAATGAACCTGTGTATAGATTTCTTTTGTTCTTAAAAAATCGTATAAGGCTTTTCGTTTTTTTGTTTGGATAATGTATAAATGATAAGCATGCTTTACGGTATCTTCTACGTGAGGTAAAACAATATCGCCAACACCTTGTAAAGCTTGGTTATATCTCTCGGCAATCGTACGTCTTTTTTCTAAGCCTTGATTTGCTCTTTTGAGTTGGCTGATACCCAATGCTGCCTGAAAATCAGTGATTCTGTAGTTATAGCCCAGTGCTTGCATTTCGTAATACCATCCACCATGATTTTCTGTAAGCAATTGCGGATTTTTTGTAATGCCATGTGTGCGAAGCAGTATAAGTTTGTCATATATATCTTTGCGGTTTGTGGTAATCATTCCTCCTTCGCCGGTAGCAATATGTTTTACGGGGTGAAACGAAAAAATAGCCGCATCGGCATATATGCCATTCCCGCAGCATTGATGTTTTCCGCTGCTATCAACAAAACTTCCTCCCGGGGCATGGCAGGCATCTTCTAAAATCCATAAATTATATTTTTGAGCAATGGCATAGAGTTGTTCGGTATTAACTGCATATCCGGCTAAATCTACCGGAATAACTCCGCTATACGTTCCAATTGGAGCCGCCTCGAGCATAGACTCCAATTTCTGAATATCAATCGTATAACTTTTGGGGTCTATATCACAAAAAACAACATCGCCTCCATTATACAAAACACAATTCGCACTTGCTGCAAATGTGATGGGAGTTGTAATAACTTTTGTTCCTTTTTTTACTCCCAAAGCTAATGCAGCTAAATGTAAAGCTGCTGTTCCGTTTGCAACCGCTACTGCATACTTACAACCAATATACTGAGCAAAAGCTTTTTCAAATTGTTCAATAAAAGGTCCCTGAGTAAGAAAGTCGCTTTTTAAAACCTCAACAACGGCCGATATATCTTCTTCTGTTATATGTTGCCTTCCATAGGGGATAGGAGTTAGGTTCATAGCAAATAATTTTAATGTGTATTAACGTGTTTTTTTATTAATTCTCGAATATCTTCAACGGATAACCATTGATTATTTGTACCGCTATTGTATTTAAATCCCTTTGCAACTTTTTGAGCTTGATGCTTTTGTATATAAAGCTCTGTTTCGTGTTCGGGCAGGACGGGCAAAATAATATAATAGTCTCCTGCGTCGAGTGTGCTGTAACTGTCGTGCTCGGTTATCATTTCTTCGTGTATTTTTTCTCCCGGGCGTATGCCAACAATTCGCTTTTCAATTCCCGGTGCAATGGCTTCGGCAACATCGAGGATGCGATACGAGGGAATTTTGGGTACAAAAATCTCACCGCCCACAGCTTTTTCGAGAGCGAGCAAAACCAAATTAACCCCTTCTTCGAGTGTAATATTGAAACGGGTCATTTCGGGGTGGGTAATAGGTAAAAAACCTTTGGATTTATGCTCTTCGAAAAATGGAATAACCGAACCCCTGCTTCCCATTACATTGCCGTAGCGGACTACTGAAAAACGAATATCCCTTTTGCCTTTAATATTGTTGGCCGATATAAACAGTTTATCGCTGCATAGTTTTGTTGCACCGTATAAATTTATTGGCGAAGCAGCTTTGTCCGTAGATAGTGCCACAACATGTTTTACGCCACTGTCCAATGCTGCGTTTACAACATTTTCGGCACCCATAATATTGGTTTTAATAAATTCCATGGGGTTGTATTCGGCAGCAGGAACTTGTTTTAACGCTGCGGCATGAATAATGATTTCAATTCCTTCGCAAGCCCTTTTAAAACGCTCGGCATCTCGAATATCACCTATAAAATATCGGATACCATCGTATTTTGACTTTGGAAATTGTTGTGACATTTCAAATTGCTTGAGCTCGTCGCGTGAAAAAACGACCAGTCGCTTAATATTGGGCCATCGTTCCAAAACAGTCTGAACAAATTTTTTCCCGAAAGAACCGGTGCCTCCGGTTACAAGTATCGTTTTACCGTTTAAATCAAGAGTGGATGTTTGTATCATGATTATTCCATTTTTATTCGTTTAAAAGCATCTATATATGAATGAGGTGTGGCGTTAAAAATATTGACACCTCGTTTAATAGCGTATTGGTTAATATCGAAATAGCCTTTGAAAGCATGCACAAATTTAATGAGAACTTCGTGCAATCGGCGCGTTCCTTTTAATTTATTCATAGGTTGGGGCTTGGAAGTGTTTTCGTCGTAGAAATGTTTTTGGTTTACAAGTACTTGGTTGTTGTCGTCAACGGAAATTTCTTTAAGCCACGAATGATCGGCTCCCCAAACATAAATATTTTTAAATCCTTTTTTTATTGCCAGCATGAGCGATGGTATCAGCACATTGTGCGGTCGAGGCATGCCCCATTGCCAATCGAAAATCTTTTTGCAAAACCAAAAATAGCCTTCGATGGGAGTAGGGTTATAATAAGTAATGTGGATACGTTTATTGTTTTTTAGAGGAGTTTGCCAAGTTTTGAATTTTTTTGCTTCGAATGGGATAAATAGCGTTAAATCCCAGGTTGTTTTTTGAGCTATATTTTCGAAGAGCTCCTTGCTTAAATTCAAATAAATTGGCATGGCATCGCTACGCCAAAGTTCCGGTGCTGAAATAACATGAAAAGCCGGTTTGTAGATAGTATAATAAGGTGTGTTTGGGAAAAAATTAACACAAACCAGCTCTTTACCTTGCATAAATAAGGTATGCTTTTCAATTAAGTTATTGAGTGATGGTCCATTGGCTAAAATCAAACAATCGTTGGCGAAGGGGTGTTTTTTTATTTTTACACGAAAACGAGTTAAAAACAATATTCGTAACAACGATACAAATGTCTGAACAATTTTTTCGGTATGATATCGAAAGAAGTTAATCATTTTGAATGAGTTGGTTCAAAACGGGCTCAATGGAAATGTATTTTTGTAAATATTCTACCAATTGTTCTACTGCTACTTCGTCTTGTTTCATGCTGTCGCGATGTCGAACGGTAACCATGTTTTTTTCAATGGTATTTTGGTCAATCGTAACGCATAGTGGTGTGCCAATGGCATCTTGTCGGCGGTAGCGACGACCAACGGTATCTTTTTCGTCGTATTGGCAATAAAAATGAGGTTGAAGCTTACGCATTATTTCACGTGCTTTTTCGGGCATACCGTCTCTTTTTACGAGCGGAAGTACGGCAACTTTAATGGGAGCCAAGATATAGGGAATTTTAAGAACCAATCGTTCTGTTCCGTCATCGAGTTTTTCGGGCCGGTAGGCATTGCTTAAAACGGCTAAAAACATCCGGTCTAATCCGATGGAAGTTTCAATTACATAAGGGACATAACTTTCGTTTGTTTCGGGGTCGAAAAACTGAAGTTTCTTGCCGCTGTATTTTTGGTGAGCATTAAGGTCGAAATCGGTACGCGAATGAATACCTTCTAATTCTTTAAATCCAAAGGGGAATTTAAATTCTATGTCTGTGGCAGCGTTGGCATAATGAGCCAATTTTTCGTGATCGTGGAAGCGGTAATTTTCGTCCGAAATTCCGAGCGCCAAATGCCATTTTAAGCGATACTGTTTCCAGTATTTAAACCATTCGAGTTCTTCGCCGGGCTTAACAAAGAATTGCATTTCCATTTGCTCAAATTCGCGCATGCGGAATATAAATTGTCGTGCAACAATTTCGTTTCTAAATGCCTTTCCTGTTTGAGCTATGCCAAACGGAATCTTCATTCGTCCGGTTTTATAAACATTTAAAAAATTAACAAAAATTCCCTGTGCCGTTTCGGGACGTAGGTAAATGACGTCAGCGTCGTTGGTAACCGAACCCATTTGTGTAGAAAACATGAGGTTAAACTGACGAACTTCGGTCCAATTGCATGTGCCGGAAATGGGACAAACTATTTTTTCTTCTTCAATAATGGCTTTAATGTCTGTTAAATTGTTGTCGTTAAGTGCTTTATTGAATCGTTCGTGAATAGATTGGTATTTATTTTTATATTCAACTACGCGGGGGTTGGTTTCGAGGTAAAGTTCTTTATTGAATGTGTCGCCAAATCGTTTGGCAGCTTTTTCGACTTCTTTATCAATTTTATCTTGAATTTTTTGCAAATAATCTTCGATAAGTTGATCGGCGCGGTAGCGTTTTTTAGAGTCTTTATTGTCGATAAGGGGGTCGTTGAATGCATCGACATGGCCGGAAGCTTTCCAAACTGTGGGGTGCATAAAAATGGCAGAATCGATGCCCACAATGTTTTCGTGAAGTTGAACCATGCTTCGCCACCAATAATCGCGAATATTGTTTTTAAGCAAGGCCCCTAATTGTCCGTAATCGTACACAGCAGCTAAGCCGTCATATATTTCGCTGGAAGGGAAAATAAAGCCGTATTCTTTGGCATGGCTGATTAAATTTTTAAATAACTCCTCTTGATTCATATCTTTTCAATTATATAGCGGATGTAAATTGTTTTAAAAAGCGAAGGTCGTTTTCAGAGAACAATCGCAAGTCTTTCACTCTGTATTTTAGGTTGGTAATACGCTCAATGCCCATTCCGAAAGCAAAACCGCTGTATTCTTTGCTTGAAATGCCACAATTTTCGAGTACATTAGGATCGACCATTCCGCATCCTAATATTTCTACCCAACCGGTATGTTTACAGAAGTTGCAACCCTTGCCTCCACATAAATTACATGAGATATCCATTTCGGCAGATGGTTCTGTAAATGGGAAGTACGAAGGGCGCAGGCGTATTTGTGTGTTTGCTCCAAACATTTCGCGGGCAAAATACAATAAAGTTTGCTTTAAATCGGCAAATGATACTTTTTTATCGATGTACAAGCCTTCGACTTGGTGAAAAAAGCAATGAGCGCGAGCAGAAATGGCTTCGTTGCGATATACTCTACCCGGCATTATAATTCGAATGGGTGGTTGTTGATTTTCCATTACACGTATTTGAACCGACGAAGTATGGGTACGCAACAAAATATCTGGATTTTTGCGAATAAAGAAAGTATCTTGCATATCGCGTGCAGGATGCTCATAAGGAAAATTTAAAGCTGAAAAAACGTGCCAATCGTCTTCTATTTCCGGACCTTCTGAAACGACAAAACCTAATCGTTCGAAAATATTTATAATTTCATTGCGAACAATGCTTATGGGGTGGCGACTTCCAAGATGAATGGGGTCTGAAGGGCAAGTTAAATCAATTTGATGTTGTTGTTCGGTATTGGAGCTAAACGCAGATTTTAATTCTTCGAATTTTTGATTAACTTCTTGTTTTAGAATGTTTAATATTTGTCCTACCTCTTTCTTTTCTTCTTTGGGTAGTTCTTTAAATTTATCAAACAATGTGTTTAAATGTCCTTTTTTTGATAAATATTCAGACCGAAAAGCTTCTAATTCTTCAGCCGATTGAATGTTCCAATTGCGGGCTTTGTTGAGTAATTCTTCAATAAAATTCTTCATATATTATTTTTCTTCTAAATAAATAAACATACGTATATCGTTGATAGGGCGGTCGTTTTTATCTCTGCTAACAGAGGCTATACTATCTACTACGTTCATGCCTTCGATTACTTCGCCAAAAACGGTATATGAGCCATCCAGATGGGGTGCTCCTCCTATGGTAGTATATAATTTTCGTTGTTCGGGTGTAAAATGAAATCTTCCTGCTTTATTCAATTCTTTTTCGGCAATGGCGCTGGTTTCGTTGATAAAGTCTTGAACAGCATTCGGATTTCCCGATTTAATCATGGAGTCGAGTTTTGTTTTTAACCACGAATATTCGGGTGTGTTCATCATTTGACCTAGTAATTGATTTTTCTTCGTTCCATTGATTTTTTGTTCTAAGTAGTTAAGCTCGTCATTGGTAAATACTTTGCCTTGTACAATATAAAACTGAGAGCCCGATGAGGCTTTGGTGGGGTTTACTTGGTCACTTTCGCGGGCTGCTGCCAATGCCCCTCTTTTGTGGTATATTGTAGGTACAAACTCTGCCGGTATGGTGTAATTTGGACCTCCGTTGCCAAGCATTTGGCCGGGTTGTGCATGTTTAGAATCGGGGTCGCCTCCTTGTATCATAAATGAATTGATTACACGATGAAACAGAAGGCTGTCGTAATAGTGCTCTTTGACGAGTTTTATAAAATTATCTCTATGTTTGGGTGTTTCGTCATACAGTTTAATTTTTATTAAACCGTATTGGGTTTTAATAACGACTATCGGATTTTTTGAATTCTGAATGGTAAACCCAAAACAAAAAAACAGTAATAATATTAGAATGTGTGGTTTATACATTTTTTCTTTTTTTGCAAAATTACAAGAATATTTTGGCTTTTAAAAATAGTTGTATGGTGTAGATTTAAAATAGATTTTTTAAGTAGGGTATGAAAAAATGTATTTAATAAAATGGACTGTCTCGAAAGGCAGCATAGCATATTATTGGAGTGCTACTTAAAGGGGAATATAATGTAGCGTAGAATGTTTTGTTTTTTCTGGTCCGATTACGCTCAGAGTGATTCAATTTTTGTATATAAAAAAGGCTGTTTCGATGTTGAAACAGCCTTTCAAATGTTATTTAATTAACGATTAATTTCTTTGTTACCACTGAGTTATTTGTGTTAATTTTAATGATATAACATCCTTTTTGCCAGGAGTCGGTATTAATTTGAGTTGTTCTTTGTTGAGAAGAATTTAGTTGATATACTAAATGTCCCATTAAATCAAATACTTCAATCGAGTAATGGTCTTTGTTGGCAAAAACATAGAACGAACCTTGAGCAGGATTTGGGTAAACCGTTATTTCTGCTGAATTGTTATATAGAGTAGGACTATTGGTTAAATTATGCCATTTGTAAATTCCATTTACTCCGGCTGAAGTGTTAAAACCTCCGGCCCATCCCACACTATTATTTAAAAATTTGCATGAAATGTACTGTACTCCCGTATCTATAGTAATCCATGTTTGTCCGAAATCTTCGCTATAACTGCTTCCAAATGTTCCTCCAAGGTTTTTCCCAACGCTCACTAATTTTCCTGCCACACCGGGAACGGCTTCTATTTCTGATAAGAAAACGTTGGATGGCAAGGTAGCTGTTGTCCAGGTTGAGCCACCATCAGTTGTCTTGCGAAAATATACATCGGTTATGGCGTTATTGGCGATAATATTTTGAATGGCAATTCCATTGTTGGCATCGTTAAATGCTATATTTGAAAAATCGGTAAATCCTGTAACTTGCGATACCGTCCAGTTTGCTCCTTTATTGGTTGATTTATATACGCGTCCTTTGTTGGTTGCAAACCACACTGTATTTCCATAAACATCGTACATTCCGGTATATCCGTATTCGCCCGTTAGTGGAGCGGGAATATTGGCTTGCGCAACGCGCGTCCATGTCGTACCGCCATTTGAAGTCGTATAAATCTCGAAATATCCGCCATTGGGGTCGCCCATGCAAAATCCTTCGTTGTCGTTCCAGAAATGAACAACATTTGGGAATGCCGATGTTCCGGCAAATGAAGCTGTTGTCTGCTTGGTCCAAGTAGAACCGCCGTTTGAGGTATAGAAAATGCCACCTTCGCCGGCTGTTCCTGTACTTGCATACATTGCAATCCATGCTTTAGTTGCGGATATTGCACATATATTTGATACCCTATTGTTTGTCGGCACTCCACTAATGGTTCCCGATGTCCACGTATTGCCTCCATTGGTGGTTTTCGTAAATTCGTTTACTAATGTTCCGTTGCCATCAATAGCAATGCCCCATGCTATGTTTGCATCAACAATTGAAATATCGCTCACTCCTCTGTATTGTGTTGTAAAACCATTGTATTGAGTAATCCATTCAGATTGCGGTGGAGTTGTTACGGTTATATAAGCTGTTTTAGTTTCGGTATCGGAATTAGAAGCAGAGTTGGTAACGGTTAAACTAACATTGTAGCTTCCGGGGGTTGAATAAGAAATAGCCGGAGGATTTTGTCCGGTATAAGAAGATGGTGTACCTCCGGGAAAAGACCATTGCCATGTGCTGAGGGTAGTCCCGGATGGAGTTGTACTCATATCGGTGAAAGTAATGGATTGACCTGCTTGAATGGTAGGAGTGTTGGTATAAAAATCGGCGGTGAGCGTAGTAGCTCCTCCCATAAAAACAAATGTAATAACTCCGCTGTTTTCGGTTATTTGAGTAATGGGCTTATTGGTATTTGCACCTGCCCACGAGTGTGAGTTGGGTGTAGTTTGGTCGGTGAACGATGTTTTGTTTCCGGTGCCGGGAAATGGGTCGCCGCCATCGCCGCCATTGTTGGTAGTAAGTGTTCCGTCTGCTTCTTCTAGGTCGATGCCTTGATGATTTTCGTCATCGTTTACTGTGTTGGCCGACCAGTGCGAATTGATATAACTTCCATCAATGTGCCAAATAAGCATTCCATGTCCAGGGATATAGGCATTCCACGTTCCGCTGGTTTTTTGCTTGTTTTCGAGTAAGAAATATTCATTGGTAGTACTTGTTGTAACTTTGTAAATCGTTGTATTGGTATAGTTGTTATTTAATGTATATGTTCCGGGATTGGTTAAAGTAACAGGTGTAATCCATCCAAATGTACTTTTTGACCATGCATTGTGAATGGGAGGAGTTCTTCCGCTATTAAGCCATGAACCACCGGCCATAACTTCCCAATTGCCTGTTCCGTCAGAGGAATAGTCGGTGTCGTACATATCAGGCAATCCTAAATTATGTCCAAATTCGTGTATCATAACTCCGGCAGTAATCATACTGGATGAGGTACTTAACTTTTCGGGTTGCATGGTGTATGTTCCCGCTCTAACTCCGTCTATTACGATATTGCTGTTATAAACCGATGATGTATGCGACCAAACATCGTTGGTATTACCGGTGGCTTCCTGTCCGGGTCCTTGGTGAAAAATAGCAATTCCATCTATTATTCCGTCGTTATTGTTGTCAAATTGGGAAAAATCGATAGAGGGATAAGCAGCATTTGCGGCATTGATGGCATCGATAGCCAATTGCCCCCACATGCTTTGGTCGCCATAATAGTCGTGCGGATGATTTACGGTTACCCAACCTATTACAGTTGAGTTTATAGTGAGTTGATTATAAGATGCTGCCAAATAATAATCTTTAAAACTTCCGGTGGCCGATTGATAGTTATATCCGGCTTGATTCATTAAATTGTCAAAATTGGTTTGGGTGTATGTAGTCGTCGTATTATTGAAATTCACTAAAATAACTAACATGTTTACTGTGCCTGTTGTAGGGAATCCGCTGACTGCATTTTGGCTTTTTAGTACTGAGTTTTGCGTTAATTCTTGAATTTGTTTTTTGCTGAATTTTAAATTCTTAGATAAATTTGAGATAAATATACGTTCTTCTTCTGTTCTTTGCTGTAAGTTGGATGCAATAACGTTTGATGGGACTAAATTTCCTTCAGAATTTAAAACACCGTAAACCCAAGCTTGGTTCATGGGGTTTTTTATTAATGTGTAGCCGTCTTCGGTTGTTGCCAAGTGAACCGCTTCGTTTCCTTTTAGGGTAATAGTAAC
Source organism: Bacteroidales bacterium (assembly GCA_035371305.1). Lineage (GTDB taxonomy): Bacteria > Bacteroidota > Bacteroidia > Bacteroidales > GWA2-32-17 > Ch61. Next base: position 11,837 of record DAOOWN010000054.1, read on the forward strand.
GGAATTCCCATTGGGTTGTAAAACATCAATAGGATAAGGATAAGCCGGCATGCTACCATGGTATGCCACTTGGCTATGGACAGAAATGCTTATTAAAAGCATGGTAAAAATTGAAATAATGTTTCTCATGATTTTTTCATTTTTGTTTCTCTAAAGATAGAGGTTAAAAATAAAAAATGCAAGAATAATAATATTAGAAAAAGATATTTTTATAAGGGGAAAAATGATGGCAAGAAAATCGTTTATGACAAAATAAATTCTGTAAGTGCAATGTAGGCAATCAGTAATGAAAACATTATAAGCAACGTAACAAAAACTTGACGTGTGAGTAGGCTTTTTTTATGCGCTTTTTTTAGCTTTATTTCACTAATGATGAAGTTTATTTGATTATTGATTCGTAAAAAAGCATTTTCATTTTTCTTAATAAAAGCGTTGACACCTTCTTTTTGAGCCAATATGTCGATTTCGGGATTGTCTATGGCCGAGATTAAAATTGTGTTGATTTCGGGATTGATGGCTTTAGCTTCTTTAATATAATCGATACCAGTCTTTGCTGCATGAACAGGGACACCGGGATTGAGCATGTAATCGATAATTAGAATATGTATGGTTTTGTTGTTGTTTTTTTGTTGCGATTGATAGTAGTTAATAAAATCATTGCCACTGGTAAACGTAAAAACCTTGTGGTTTGTGTTTTGCTGAAATTTGGTCAACAAAATTTTATTTAACAGTTCATCATCGTCAACGAGGTAAATATGAGCTTCTGAATCTTTGGCTTTTACCACCATGGTTTTTAAAACTTTCTGCAAAGATATAGATAATTGATATGGAAAAAACTAATTTTTTGACGGAAGTTCATTTTTTTTACGTGGATTTTTGGGTTCGATGTCTTCTTTCAACATCCACATGTTTTTTCTCTTAAAATATGCATCGTAGGTCCCGTTTGGTCCATAAAACTCATACATGCCTTGGTAAATATTGGATGCCGGAACTAAATGGTCAAAGATTATGGCATCCAGACTTTCGTCATAACGGCATGACATACTTGCTTTTAGGCTATGACTAAAGATAAGTCTTTTTACTGTTTTTTGTTCGGATTTGAAGATGTTTTTGCCAAACAAAGGTTTCCCTTTTTTGTTGAAAAATAATACATCGACAACTTTTCGGTTTACATATGCATTATAGCCTTTCCACCCGATAAGGATATAATATTTTTGTTTTTTTTCGTTTACCGGGATTATTTGGTAGTAAGAAGCTCCATACCATTGTTTACCCGACAATGTGAGGTTTTCCACTTCATTATCGGGCAATGAATCGGTCTTATCCGTTAATTCTATTACTTTAGCAATATTGCTCGAAAGATGATTTCTATATAATACAAATCCGTAGAAAATATATTTGCCTCCTTTAAGCCGAATATTCCAACTAAAAACTCTGAGAAGGCTGTCGGAAGAGGCTAATTTTCCAAGCTTGGTGAGCGAATCGAACGGAAAAGAAAAAGCATCTTCGATGTTTAAGACTGAAACGAGTTCATGGCGAATGGAGTCGGAAAAGGCAATTTTTTTTGAATCGGGCAAGGTGTAGCGAGTTTCGTTTCGTGAAAACAGACTGTCAAACCAAATTTTTAATTTAGCTTCGCTATCGAACAAAGCCCTATTATATTGAGCTGTTGATAGATAAAAAGAAAAAAGGAATGATATGAGAATGAGGTATTTCATATAAAAAATTGGCATAGCAAGTTAATACAATAAAACATACAATTCGTTAACTTTGTGAAAAAAAATTATGGAAGAGTTTCGAGATGAGCGTTTGGCTTTTTATTGGCACGAAGGCATTCTCGTGTGCGATTGGTTTATAGAAGAAGCAGATTTCGAATTGATTGATTTTGGAGTAAAAATAAGAAAAGAGATGTCCGGCAATAAAAAAGTTGTAATGCTATCAGATATTAGAAAATTAAAATATGTTTCGAGAGAAGGCCGGCAACGTATGGCAGCGAAAGATGCCGGCGAAGGTGTGATAGCCGTTGCAATTGTTATGAATTCAAAAATTCAGGCTACCTTATATAATTTTTTTAGTTTTATTTATAAGTCTCCTTCGCCTGCAAAGCTGTTTACCGATAAAGAAGAGGCTATAAAATGGTGTAAAAATATTTTAAATGAGAATATTTAGAAGAAAAAAATACGCTTGGGTTGATTTGATGGAGAGAATGATTGCTCAACCCGAATTGTACGATAGGGAATACAGAGAAATAGAGAAACGCTATCCGGAGTTGGGGCATAAGTTGCACAATTTGCGGTTTATGCTCGATTTTATCTATATTCGTCGCGCGTATTTCGAGGATATTATTGATAAAATCAATTTTCAGGCTTTACAATATTCGTTGCATAATTATAACATTAAGACAGAGCGAAGCAATAAAGACGACTTTTTTGACAGCTTAATTACAGCTATGAACATGTTGGGCGAGGAACTCAATTATTCTACCATTACCCGCCAATATTTAAACGATGTTTTTAATGCTATTCCTGATTTAATATTTGTGCTTGATAATCATGGCATTATTCAGTCTTACAACCATTCTGTTAATCAAGAGCTTCTATTTTCGGAAGAAGAATTAAAGCACAAATCTATTTGCGAAATCATTCATGAACCCGGAACTTTTTTTGATTTAACAGACTTCGAGAGATACCAACGTATATTGCATTTAAAAACAAAAGATAATCGATTAATACCTGTATCAATCAAAACAAATAAATTTATTAGGGGGAATCAGGATGAGGCGGGTTGGATTCTTATGTTTAGCAATGTGTCGTCGTTGATAAAGTACAAAGTTGATTTAGAACAGGCATTAAATAAAGCACAGGAAAATGAACGGCTTAAAACGGCATTTCTTGCAAACATAAGCCATGAGATACGTACCCCGATGAACAGCATTGTAGGATTTTCGGAGATACTGTTAAACAATAAGGTTGAAGATGAACAAAAAACCAATTTTCTTACTTTTATTCATTCCAATGCGAACCGATTACTTTCTTTATTAAACGATTTGATACGTGTTTCGCAAATAGAAGCCGGCGTTATTAAAGCTAATTTTGAGCCCGTTGATTTAAAAGCATTGGTGTTAGAAATCGTTACTGCTTTTAGATATGAAGCTGAATTAAAAAAACTAAGCTTATCTTTAAATTTTAAACTTGAAGATAACAATTTGATTGTTTTAACCGACAAAACCAAACTAGAATCAATTTTATCTAATCTCATTAAAAATGCTATTAAGTTTACCGAAAAAGGTGGAATAGAAGTTACTTGCTCAGAAACGGATAAAATGATAGAGTTCTCGGTAAAAGATACAGGGATTGGGATTCCGGATGAAAGAAAAGAGTATATTTTTGATCGTTTTATTCAGGCTGATATCGATGACAAAAGAGCTTTACAAGGATCCGGTTTAGGATTGACGATTGCAAAATCTTATACGGAATTGTTGGGAGGTAAAATATTTTTTGTGAGCGAAGAAGGCAATGGTACTGTTTTTTACGTTCATTTGCCAAAAATGGGAGCAGTTAAACCCGAAGAAACTTCGGTTATTATTGATGAGATTAATAAGAATATAAAAAAACTTAAAACATTAATTGTTGAAGACGACCTATCGTCACAGGCATTATTAAAGTATATACTTCAAGAATATTCCGAACAGTTAATATATGCTTCGAACGGTGAAGAAGCGGTTGAAATGTGCAAAAAATACCCGGATTTGGATTTGATTATGATGGACATAAAAATGCCTGTAATGGACGGATTAACCGCAACAAAAGAAATTAGAACGTTCAATAAAAACGTTGTGGTTATAGCTCAAACCGCTTTTGCTATGAAGGGCGATGAGGAAAAAGCTCTTAATGCCGGTTGTAACGATTTTTTAACGAAACCTATCTTAAAAGAAACATTAGTTGGTATTTTAAAGAAATGGTTTAATAAAGATTACATCAACGTTTGAAAAGTATTGATTAGGTCTTCTAAGTAAACGGGTTTGGAAATAAATTTATCGCAACCCGCTTTAAGTGCTTCATGTTGGGTTACTTCGTCATTATATGATGTAAGGGCAATAATGGGTAACGAAGGTTGTATTTTTTTTATTTCTTTTGTAGCTTCGATGCCGTTCATATAGGGCATACGAATATCCATTAATACAAAATCGTACGTATGGCTTTTGCATTTATCTACAGCAATGCTACCGTTTTGAGCGTAGTCAACTTGTTTAACTATCGGATGGAGCATCGCTTCCAAAAACTGAAAATTAAGGTATTCGTCTTCGGCGATTAAAATACTTACATTTTTTAACGATTCGGGTGAAAATGTTTTAGCAGGAGTTGTTTCATCGTTTTGATCGTTTGTGCTTATAATGGTGGTTGGTATTTTTACAAAGAAAGTACTGCCTTGTTCGGGTTGAGATTCAAACCAGATATTACCATTTAGTAGTTTTACAAGCTCGCTTACAATGCTTAAGCCCAGACCTATACCTCTGATTGCAAACGATTTAGCCGATTGGCCTCTGTAGAAACTTTCAAAAATATAGGGTTTATCTTCTTCGGAAATACCTAATCCGCTATCTTTTACAAAGAAAATAATATAGTTCTCTTCGGTATAAAACCCGATTTCAATTTTGCCTTGTGGAGTATATAGATAAGCATTGCTCAATAAATTTTCCAGAACTTTGATTAGTTTATTTTCGTCTGTTTCTATTTGCAAATGTTCATGTAATTTGTCATAAACTATTTTAAGTTCAATGTGTTGGTAGTTGTCTTTGTGTTGATTTAAAATGCTTAATGTCTTTAATAGGTTTAGCGGATTTACTTTCGATTTTTGCAGCTTTGTTTTTTGGCTTTGAAGTTTAGAAATGAGTACAATATCGTCTATGGTTTGAAGCAATTGGCGAGCACTTTTATAAACCAAATTCGAAAATTCTCTGTGTTTATCTTCGGGTAAGTCTTTCCGCATTAATTCAGAAAAACCGAGTATTGCGTTCATGGGGGTTCTGACTTCATGGCTTAGGTTGGACAAAAGCATCGATTTTAGACGGCTGTTTTCTTCGGCTTTTTGATTGGCAAGTGTAAGTTGTTCGTTTAGTTCTTTGTATATTTCATATTGTGCCAATAATTCCTGATGAGCTTCTTTTAGTTTTGTTTCGGTGTTTCTTTTTTCGGTGTAATCGACACCTATTATTATATATCCGGAATGTTGATTATTATAATCAAATGTTTTAGTAATAAACCAATTGACGTAAGTAAAATTGAATTGGTCAAAACTAAATCCGGCATCAATTTTTGAACTAACGAGAGCAGAGCTATAAAAGACATTGGTTTTATGTGTGTTTTCTTCATCCATTTTTTGTAGAAACAGGTTTTTGAAGTTTTTATTCAGCACGTCGTTTTCCGTTTTCTTTAGTGAAAAGATTAAATGTTCGTTAACAAAAGTGATATCGTTGTTTGAATTTGCAATCAGTGTATAAATATTATTACTTTTCATGAGTTGATAGAATTTGTATTCCAATTCTATTAGTTGTTCTTTTGCTTTGCGGTTTTGGTAATTTTTATATTGTCGCACCATTAAAATACCAAGTAGCATTGTTCCGGGAATATAAACAGCAACAAGTGGTATAGCAATGTTTTTTAAAACGGCCATCTCCTTTCCCGAAGGCAAAAATACGGTGCACAATGCCATGGTTAGATGAACGATAGTGCCTAAAAACAATAAATTTAATACATAATTATTCTCCTTCCAATTCGGACGGTAGTAACGCCAAACTAAGCCGATACCCGAAGAAGATAAAATTACCGCAATGCCCATATATACTCCGTCACCACCCATATGGATGCGAATAAGCAACGATGTGATAACGGCCATCAAGGTTGGAATAATGCCAAAAAACAATCCTGCTATGGAAAGTAATACCGAGCGAACATCAAATACAATGGTCTCTGTAAGTTTAAAAGGTGTAAACATAATAATGCTCACAGCCAACGAAAGCATCATGCCTGTGATGATTTTGCTTTTTAGGTTTTTTGTTTCAAGCTTAATCCAATAATATTCATACAGCATCGAAAACGAAAGCAGTATAGCCGTATTTTGAATTAAACTAATGATAAAATCCATGCGTGTTTTTTTTACAAAAATAAGAAAAAAAATGACGTATGGAAAAAAATTAATCGTAAAATGACCAAAATATTCCGAATTTTAAACTGCGGGGAGGTAATGGATATTGGTTTACTAAGCAGTAATTACCTTGTTGCCAATGATAATTTAAATGTTCGATTTTAATGAAAAAACGGGCGCGTTTTAATTTTAAATCTACAAAAACATTAATGTACGCATAATTCCCCAACTTTGTAGAGTATAAATTGTAAAAACTCCCCAAAGCCGGGTTATAAGATACTGCATTGTATTCAGCATGGTAAAAAACTTCCGCTCCTATTTGTAATCCCAATACCTTTTTAAATAATTGGTTTTCGTAATAAAGCATATGATAGCCGGCATACGTAGGAACAGATAGTAACGTATCGCTTAGAAACTGGATAAAAAAACGGTTGTAAAGATGAAAATGTCCGACGCTCAATGTTTTTTGTAGAACCAAACCGGCATAGTTCAGAACACTGCTGTCTGCCTGTGGATTGGAATAATGGTCGAAATAACCGGCATGTTGAATGCGTTTGAGAGAGAGAAATAAACTATTGGTATTGTTTTCGATTCCCAAATCGACCGACGCTTCGGAATATGTGGGTAATGAATTATTCCATTGATAGTGATTGGTATAGAGTTCGTTCATAAAGTAATCGGGTTGTTTTGTCTTGTACAAAGGAAATAGCACCAGTTTTAGCTTTTGTGAAGAAATTTGTATATTTTTAGATAATTTGAGCGAAAGCGTTTTGTTTTTTGCAAAATAACCCTGAATCCATTGCTCGTATGTAAAATGAGCAGACCAAAGACTATCGTTGTAGAAAAACTGCAAACCTGCACCGGTGTTTTGTTCAATATTAGGGTGCTCGAACGAGTATAGCTTACGCAACGACGAAAGGGCATAAATATACCCACCTTTGCCGTGTTGAAGGTTGGTGCAAAAAGAAAAACCGATTCTATTTTCCAGGTCTCTATAGTATAGCGAATCGTAAGTGTTGGTGCTGTCGTTAAATATATGAGTATAGTATTGACTTGTGTCGGGTAGGTCGTGGTAGATTTTTTTTGCTTTTTGATATTGCATCGTGTGAACAAGGTATGGCTTCCATTTCGTCGAAAGACTGTCGTTTTTATAGTTGAGGCAGAATGCTTGCCTTGCTTCTGCTTTCTGATACATGTAATTATTAGTAGCATCCGAACGAAAAACCTGAGCATTTTCGGCAGGGAAAAGCGAATCGGTTAAAAAGGAAAGATTGCTGACACCTCCGTTTTCTTTTACTTTTATTTTTGAAAAATAATAGCTGACAGCAAGTTGATAACTTGCAGAATTAAAGCGACTACTTCCGTATAGGTAATGAAAACGATTGTCTTGTCGAGGTATTCTGCCTATTTGCTTATCGGATTTTCCTATAAAAGCGACATTCCAGTTCGGTTTAATGTTTTGAGTATGAATGATTTTTATTCCTTCTTCATTGTATGTTCTGTTTGTATTGCCCATTAATTTTATATGTGTAAACGGAGTGTGTGTTTGAAAATAACGTTGTTGTATCTCTTCATAATACACTGCTAATGGTTGAAGCCAGAATGGTAGGTCATTATTAAAATGCGGAATTAACGAATACGTTGCCGATACGCCATTGCCTAAGTGTGCAAGAAAAAGGCTTTGAAAAGGTCTATAATCGTGCATTTTGTAAAAATCAGTATCTGTTTTAGTTTGTTCAAAAGAAAGTAGCGGGTCGGAAAAAGACAAAAAGAGCGTTTGAGGAGTCGCAACAGAATCTTGTTTTTGTCCAAAAGTAGTAAAACAAGCTACGATAAAAATTAATAGTATCGATATTATTTTCTTCATAAAAATATCTGCGAAGATAGTGATATTCATTCAAAAAACGGTAATTTCTGGAAGTTGTTAGACTTTTTTCTTATTTTAATTCATTAATGTCCGACAAAAATAAAAAAGTATTTTAACGAAACATATATCTTTGAATATGAGCACTTAGTCTAATTTGCAAAAAAAACATTTAAGAAAAAACGATACCTGACAGATATCTAAGCAACCACCCTGTGCTACTCTGTAACCTCATTGGTGAATAAGGAAAAAAGAAAGGACGTTTAAATTTTAATCGGGTAGTAGTAGTTTTAAATGAAAATGTAAGAATTATCTGATTTCTATTTTATTGAAAAATGAAATACAAATACCTAAGTTCAATTAGTAAGTGCAACTTTTTTAACAGGTCGATTTAGTTTATGAA
>DAOOWN010000055.1:0-19666 GCA_035371305.1 Bacteroidales bacterium
ATTTATACTAGTTAAATCACTCGGAGAACAAGTAAGAGAACTAAAAGGTCCCCATGCTGCATAATCAATATCACCACATGTACTTGAAATAGTAATACCTATATCACCAGAAGTTGAAATTCTTAAATAATACCAAACAGGGTTTGGAGTTGTACATAAACATCCGTATTGTGGTCCGCTTTCGGCACTACCATTATCCGTTTGCATAGGGAAATTATAGGTGGTGCCTGTACAAAATGGGTCTGCATGGGCACAATCTGCTCCGCCACCTGTACTGCCACCGCTTCCACCCGAAGCACTCCAAGTTAGCGTTTCGCAAGTTGAATTATTAGCACAATTATACTGACTTACTAAAAGTGTAACCGTACCGGTAAATGTAGCTGTCCATGTTATTGTTGATTGTAAGCTGCAACCATCATTATTATAGCCCAATACGGTACCACTTCCGCAAGTTGTTCCTTGATAAAGAGTTAATTGAGTATCATAACCTGTGCTTCCACATGTCGACCATGTATAAGTTACTCCAGCCGTTACACTGTATTTAGAGTATTCTCCACCATAAACACATGAACTCACTGTTAACGTTTGACCGGAAGTTATTGTTTGTAATGCAGAAGGATAATTTGAATTACAATTACTACATTGAGAAAATATTTCTTTTATACCTATTAAAGATATAAAAACAAGAAGTAGGTAATATTTTTTCATGGTTCTAATTTTTTCGGTTTAACTTTTGGTTTTGTTCTTCTATTTGCTCCGGAGTTAATGGGCTCGGCTTAAACATGGCTCGGTATGCTTCTGGATATTTCTGTATCCAATGTTTTTTGACTATATCGTACATACTATTAGAAAATTGAGTATAAGGTCCGAACTGTATAAACTGAGGTAACTCTTTCGACTTGTTTTCTATAGACACATTCCCTCTTAAATAATATGCATCCATAAGCAGATCGGGTGTTAATTCTACCATCTCATAATTTTCTAAATGAACACCTAACATGGTATTGTTTATATATTTTTCAATTTCATTAATCATATAAGCTGCTTCGACTATGATATAACCCTGACCACCTTTAATATCAAAAGAAGCCATTACTGCAAATTGATTTTTCTCTAAGGTTCGTGCAACATAGTCGGAGGTTTTTTGATCATTCACGCCACTCATATATACCTTATAGGCAAACCATTTTGAAATGTCGATATTTTGTTGTGCTTTTAATGATAAAGACACAAACAAAAGCAATAAATAAATATATGTTCTCATTTTTTAAATATTTATGCAAATTTAACTTTAATATTTTATCGTTTCAAGACTATTTTACCTGAAAATTCATTTTTATTACCCAATTTATCAACAGCAATAACCTTATAAAAATAAATATCATCAGGGCAAGGTTGTTTGGTATTTTGATCATATCCATCCCAATTAACGGGACTACCAATATGTTCAAACACACATTTTCCTTCTTTTTTATAAACAAACATTCTAAATTCATATTGACTGTAATCTGCTACAATAGGACCAAACAAGTCGTTTATTCCATCACCGTCTGGTGTAAATGCTTCTGCAAATTTGATCGGCATTTTATAGGTCAAACTTATTTTTTGTGTTGTAGAATCGGAGCATCCTTCGTTGTTTTCAACGATTAACGACACGTTGTACATTCCTGATTTTTTAATGCAAATCCTTGCATTTTCATCGTTCATTAATGAGTCATTAAAATACCAATTTTTGAAAAACGACTGTTTTGAAATATTTTGTAAATCAACACAATTATCATCAATATTAAAGTCAATAATAGCTTTAGGTTTGTTGAACACATTAATTTGTTGTTGTTCTGAAACAATGGTTTTCCCTTCATATGTTTTAACAGTGAGTACTACATTATATTTCCCGCCTTTTTTATAAACATGAACAGGATTTTGTTCAAATGATGTTGTACCATCACCGAAATCCCAAACAAAATTCAATATCTTTACATTAACGCTTGAATTAAAACCAACCTGTAAAGGAGCACAACCTTTTGTTTTATCTTTATTAAACGATATGGTGGCAGGAAGAACAACATTATTATTTTGCACATCAATGACAGACACGTTGTTATTAATTTCGGTTTCCTCCGTTTTTTTGACAGAGTTATTGTTATTTTCTAACCCATCTAATTTTTCAGGTATTGCAACAACCTTTTCATTGTTAGGTTGAGGGTTTTGATTTGATATTATACTTTTTTCTTTTTCTATATTTGTTTGTGTAACAACATTATTTTTTGTCTCTTTACACAAAGTTGTTTTCATTTCCTTATCAGTAGAAATTAAAACAATGGTGGTGATAGCTGTAGCTGTAACAAAAAAGGCAGTAGCCCAACGTACAATTTTTCTTATCAGCATTTTATGTTTAAATGCTTCCCAAGTACCCTCTTCGTAAGGATACTCAAAAGAATTGAGCTTTTCTTGCAAGTGTTCATTAAAACGTTTCATGCTCATGTGTTTTTATATAGGTCAATACCATTTCTTTTAAATTATTTTTTGCCTTTGCAAGGTTTGATTTTGAAGTTCCGACACTGATGTTTAAATAATCGGCAATTTCTTGATGCGTCATATTTTCTATTACATACATATTAAAAACCGTTCTATAAGCAGGCGAGAGCTTTTGAACGAATGTAATAATAACATCAGCTTTCATTTGTACCAGTTCATCTAATTCGCTTTCGTCATTTGAATCATCCACCAAATTATCCATTTCAAACAATTCATCCGATGAAAGATAAAAGTCTTTCTTTTTGCGAATATGGTCGATAGCCGTATTTGCCATTATTCTTCTAATCCAACCTTCCAAAGAACCTTTTTTTTCAAAATTTTTAAGTTTATTAAAAACCTTTACAAATCCTTCTTGTAAAATATCGTACGCTTCTTCTTTGTTTTTTGAATAACGCATACAGACGGTCAACATTTTTCCATAGAACGATTTGTACAAGACTTCTTGATTCATGCGGTCACCACGGACACATGCATCTACAATCTTGCTCACAGCGTCTGTATCTTGCCAGTTAACCTTCATGAATCTATGTTAAAGACGTAAAATATTTTGAGGGGTTGCCAATATGAAAAAAAATTAATCTATCTCCAAAAAATCATCGGTTGGAGCATCACAAATAGGACACTTCCAGTCACTTGGCAATTCTTCGAATGGAGTATTTTCCGGAATATTTTGAGTAGAATCCCCTTTTAATGGGTCATAAACATAACCACAAACTTTACACTTGTACATATTTTTTTAGTGTAAAGATAAGAAATCTATTATTTCAAACTACAAATTTTATAAACTTCTTATTGCTTGTATTGTATTTTCTACTAAAGCAACCGGAGGCTCGATATAAAATTTTTCGATATCGACATCCTCGTTTAACGCAAACAAGAAGGGTTCTTCGTCGTTCGTATTATCATTAAAATAAATAAAGGTAGAAATGGTCATAGGCAAAAGTTCTTTAATTATTTATTAATAACGAAAGAACTTGCCAAATATTTTGTCTAAAAAAACAAATTAATGGTTTATTTCTAATTCAAGCTTGTGTTCTTCGACTATTCGTTTCAAATTTATCAAGGCATAACGCATACGACCCAATGCTGTATTTATGCTTACGTTTGTTTCTTCGGCAATTTCTTTAAAGCTCATGCCTAAAAAATGCCGCATAATTATCACTTCTCTCTGATTTTCGGGCAAATAGTCAAGTAATTTTCGTATATCGTGGTCAATTTCATTTTTTATCATTGCTTGTTCGGTTGTGCCTTCTGACAGTTTTTTATTATTGAGCACATCGTAATCATAACTATCTACTGCTACGGTTTTTAATCGATTATCTTTTCTTATGTAATCGATTACAAGGTTATGTGCAATACGCATTAACCACGCACCAAACTTACCATCTTCTGCATATTTATTTTCTTTAATCGATTTAAAGACTTTTATAAAAGTATCCTGAAACAAATCAGCAACAATTTCCTTGTTTCTTATCCTATAATATATATAGGTATATACTTTACGTTTATATCTGTTGATGATTGTTTCAACGGCTGCCTCATTGCCCGAAATATAAGCTTGCACCAGCTCATAATCGGAATATTGATTCATTTTCATAACCACTTTTCTGTTTGGTTCAGTGGTAGAATTTTTCTATAGGCAGCTAATTTTAAAGTTTCTTACGCAAAGATACTAATAAAGTTTCAAAAATCAATCATTACCTTTGCAAAAATTATTCCTGTGATAGATGAATTCTTACAACCATAACTCTCAAATAACAATTAAAGGAGCTCGAGTTAATAATTTAAAAAACATTGACTTAGCAATACCACTAAATCAATTTGTTGTCATTACCGGCCTCTCCGGAAGCGGGAAATCGTCTCTTGCTTTTGAAACCCTTTTTGCAGAAGGACAACGTCGCTATGTTGAAAGTTTATCGTCCTATGCGCGTCAGTTTTTAAATAGAATGCCTAAACCTGAGGTTGATTTTATAAGTGGTATTCCGCCGGCTATCGCCATAGAACAAAAAACAAATACATCAAACCCACGTTCAACCGTTGGCACATCGACCGAACTTCACGAGTACTTTAAGCTTTTATATGCAAGAATCGGGAAAACATATGCTCCTCATTCAAATAAAGAAGTCAAAAAACACAACGTAAAAGATGTTATCGATTATATTTGTTTACAAGATCAGAACAACTTAGGGTTTATTGCATTTAAACCGCACAATCAGGAAATTAAACATCTTATACAACAAGGTTATACAAGAGGCTTTATTATCGACGAGTTTGTTAAACTAGAACAACTAAATACAGTATCGGATAATCTAATAATTGTAGTTGATCGTTTTGAAACCTGTCACAATAAAGAGATGCTGGATCGAATTGCAGATTCGATCGAAACATCTTTTTTTGAAGGCCAAGGGACATGTATTATTGGCATACAAAAAAACGGACAATGGCAATTAGAAACTTTTTCAAATAAATTTGAGGCAGATGGAATTTTATTTGAGGAACCTCATCCTCAAATGTTTAACTTCAATAGTCCTGCCGGTGCTTGCCCCACGTGCGAAGGATTTGGACAAACCATTGGCATTGATGAAGATTTAGTAATTCCGAATAAAAATCTTTCGGTATATAGCGATGCCGTTGCCTGTTGGAAAGGAGAAACAATGCAAGAATGGAAAATGTTGTTTATATCAAATGCACATAAAGCGAAATTTCCTGTTCATACTCCCTATTCCGAACTAAGCGAAGAAGAAAAGAAGATGCTTTGGGAAGGGACACCACATTTCCCGGGAATAAATGATTTTTTTAAATTTTTACAAGAAAACTTATACAAGATTCAATACCGCGTTATGCTTTCGCGCTATAGAGGCAAAACCATCTGCCCTACATGCAAAGGCAAACGATTAAAACCTGAAACAGAATACATTAAAATAAACGGCAAGAGCTTAGGAGATATTTTAATGCTTCCGATTACCGATGTAAAGATGTTTGTCAATAGCCTAAAACTTTCTAAGCACGAAAAAGAAATCGCTTCAAGAATACTTTTAGAAATAAATGTTCGTTTGGATTATTTGATTAAAGTCGGCTTGGGTTACTTAACGCTAAACCGAAGTTCATCGACGCTTTCGGGAGGCGAATCGCAACGTATTCATCTTTCTACTTCACTTGGCAGCAGTTTAGTTGGCTCATTATATATACTCGATGAACCAAGCATCGGCTTGCATCCTTCGGATAATGAAAAATTAATTCATGTACTTATAACATTAAGAGATATTGGAAATACGGTTTTAGTTGTTGAGCATGATGAAGATATTATCAGAAGTGCCGATTATATTATAGACATGGGACCCGGTGCCGGTTTTCAAGGAGGAAAAGTTGTTTTTGCAGGCACACCTGAGCAATTAAATAAGAGCACAGAAGGTTATACTTCAAAATACCTTGCTCATTCCCTATCAATTCCAACTCCTGAACATAGAAGAAAATGGAACTTGTTTTTAGAAATCAAGAATGCCTATTTACATAACCTTAAACATATAGATGTAAAAATCCCGCTTAAAGTTTTAACGGTAGTAACCGGTGTGAGTGGATCAGGCAAATCAACCTTAATTAATCAGATTTTATTTCCTGCATTGCAAAAAAAATTAGGCAATAGCTTAAAAACAAGTGGATATAGTGATTTGCTAGGGAATATTGAATACATCCAAGAAGTTATTTTGGTTGACCAAAACCCAATCGGTCGCTCTACACGTTCCAATGCGCTTACCTATTTAAAAATTTACGACGACATTAGAGCCTTATACAGCAGTCAGCCTTTAGCGAAGCAAATGAGGTTTACGCCTTCTCATTTTTCTTTCAACATAAATGGTGGTCGTTGCGAAGAATGCTTGGGCGATGGTTATATTACTGTGGAAATGCAGTTTATGGCTGACGTAAAATTAGAATGTGAAAGTTGTCATGGAAAACGTTTTAAATCGGAAATACTTGAAGTTGAATATCGAGGGAAAAATATTTTTGATGTTCTTGAATTAACTGTGGACGAAGCCATTTCATTTTTTAAGGAAACAAATGGCAAAACGGAAAGCGAAATTGTAAAAAAATTAGGTTTTTTACAGCAAGTAGGCCTAGGCTACCTTAAATTAGGACAATCCACTTCCACTCTTAGCGGTGGCGAAAGCCAGAGATTAAAATTAGCCGGATTTATTAGCCAGAAAAACAGTCCAAGCACGTTATTTATTTTTGATGAACCCACAACCGGCTTACACATTCACGATATTCAACTTTTATTAAAAGCATTTCAACTATTAATTGAACGTCACCATAGCATTATTTTAATTGAACACCATCTCGATGTTATTAAATCGGCCGATTGGGTAATCGATCTGGGACCTGAAGGCGGGGAAAAAGGCGGCTATGTTGTTGCAACAGGTACTCCCGAAGATATTGCTAAAAATGAAAACTCCATTACCGGAAAATATTTGTCAAAAAAATTAGCCATGCTCTAATAAAAAAGCATGGCTAATTAAAAAAATCGAAAATATTATCTATTTATTTTGGTCAAAAGAATTTTCAACGTTCATAAAACCAACCAAAACCGAAACACAACCACTTAATATTTGGTCGTTAAGCTCGTCGGAAGTTTGAACTTGAATAGAAATTATTAATTGTTTACTTGACTGAAGTTTAAAATCCCAACTTTTAGCAAAATTATGTTTTTTATTGTCGTATAAAACATTGCGTTCAGCATCAAGTACCTGAAATTGAACGGGTGGTAAATTTTCGTCACCACACACAGTTACTCTGTATTCTTGACCAGCATAAAATGTTTTGTATAATTCTGCTGTTTCACCTTCACTCAAAACGGTAGCATTGTATATACCATCGTGAACATATGGGAGCAATTCAAGTTTACAAATCTTTTTAGCAAAATTTTTACATTGAGCTGAAGCTACATTAGTAAAAGCTACTAAACTTAAAATAATTACGGTTGACACTAATATTTTTTTCATAGCTCCCTTTATTTAATAATGTTTGACCTAATTTCAGAAATAGTTTTTTCAAGTTCGTTGAAAATTTCGGGTGTAAACTTAACTTCCGATGTAGAAGTTATGATGCTTTTGCCATCTTTTTCTACAACTTCCATTTTCGATGATGAGGTTTGAATTTTATCAAAAATCTTTTTTAGTTTTTCCATTTCCGGAAGAATCGTTTGAACGTTTGCATCGTTTTTATATTCGTTTAATAAACTAACCAGTGTATTTAACGATAAGCGCTGATCTGCAATACGTTCCATAAGTTCTTTATTGGATGCAGTATTTTTAACAATTTGTGTGCCAATATAAAGGCCTTCCATCCAACCACCCGTAAGAATAATAGCAGCTATTTCGCCACGATCGTTTTCTTTTAAGAAGGAGTTAGAATTCATGAATGTTTCGCTAATGATTTCCATTACACTATCACGGTTGTTGATATTGTTTTCCATACGGGTAATGATGGATTTATCAATAGCATTTAATATTCCTAAATCATCTGCCAACTTTTTGGTAGCCGATAAATATTTAATACTAGCTTGTGATTGGTCGAACATGCTTGCAAAACTTAAGTCTGCACTATAAACGCCTAAGTTTAATGCCATGCTTTTGGTTGTAGTATAATTTCCCATATTTGAAATAGGGTTCAAGAAATCTTGATTATACTTTGCACCGGCTCTTTTCATCAACATGGCTGTTTCTATGGGTGAGGGAATTCCATAAATAACTTGCTTTGCTTTGTTGAACTCATCGGCTGTATTGAGCGAATCTTCATTCAGATTTTCATCGTTTGATTTATCTCCTCCACAGCCAATAAATGAAATTGTAAATGCGCTTATAGCGACTATTGCCAAAGCACTTAAAATTTTGTTTTTAAATTTCATATTAATCATAGTTTTATGAGTATTCTATTTTCTAATTACATTGCACAAAAATAATAAATTTTTCATTAGAAAAATATTTTTTCGTTTTTTTCACGAATTTTGCACAAAAAAAATTATGACGAAAAAAGACAATATAAAGAAACTATTGCAATCAAATAAGAAAGAGCTTATTATTCAAGGACTTAATGAATTTGAAAACAATCGTTATGCTGACCTCCTTCCCGATGTTATTTCTTTATATTTACGGAACGATTCTGAAATTAATACGAAAATATATTTTTTGCTAACCAACATGAAGCAAAATTCGGCGGTAGATTTCTTAATTTCAAGCTTAAAAAATATTGATGACTTTCATCATTTTCCGGAATTAATTCGTTCTTGTTGGGAAAACGGATTAGATTTTTCTGCTCATCTTACGTTTTTTACCAATATTTTTATTCGTTCATCTTATGCTGTTGCTATTGAGTCATTTACTGTTATTGAAGAAAACATAGAAAAAGCGACAAAAGAACAGGTTAAAGAGTGTTTAACTGTATTAAAAAAAGAAGGAAAAAGTATCTCGAGTGATAAAAAGAGTTTATACGAAGCGTTGGTAGGCATTTTAGAACCGTTCGTTTAGCATTTATATTATTTTTTAGCCGGGTAATACCGCTCGCCAAAAATCAATGAACCTATACGTATCATCGTACTTCCCTGCTCTATTGCAATTTGAAAATCGTTGGACATTCCCATTGAAAGTTCTTTGAAAGTATTATTTTCTGAAAAATACTCTTTTTTTAGTCTTTCGAACATTTTTCTGAGTTTTGAAAATTCTTCTTCTATAACCTTCTTATTGTCTGTAAAACTGGCTATCCCCATTAATCCATGGATTTCAATATTTTTTAATTGATAAAATTCCGGCATTTGAAGCATGGCTAATAATTCGTCTTCGGCAAATCCGAATTTAGTATCTTCTTTAGCAATATACAATTGCAATAAGCACGGAATCATTTTGTTTATTTTTTGGGCTTCTTTATCTATTTCTTTTGCCAATTTAAAACTATCGACAGAATGAATAAGATGAACTGCCGAAAGCAATTGTTTTACTTTATTGGTTTGCAGGTGTCCTATCATATGCCATTCTGCTTTTTTATCTATCACACCTGCTTTTGTTACTAGTTCTTGCACTTTATTTTCGCCAAAAATATACTGTCCTGCATTTATTGCTTCTTCAATATCGGACACAGGTTTTGTCTTGGAAACAGCAATAAGTTTAACTTGAGCAGGGATTATACTTTTAATTTTTTCAATATTTTGCTTGATATGGTTCATAAAAAAAGTCCCCTATTTAAGGGGACTAATTTAATGTATTCTTTCTTAAGAAAAGATGATTATTCTAATGCGTGCACAACTAATCCGCTTCGCAACTTAGGTTCAAACCATGTCGTTTTAGGAGGCATAATATTGCCACTATCGGCAATATCAATAAGTTGCTTCATGCTAACCGGATATAATGCAAAGGCAACTTTCATTTCGCCCGAATCTACACGTTTTTTCAATTCACCTAAACCACGAATACCTCCAACAAAATCTATACGTTTATCGGTACGCAAATCTTTAATACCAAGAATTTCGTCGAGAACATATTTGCTGAGAACCGTAACATCTAACACTCCGATAGGATCATTATCGTTGTAAGTTCCTTGTTTAGCAGTGAACGAATACCATTTGCCTTCTAAATACATAGAAAAATTATGAAGCTTAGCAGGTCTATATATTTCGGCTCCTTTTTCTTCTACATCGAAATGTTGTTTGAGTTTTTCGATAAACTGCGAAGCAGACAATCCGTTCAGATCTTTTACTACACGGTTGTAGTCAATAATTTTCAACTGATTATCGGGAAAATGAACGGCAAGAAAATAATTAAATTCTTCGTTACCTTTATAATTCGGATGTTTCTCGCGTTTTTCTTTGCCAACCAATGCTGCAGCTGCAGTTCTATGATGTCCATCAGCTACATAGGTATAAGGAATCTTTGCAAACAATTCAACCAAATGTTGTATGGTAGCCTTATCGCGGATTACCCAAAAATGGTGTCCAAAACCATCATCGGCTAAAAAGTCGTACTCAGGCTCTTGAGTTTTTACAATTTTTTCTACAATGGCATCTATTTCGGGTACAGCACGATATGAAAAGAAAACGGGTTCCATATTGGCATCCGTAACACGTACATGTTTCATTCGGTCTTCTTCTTTATCTTTTCGTGTTAGCTCGTGTTTTTTAATAATGCCATTTAAATAATCGTCCACTCCGGCACACCCCACCAAACCATATTGAGTCCGGCCATCCATTGTTTGGGCATAGATATACAAATATTCTTCGTTATCCTGAACCAACCATCCTTTTTGTTTAAACAATTCGAAATTTTCTTTTGCCTTAGCATATACCTGTTCATCGTGTTCGTCAATGCTTTCGGGCAAATCAATTTCCGGTTTTGTAATATGAAGTAATGAATAAGGATTGCCATTTGCTTCTTCGCGAGCTTCTTTTGAATTTAAAACGTCATATGGACGTGCAGCTAAATCTTTTACAATTCCCTTTGGCGGACGTAATCCTTTAAACGGTTTTAAAATTGCCATAATCTCTCCTTTTTATTTGTTAACCTGAAATGTTTTATCTCCATGTTTGAAAAATCCAACTATTTGTTTTGCTGCAGCAATACCTGCATTGATATTTGCTTCGGCTGTTTCGGCTCCCTGTTTTTTGGGAGTAGCATAATAGCGGTTTTCATACTGTAATAAATCCTGATGACAATCGGGAGCTATATCGCTGATATATTTAAAATCTTCGCGTTCGGCAAATATTTTTTTCAATGAATCTTCGCAAATCACTTCTTTGCGAGCAGTATTGACTAATGTAGCTCCTTTTGGCATCAGTTTTAATAAATCATAATTGATTGATTTTTTTGTTTTGTCGTTAGCCGGAATATGCAACGAAATAAAATGACAAGCTTGATATAACTCTTCAACGCTATGAAGTGGTGTTACTCCTTCTTTTTGCATTGCTTCATCGCTAACAAAGGGGTCAAAAGCATAGACATCCATTCCAAATCCTTTGGCAATGGTAGCAACGGCTTTACCTACATAACCCAAAGCATGAATGCCCAATTTTTTCCCTTTTAGTTCAGAACCGGAAATGCCCTTAAACTGTCCGCGAGCCATAAATATCATCATACCAATTGCAAGTTCTGCAACGGCATTGGAATTTTGACCCGGTGTGTTCATGGCTACGATTCCTTTAGCTGTAGCAGCAGCGAGGTCGATATTGTCGTAACCGGCTCCGGCACGAACAATAATTTTAAGATTTTTACCGGCTTCTATAACTTCGGCTGTAGCTTTATCGCTGCGAATAATTAATGCATCAGCATCGGCAACGGCTGCCAATAATTGACTTTTGTCGGTATATTTTTCTAAAAGAGCCAATTGATAACCGGCTTCTTCTACCACTTTGCGGATGCCATCAACAGCAACTTTTGCAAAAGGTTTTTCGGTAGCAACTAATACTTTCATTTTTATAAATTTTATTTGGTTAATACTTTTATATACTAAGCCCACATGAATAGAATTCATGTGGGCTTAGAATGACAATATTATGCATGCATTTTTTCAAATTCTTGCATACATTCAACAAGAGCCTGAACTGATTCTATTGGGCATGCATTATAGCAAGAAGCACGGAAGCCACCTACTGAACGATGTCCTTTAATTCCGACCATACCTTTTTCTTTTGCAAATGCCATAAAATCAGCTTCTTTATCTTTGTATTGTTCTGCCATTACAAAGCAAATATTCATAATAGAGCGATCTTCTTTAACGGCTGTACCTACAAACATTTTATTTCTGTCTATTTCATTGTAAAGAAGTTCTGCTTTTTTCTGATTAATTTTATTCATTTCGGCAACACCGCCAATTGATTTCAACCATTTTAATGTTTCGTGCATTACAAAAATTGAAATAACCGGAGGAGTGTTGAACATAGAATTATCTTTTGGTTCTGCACCAATATGTGTTCTGTAATCGACCATGGTAGGCAATTTTCTTTCTACTTTACCAAGAATATCTTTACGAACAATAACAAAGGTAACGCCGGCAGGTCCAACATTCTTTTGAGCTCCGCCATAAATCAATGCATATTTTGTAACATCAACAGGACGGCTCATAATGTCTGAACTCATATCAGCAACCAAAGGTATTGGGCAATCCATATCATACTTTATCTCTGTTCCGTAAATGGTATTATTGGTTGTAATATGGAAATAATCGGCATCGGTAGGAATTGTATAGTTTTTAGGAATGTAGGTATAGTTTTTATCTTCGGATGATGCTACTACCACTACTTCACCATAAAGTTTTGCTTCTTTAATAGCTTTTTTTGCCCAAACACCGGTTTGTAAATATGCTGCTTTTTTCCCTAATAGGTTTGCAGCTACGGTATAAAATTGTGTGGATGCTCCACCTCCCAAAAACAACACTGCATAATCATTTGGAATATTTAAAAGCTCTCTCCATAGTTGTTCGGTTTCGGCCATGATTCTTTCCCAACCCGGTGTACGATGGGAAATTTCCAATAAACCGATTCCTGTATTATCGAAATCGCGTATTGCTTCAATAGTCGATTCAATTGCTTGTTTTGGCAATACACATGGTCCGGCATTAAAATTATGTTTTTTCATACGTAATATAAATTTAAGTTTTCAGCTTGCAATTTCAGAATTATTTTTGAAATATGTACCTTTTAAAAAATGTTTTACAATACTTTTTTAACGCTTAGTTAAATTTTTTCTATAAATCCATTTTTATATGCCGGTAGTACATTTACTAAATCAATGGTGTGGCAATATTTAATTATTTGTTCATCTACCATCGTTTTTAAGCGATGCCGGTGCGAGGCTTTTTCGAGGTATTTCATCAAGTCGCTTTTAGACATGTCCCATAAATCGATAGCAGCGTAAGTACTGTCGCAAACTGTTTGATATTTACCAGATTCTAAAAGTTTTTGTGCTATAGCTCCGACACATAACGTATCTTCGAGATTGAATTTATTTTTCCACCCCGAACATAAAAACAAAACAGGTGTGGGATTATTAATTAAAAAATCGGTTACGGCAGACAAATTAATAAACGAACCTATAAGAATTTGTTTAGCATCGGCAGCCATTTCTATGGCCTGAGTTCCATTCGTGGTACTATAAGCAATAACTTTATCTTTTACTCTTTCGGGTGTAAATAAATCGGGTGAGTTTCCGAAATCGGCAAAATCTAACACCTTACCATCGCGTTCGGCGGCTAATGTATAACCCTGTTTTTTTACTTCGCGAGCCTGCTCTATTGTTGCTACCGGCAATATTTTTTTTGCACCGGCTGCAATAGCGGCACATATAGAAGAAGTGGCTCTTAACACATCAACAATTACTACGGTATTTTCAGAATTATTATACAAATGATATAATGCCGGCGTAAAGCAAACTTCAATGGGATATTTATGTTCCATAAATAATTTTAATGCACAAAGATATAAAATAAGAAACAGACCGAAAAGGAAGTCTTAAAAATTAAAATACTTGATTGTCTCTATAATAAAAGCAATGTTTGTATTTCACATAAACCTAACGTTAAAAAATGGATAAAGTACACCACCTGTTACAACATTCACGTTACAAACTCAAACTTATTTTCATTGTTACGAATTGCAGTTTCATGTCTTGTTGGATCGGCAACACTTTTGTAGATATTGACTATAACGTTGTTATTATACAACTTTAATTTTACCAACATATACATCGGTTATTGTCTGTTATATCTTGCAAAGTATGCATCAATTTCTGGTCTAAGTTCAAGTCCAATTCGTTCAAAAATATCCAACAGGTCAGTATATGCACCTTGTCCGCCAAGAAAATCCCAAAATTCTGCTGCAACTTTTAACTCATTATCTAAGTCGAGCATGCCACGCATTGTCCAACGATTGTATGGTTGTGGTTCGTAAGGATTGTATGGAATTGCTATGATGGTCTGAACATTTGCTGTAGGATTGTCTGCTAATGTTGTGGCTACCCATTCTAAAAGCGTTCTTTTAAATTCTTTAAATCCACCGGCATTGGGTTTCGCAGTTTTTAAGTCAATAAGATAAATTGTTCCATCATGTCCAACAAGCTTAATATCTACTTTTGTTGGTTTAACCGTTTTCATTTCTCCGGATTGACAAACCGCTCTGATCGCGTATATCTCCTCCATTTTGTTAGGTGAGGTAGTTGCAGTAGCAAGTCCATCCATAATGTTTTGAATAACTCTTTGTGCTTCAGATGAAATCTGATTACCTGCAGTTTGCTGCGATTCTGCACTGGCAAAAGTAGATGATGCTAATGCCTTGGCAACTGGCTCAAAAATACTTGTTCCAAAATTTGTGTTTAATGAATGGATAAATGAGAATAAAGCCATTCTATCTTTACCCAGCAACCGCGTATGAAAGGGCATTACTGCTGGCTCTGGATTATAATTTTGAAATTTATGTCTTAAACTGTTTCTTAAAACAGTTTCAACTTGTTGTATTTGCTGTTGGGTTAGTGGCATTATTTAAGATTCTGAATCAGAGTTAATATAATTTACTAAATGCTTTTTGTATTCTTGTGTTATCGGGTTTGAATATGCACTTTTTGCTCGCTTGTAATCTAACTTTTTAAATATTTCAATTGCTAAATCTATTAAAGATTTCAACTCTTTATCGTCTCTAATAACACTAAGCAATTTATCATAACTATTTTTTCTTTTTTGCTCATCTTTAATTGAATAGTTTTTGGGATTTTTTAGGTAAATTTCTTGAAATGGTAAATCTTCAACCAAATATCTAAATCCCATAAAAATATGGTATCGATATTTGTTAAACTCTTTGTATTTATCATCACTCAAAAGTAGTTTGTCCCACTTTGAGGATAACAACCCTGAAATGTAATATGGAATAGGGCTATGGTCTTTTTGGAAAAACTTATCTTTATAATTAGACACAACTTTTCCAATATTTCCTGCAACAAGATGAGGCAAATCAAAAAACATTGCCATAAAACTTTTAAGTTGTTCTTTTATTTCAATAATACTACTTTTACTAATATTTGAGTTGGAAAATTGATTTGTTCTCCTCTCGTAATATAAGTTGTCTGTTGTTTTATTCGCATTATAGAAGTCCTCAAGTGTTTTTTGAAATTGAGTAATTGCAAAAAGTTGTTCTTCTGTAAATTTTGATTGACTGTTTGTTGTCAAAATTATTTCGTCTCTCAACTCTTCCTTTTTTGTGATTACAACCTTTATTGGGATTAACACATTTTCAATACCTTCTATATTTCTACACTCAAATAATACGTTAGAAGTTTGGCAACCATTTACAATTTGATAGTTCTCAAGAATTAAAGTGTTGCCTTTCCCAGTATTACTTTCAGCGATGACAGTTACACCATTATTCAAAAGAGAAAATTCATTGAACTTTTTAACTTCTAACGTTTTTTTGATCCCTTGATTTATTGGGTTATCAAGCCCTAAGAAATCACGCAAATTATCATTGAAAAGACTTTTTATTTTTGTTTGATTTTCATCCATTATTAAATTTTTAAACTCTAAAAATGGCATAAATCCGATATACGCTTCATCAACATCTGCAATGCCTGTTAATTGGATTTTATTATCAAACTTAAATGTTGCTCGCAAAGGACTAATTGCTTTTTTATGAACACTTATCAAAGTTGCTTTATCAATTAAATCAATATTTATTTTATTGAAAAGACTATACTTTTCTAATAACCCTTTTTTGATATTCTTTGTTGTATTAATTGTTGTTTCTGTTTCTTGCTTTTGACCTAATGAAACATACAAACAATGCAAATTAAATTCTCTAATGTTTCCTTGTTTATTGAGTAATTTTGTATAAATCTCTCTTTGTTCTTCAAGTTCTGAAATATTATACTGAGGTTCATCAGCAAAAAAATCAATTACAGCATCTAAAAAATTACCCAATTCCGAATCGCTAAAGTTTTCAGAAGTTTTTGATTGAATAAAAAATATATCAACCAATAAACTTTGATTTTCAAAATTATCTATTTCTTCACTGTTCAATATTAATTTTTCATTTATACAAATGGCGATTGTATCAACCCCTTTAGCATACCCTGTAGAAATTGCTTCTAAATCTGATTTTAACAAATTCCCATTAACCTCTTGAGATAATAAAGTGAATGCAGAAAAATGTTCAAACGCTTCCGATTCCTTTATATTTGGATTGAAACCAAATTTTGCAATAAAGTTATCTAAGTGTGATTTTGATATCTTATCCATTTTTTACTTACTTTTTAAATGAAAAATAATTTCCGAATACGCTCCTTTATCTTTTTCTGTTCGGTTTAATACTGGTCGTTTATATTGATTAACTATTTGCATTCCTGCATTTTCTGCAATGATGGGATACAAATTATATTTGTCATTTGCTACAAGGAAAATATCGTAATCGTCAACAAGGTATTTTTTTGAGTTAATCAAAACTTCACTTATACCTTGAATGTAGCTTTGTCTTGCTTCTCTACCCTGTCCTCTGAATAACGGTCCAATTTCAAGTTCATCTTTTCTTTCAAAGCCAAACAAATCATAAGCATAAGCATGTTGCTCGTGATAATCAATTAATCCAACATAAGGTGGTGATGAAAATATCCCCTTGATTTTTTGTCTCTCAACGAGTTTAGCAAAATCGGGATTAACCTTGTAAAGTTCTTCAGTGAGGTTAATGCTTCTGCTATCACCCGTTAAACAAACATGAAAGGTTTCTTTTCTTAGTTTATCAAACTGAACTAATCTTTTTACGGTATCTTTAGAATAAGTTTCCCACCATTTAAGAATTGAAAATAGGGGTTTACATATTTTTCCGTGTTTACTACAGTAATAGGTACTTGTAACAGGCTCTATCAATGTTGCCAAATCAGCATGTGTAGTGGCTCTGCAACTTCTAATTGTGCGACTTAGAATAACGCTAACAATTTTTTTGGTGTCGGGATTTTTAATTTTTTGGATTTCATCAAACACAAATTGAATTTCATCACGAATGTGTTGAGTGTACCATTTATCAAGAAATGAATCTTCTTTGTCTTGACGTAATTTAATTTTATATTCATTTACAAGTTTATTGAATATTAATAAAAACTCTTTTTCCTTCTCTTCCCCATATGTCTTTTCGTCAATTTCATTGCGTTTTACTTTGTATTTATATTCTGGAACCGGAAAATACTTGTTGTTGAAAAAATACAACTCTTTTAAAAGTCTATCTTCAAATTCAAGCGTTTTGTGATCAGATAAAAATGATTTTAATGTTCTAGAAATTCTGTCTATTTCAATTTGCACATCAACAAGGTTATACTTTGTAATCTTACAATTACCAATCATTGTATTAAATGCAGAAACATCATTGCCAACGGCATGTATTCCTAACTCACAAGCTTGAACCATTGTAGTTCCGCTTCCTGAAAATGGGTCGTAAACAATGTCTCCGGGCTTGAAATAAACTTCCTTCTTGAATTTGTCGGTGTGGATGTCAAGGAAATATTCAACTAACTGAGGAATGAATTTTCCTTTATATGGATGAAGTCTGTGAACATGCTTTGTTGTTTCGGCTTCTTTGTATTGTTCAAATGATAAAGCCCAATTCAAATCTTCTCCAAGCTGTTCTTTCCATTCTTCTTGTTTCGATTTATTTTGTTTTTTGTAATATTCTATCAATTCTTCTTTAAGTACTCGGGTAGAACCATTATCACCTATTTTTTTTATCCTACCGTATTGAATAAGATAGGAAATGTTAGAAGTTGTTATTTTTTTGCCTAAATACTCTGTTGCCCAATGACTTGCTTCTATAATTGATAGTAATTCTGCCATTTTATTGATTTTTATTCAATCTATATTTAATTGTTTTTTCAGCAACTCTGAGTACTTTTATTGCCAAGTCTTCGTCTTGAATTTCGCAAAGAATTATCTCACTCAAATATTGAATAAGCAATGATTCTTTGTCGAGTTGAAGAATGTCTGCCAACTTTGTAATTTGTTCTCGAGTAGCTTTTCTCTCTCCCCTTTCAATTTTACTGAGTATAGCCGTGTCAATGTTAAGCTGAGCAGATATTTGTCTCAACAACAATCCATTCTTCTCTCTTTTCTCTCTAATTATTTCACCAGTAGTTTTCAAAATGAAAATATTTACTTGACAATATTTGTCAAAAATAATAGTTTAATTTGAACTATAAACTATTTACACTAAAAACTTTTCAACAATCAAATTACCATACTTATAGTAAGTATTAGCATTTAACAAATCAAAGAGGCTGCCTTTTGAGACAGCCTCTTTGATTTGTTATTTAAATTTTTAGCCTTTATAGAAAGGGAATTTCGCCACTTTTGCTTTTAGGAGTTTATCGCGAACTTTTACATAAATAATGGAGTCGATTTTTGAGAATTCGGTTTTTACGTATCCCATGCCAATTCCGATTTTTAACATGGGCGACATGGTTCCAGAAGTTACATGTCCGATTTTATTTCCATGTTCATCGCAAAGTTCGTATTCGTGACGTGGTATTCCTTTGTCAATCATTTCGAAACCAACCAATTTGCGGCTTGTTCCGTTTTTTTTCTGATTTAACAAAAATTCTTTATCGATAAAATTTTTATGGTCTGCAAATTTTGTAATCCATCCCAAACCTGCTTCGATGGGCGAAGTAGTATCGTCTATATCGTTGCCATAGAGACAGAATCCCATTTCGAGGCGTAAGGTATCGCGTGCAGCCAAACCAATAGGTTGAATTCCAAATTCTGCTCCTGCTTCAAATACAGCATTCCAAATATGTTCGGCATCTTTGTTGGCAAAATAAATTTCGCAACCACCTGCACCGGTATATCCTGTTGTAGAAAGAATAATATCTTTTACACCTGCAAAATCAAGTTTTTTAAAAGTGTAGTATTCCATATCCATAATAGGAGTGGAAGTAAGTTTTTGCATTGCTTTAAGAGCCAACGGACCTTGAACTGCTAACTGTGAAATTTCGTCGGAAGCATTGTAGAGTGTAACGCCAAATTTATTCTGTGATTGAACCCAATTCCAATCTTTTTCGATGTTTGCAGCATTTACAACTAATAAAAAAGTTTCGTCGTTGATTTTATAAACCAATAAATCGTCCAC
>DAOOWN010000056.1:0-19208 GCA_035371305.1 Bacteroidales bacterium
GCTAACTCGTTTATATGCGCTACTCTATTGCGTCTTATTTCCAATTTTGGATGTATTGGCGCTATAAAGTAGCGGTATATTTTTATGGTCAAATATAAAACAAATTTTACAAATCATCAAAAAAACTTATAATATTTTTATTCATCTTTCTTCAGAAATTTTTTAATTCCTGCAATTCCTGCTTCAATTTCGCTCAGTTCTCTGGCTGCATTAAAGCGAACGTATTCTTTACCTTTTGCCGAAAAATGAATTCCCGGAATAATGGCCACTTTTTCCTGTTCGTACAAGTCGATGGCAAACCTGAACCCATCATCATGTGGCTTTGGTAATTTAGCCCAAATAAAATATCCTCCGTCAATAGGCGGAATTTCAAAATCAAAGTCTGTGAGTGCTTTATGTAGTGTGTCGAACGAAGTTTTTAACTTTTCCCTCAGTTTTGTTACATAATTATTTACAATACCTTCTTCAGAAATATATTCCGATAAAGCAGTCTGTATAGGGTTTGCTACGCATAATCCGGTATAGTCGTGCATAGAGCGTATTTTTTTCATGTGTTCGGCATGGCATATAAAATAACCCACCCGCCAGCCGGTAATGGAGAAGAGTTTCGAAAAACTGTTTACGTAAAAAAGGCGATAATTATTAATATCAATAGGAATATACGGCGGTTGCTTAAAATAGAGTTCACGATAAACAGCATCTATAATAATGTAGAAATTATGTTTTTCGGATAGGCGAATGATGGTGTCAACTTCTGTTTTTGTAAAAACTTTTCCTAATGGGTTCCCCGGACTATTAATAAAAACTAAGTTGATTTTGTTTTCGATAATGCTTTTTTCGAGTTCAGAAAAATCAATGCTTCCATTGATTAAATAAAATGGTGTGAATGCATCATTGAAAAAATGGGGTAGGTTATTGTATGATTCATAAACCGGGTCAAATCCCAGAACGTTTAATTTTCCTGTGAGCTGCTTTAAATAAAGGTATATCAGGGTAACAGCCTCTGTCGCTCCCTGTACAATCAGTAAATGATCGCGGGTAAGTGGAGTTTTTTCTTTGTAATGGTCGCAAAGTTTATCCAAAAGTGTAAAATTGCCGATTCCCGGAGCATACTGATGGATATTCGGATTGGTAGCAATTTTGCTAAGCTTTTTTAATAGCTTTTCAGGAGGTGTAAAACCCGGAATGCCTTGAGCCAGATTGATGCCACCAAATTGCTTGACTTTATTACTAAAAAAACTAATTAACGAGCCATCCGGCATTTTATATTTATCATCCATAAATTAGGATAAAAGTTGTTTGATTTTTTCTGAAATATCTTTATTGTTTGCACGACCTGCCAATTTTTTTGCTGCTAACCCCATCACTTTGCCAAAATCGGCAGCACTTTTAGCTCCTGTTTCCAGTATTATGTTTTTTAGTTCTTGTTCTAATTCTTCTACCGATAAGGACTTTGGTAAATATTGTTCGATTACTTTTGCTTCAAACAACTCTTTTTCAGCCTGTTCTGTACGTTGGTTGGCTTTATACATCTCGGCTGTATCGATTCTTTGTTTAAATTGTTTTTGAATAATCTGAATTTCTTTTTCGTCTGTTAATTCATGCTCGGTACTTTCTGTTTTTGCAAGTAAAAAAGCCGATTTTATTGCTCTTAATGCATCTAACTTTTCTCTTTCTTTAGCAAGCATTGCTTTTTTAATGTCTTCGTTAATTTGTTCTGATAATTTGCCCATAAATTGAATTTTTAAATTTGATGTAAAATTAGAAAAAATCGATATGCGTTGTCATTTTTTTTCTTTTTATACCTATATTTAATTTAAGTCAGCTCAAACTTGTTATAATTTACAGAATTTAGAATCATTTCAAATAATTTCCGCTGTAAAATAAAATCTGAACTGATAAATGTCATGTTTGGGCCTATATGACGTATCTACTTTTATGTAAATCAAAAAAATAAAAAACAAAAACAAGTGTTAAACCAATAACAATGTTAATTTACTAACAAAAAAATAGGAGGTAAAAACAATGACAGAAGTTCAAGGTATTCTTGAAAAAGTAACAGCTAAGTACGGAAAAGAACGTACAGCTTTAATGCCGGCTTTACAGGCAATCGTTAGCGAAAAACGTTATCTTTCTGATGAAGATATAGTAGAAGTAGCTAAAACATTTGATTTATCATCAGCTGAAGTTTATGGTACAGCAACTTTTTACACATTTTTAGATACTGTTCCTCGTGGTCAGTATGTAATTCGTGTATGCAAAACCATTGCTTGCCATATGTCTGGTAAAGATGAAATAATTGAAGCATTAGAAAACATGTTGAAAATTAAAGTTGGCGAAACAACGGTTGATAAGAAATTCAGTCTTTTAACGGCTAATTGCTTAGGTTGGTGTCACAAAGGACCGGTTATGCTTGTTAACGATGAAGTTTATCCGGAACTAACCGTACAAAAGGCTATTGAAATTATTCAGTCTTATCAGCAAAAATAAATGGTATAACTAAAAAATAATCAACAATGGAAAATAAACTTTTAAAGAAAGTAGATTTAATTTTCTGCAAATCATGTCAAGACGACATTGAAGTTGTAAAAAAAGCGATAACCCGCAATCCGGATGAAATTATCAACGATTTAATTGATTCAGGATTAAAAGGTCGTGGTGGTGCAGGTTTTCCAACCGGTTTAAAATGGAAATTTACAAAAAATCAAGATTCAGCTGTAAAATATGTTATTTGCAATGCTGATGAAGGCGAACCCGGTACATTTAAAGATAGAGAAATTCTCGATACAGTAGCTACCAAAATATTTGCAGGTATGGCTATTTGCGGTTACTGCATCGGTGCTAAAGAAGGTTACATGTATCTTCGTGGTGAATACAACTTCTTGTTGAAAAAGTTAAATGCATCATTAGATGAGTTCAATGCTAAAATTAAAGCTGCCGGTCTTGATTTTCACATTCAATTACGCAGTGGTAGCGGTGCTTATATTTGTGGTGAAGAAAGCGCTTTATTCGAAAGCCTAGAAGGTAAACGCGGTGAACCCCGCAATAAACCTCCTTATCCAACTGTTGCGGGCTTTATGGGCAAACCAACCGTTATTAATAATGTAGAAACATTTGTTTATACTGCAATGATTAATCATTTCGGTGTTGCAAAATTTAAAGAATTAGGTACAACCGATTCACGTGGTTCAAAAGTATTCTCAATTTCCGGTGACACTCCTAAAGCAGGTATCTACGAACTTGAGTTAGGTATGTCGGTGGACGAATTTGTTAAAGAATTTGGCGATGGTGATACCAAAGCTGTACAAGTAGGTGGTGCTTCGGGACATTGTGTTCCTCGCAAAAAATTCAACGATACCATTATCGGTTTTGAAGGAATTCCTACCGGCGGTTCAATGATGTTATTCAACAGCAGCCGTTCTATGTACAATGTATTAAAAGATTATCTGGAATTCTTTACAGAAGAATCATGTGGTCAATGTACACCTTGCAGAGTTGGTTGTCAACAACTTTTAAAAGGCATCGAAGCTGTAAAACGCGGCGAACGCCCTGCTTCATACCTTGAAGAATTGAAAAAATTAGCACTCAGCATGAAAGTTGCAGCAAAATGCGGTTTGGGTCAATCGGTGGCTAATCCTTTCATTTCTATCATCGACAATTTTAAAGAAGAAATTATTTACTAATTAAAAATAATAGGAGAGAAAGTCATGAGTAACTACATGGTTAACCTTAAAATAAACAACATTCCGGTATCTGTTCCAGAAGGAACAACCATCTTGGAAGCCGCCAAGAAATTAAATTTTAGAATTCCTACTTTATGCTACCACGAAGACTTAAGCGTTGCAGGTAACTGTCGCGTTTGCGTTGTTGAACAACAGGGCGCTCGTTTATTGCAAGCAGCTTGTGCCGCTCCGGTTGCTGAAGGTATGGAAATTTTAACCAATAGCAACAAAGTACGTCAGGCACGTAAGCATGTTATTGAATTATTGCTTTCTGAACACCGTGCTGATTGTACAGAATGCTACAAAAATGGTAATTGCGAATTACAAGATTTAGCACATGAATATGGCGTTAATCAACACATGTTCATTGATTTGAATCGTAAGAAAAACTACACCATCGATCGTAGTTCACCTTCCATCATTAAAGACGACAGCCGTTGCATTCGTTGCCAACGTTGTGTTCGTACCTGCGAAGAATTGCAAGGTGTTTCTGCTTTAGCCGTTGCATATAAAGGCGATCATCAAAAAATTTCTACTTTCTTCGAACATCCTATGTTTGAAGTTGTTTGTACCAATTGCGGTCAATGTATCAACCGCTGTCCGACCGGTGCTTTAATCGAAAAAACATATATCGATGAAGTTTGGGATGCTATTAACGATCCTACAAAACATGTTGTAGTTCAAACAGCTCCTGCCGTTCGTATCGGTTTAGGTGAAATATTGGGTTATGAACCCGGCGAACGTGTTACCGGTAAAATGGTTACTGCTTTAAAATTGTTAGGTTTCGATTCTGTTCTCGATACCGACTTTACAGCTGACTTAACCATTATGGAAGAAGGTACCGAATTGTTAACCCGTTTGAAAAAAGCATTGGTTGACAAAGAACAAGTTGCATTACCCATGATGACATCTTGCTCACCCGGTTGGATAAAATTCCAGGAACATTTATTCCCCAATTTATTGGATAACCTTTCAACTTGCAAATCGCCACAACAAATGTTTGGTGCATTAGCAAAAACCTATTATGCTCAAAAGAAAGGATTAAATGGTAAGGATGTGGTTTCTGTTTCTATAATGCCTTGTACAGCTAAGAAATTTGAAGCAGGTCGTCCCGAAATGCGTTCAAGTGGTTTCCAAGATGTTGATTATGTATTAACCACTCGCGAATTAGGTATGATGATTAAACAAGCCGGTATCGATTTCATGCGTTTACCCGATAGTCATTACGACAGCATTATGGGTGAATCAACCGGTGCTGCTGTTATTTTCGGTGCTACCGGTGGTGTAATGGAAGCTGCATTGCGTACAGCTTACGAAATTGTAACCGGTCGCGAAGTACCTTTCCAAAACTTAAACATTACTCCGGTTCGTGGTTTTGATGGTATAAAAGAAGCTTCAGTAAAAATAGAAGGTTGCGTTCCGGAATGGAGCTTCCTCGAAGGTGCTGTTTTAAAAGTTGCTATTGCTCACGGTTTGGCAAATGCTAAAAAACTGATGAAAGCAGTTAGCGATGGAACCGTTTCGTATCATTTTATTGAAGTTATGGCTTGTCCGGGTGGATGCCTTGGTGGTGGCGGACAACCTATTCCTACCAATAAGGAAATACGCAGCAAACGCGCCGAAGCAATTTATGCAGAAGACGAAGGATTGCCATTGCGTAAATCGCACGAAAATCCTGAAGTACATTTAATTTATCAGGATTTCTTAGGTAAACCTCTTGGACATAAATCACATGATTTATTACACACTCATTACAAACCAAGAAAACGTTACTAAAATTTTCACAGATAATAAAATAGGGCTGCATTTTGCAGCCCTATTTTTATATTTCAACTTTCCAAGCTCCTTGTTTAGTGCAGTGGTATATATTTATTTTTAGTTTTTGGGCATCGGACAACCATCGCTTGGCTTTTTTATCAGAAACAGAACTGTCAATAATAATGTTTTTTGCGCGAATAAAACGTACTAATTTTTGTAAATCAACTTTTGCTTTTCGTTGCAAAACAATAGTATTTACTTCAATGGTTGTATTCAATTTATTTTTAAAAAAGAAATCGTCGTTAATTACTAATAATTTATGTCCATAAAAATTAAAGAAATGGCGTTTGAAAAAAAGGTTCGGATTATCAATTAAGCTAAGATTAGAAAAAAGAAATCGGGAATTTATCTGGTCAAATGGAATGAACTTTTCAGCATTAAGTCCCATGCTCAGCCAGTGGTTTTTTAATGAGTAATTGAGTGTTTTGTTTTTATCTTCTGGAATTTGTGCAAAAAGAATGTTATCACGTCCGTCTATAAAATTTAGCGTAGAACATTTTTTAATATTGTACACATAAATGGACTTTTGGTTTAATGTTATTATTTTTTGAAAAAAGGTGCTGACTGAGAAGAAGATAATAATTATTAAACTAAGCTTTAAATGAGCAATTTTCTTTGAAAGTATAAATGCTGTAATACTAATAAGAACAAGGTAAAGCAAAACAAGCTGAATTTCGTTTATGTAGATATTTTGTATTAACGAAAAGGGCAACTGTTCGATAAAAGTTGTAAATTGATTCATGAAAATTACCAGGTATTTCAATCCTATGGTAAAAACATGTGAAACAGCTGGAAACATCGAAAATGCAAGACTTAAAAGTGTGAGATAGATTACGAATGAAGTTATGGGTACTAATACGATACCCGAAAGAAGGAAATAAGTAGGGAACTGATGGAAATAAAAAATAGAAATAGGAGTTGTAACCAATTGTGCAGCAATCGTAACACTTATTAAGTCCCATACAAAAGACAAGGCTTTGTTTTTCAGATACACCCAGTTTCTTATTTTGGGTTGAAAAAAAACAATTCCGATGACAGCAATATATGAAAGTTCAAAGCCGATGTCGAAAAGTAGAAAAGGATTAGTACATAAAAGCATAAATGCTGATGCAGCTAAAATATTATAAATATTGGTTTTTCGGTTTATTTGCCGGCCAATGGCTAAAAAGCTGAACATAGTGGCTGCTCTCAAAACAGAAGGAGATAATCCTGTAATAAACGCATATGCCCATAAGCTCAATAAAATCAAAATGAGTTTGAGCCACATTTGCCATCTCTTTTTCCTCAGAAAAAATAAAAGATATTGCAATACCAAATATACTACTCCCACGTGCAATCCGCTGACCGCCAAAATATGTGTAGCTCCAGCAGTTGCATACGATTGTTTTATTTCAGCGTCAATTTCATTTTTGTAGCCAAGGGTAATGGCAGACGCTATTGCATATACATCTTTTGGGAGTTGAAGCGATTTTAGCCGATATAATACGTCGTTTCGCAGTCTTTCTGCAATTCTTATTAATGAAAATGTCTTATCAGAAGAAACTTTTAGCCATTCATCAGATTTTAGGAAAGCTGTTTTGGAAATAAAATGAAAAGCCAGGTATTGTCGGTAATCAAATTCCTCCGGATTACCACTGTTGGAAATAGAGTCTAATTTAGGACTGAAGATAATTTCATCACCTACATCAAGTTTTAGAGATTTCTGGTCAACGGGAAGATAAACTAAAGCATTGCCTTCTGAGGGTGTCCAGCTTTTATTTTCTTTAATAGCTTCAACTTCCAGGGTTATTTTGTAGTTTTTGCCTTTTTGCTCAGGTGTAGAAGATATTTTACCTAAAGCAAGCCCGTTTTTTATGTTTGTGTGTTGATGAATATATGTAGGAAACCGATAGCCGGCTAAAGTATAACCTCCAATAAAAAGGAATAAGTTTAAAACGATTCCCCAGACAAATCCTGTTTTAAGTTTAAAAATGTTGGGTGTTAAATAATGAATAGCTATTAACAATAAAAAAGAGCTGATTAAAGCAATGGATAACAGGTTAAAATAGTGTGAATGAGGAAATGTTCTAAAAATGATTATTCCCAGTGCAAATGGAATAAAAAAACGAATAAATGGAATATCAGAATAGGGATAATTATTCTTATGCATGTTAAGGTGCTAATTTTCTATAGCCGCTTCGTTCGATATTGGATTGGTGTTGAGCTCTGTCGTACATGTAAAAAACAAATTCGCAGCTATCAATGTCTGTAGGAAGATTAAAATCCATATTGACTTTTAGTGTACATTGCAATACTTTATTAATTCCTTGCGGTTGAATGTATTGTGTTCTAAAATAAAATGGTGCTTGAAGAGGAATAAGTACTTGTTGATTTTGTACTCTTTTGTATAAATCAATGTAAATATTGTAATAGTATTTTGAACCGACATTATAGGGTGCTATGGTGTCGGCTGCCTGAAAACCAATATCTCCGTCTCCGTCTATCAGTGTGTAAATTAATGTTGCTCTGCGAATGGGGTTGCCCAGGTCATCCAATGTGTCCTTGATGGGGATATCTACAAACTTAATCTGTGGAATTTCAGAAACTTTTTCGGGTTTACGGCACGAAAAGAATTGAATGAGAACGAAGATGCCGGTGAAAAATATTGTTAAATATCTGAATATCATTTTATTTTGCTCTAAAATAGATTTCCATTGGACAACCTTCAAAGTTAAACTTTTCTCGTATATTATTTTCAATAAATCTCTTATAAGGTTCGCGAATATATTGCGGTAAGTTACAAAACAGCGAAAAAGATGGATAGGGAGTGGGGAGTTGAGTTACATATTTAATTTTGATGTATTTTCCTTTGTATGCAGGCGGTGGTGTTTTTTCAACCAAATCTAAAATGAATTCATTGAGTTGATGGGTGCTTATTTTACGTTTTCTGTTTTCGAAAACTTCTAGTGCTTTTTCTAAAATTTTATGAATTCGTTGTTTTTCGTGAACCGATGTAAATAAAATCGGAACATTAGTAAAGGGAGCTATACGTTTTAAAATTTGTTCGGTGTAAATTTTATGGGTTTTATTCTCTTTTTCAATCAAATCCCATTTATTTACAACTAATACGATTCCTTTATGATTTCTTTCTACAAGGCTGAATATATTGATGTCCTGAGCTTGTATTCCTTCCTGAGCATCTATAAGCATTACGCAAACATCCGAATACTCTATGGTTCGTATGGTTCGCATAACCGAATAAAATTCAAGGTTGTCGGTAACTTTTTGTTTTTTTCTAAGTCCGGCGGTATCGATAAGGTAAAAATTGAGGTTAAATTTGTTGTATTTGGTGTAAATAGCATCGCGTGTAGTTCCGGCTATCGGAGTTACAATATGGCGGTCTTCGCCAATCAAAACGTTTAGCAAGGACGATTTTCCAACATTTGGACGCCCTATGATAGCAATTTTTGGCAGGTCTTCAACGACTTCGTTCTCTTTTTCGGGCAACAATTCTACTATTTTATCTAACAGGTCGCCCGTACCACTTCCTGTTATTGCAGAAATGGTATAAATATCTCCTAATCCCAATTTATAGTAAACATGTGTGTCGTAAATTTGGTCGTAATTATCGACTTTATTTGCAACTAACAAAACTTTCTTTTTCGATTTTCTTAATATTTCTGCTACAGCCATATCTAAATCCGTTACATCGTTTGTAGCATCTACTAAGAATAAAATCAAATCCGACTCATCAATAGCAATATGAACTTGTTTGCGAATTTCTTGCTCAAATACATCATCTGAATTAACAATATACCCGCCTGTATCTACCAAAGTGAAAGTTTTTCCGGACCATTCACATGTTCCGTAATGTCGGTCTCTTGTTACACCCGGAGTTTCATGAACAATAGCTTGACGTGTTTCAGTCATTCTATTAAAAAAAGTTGATTTTCCAACGTTGGGTCTTCCTATAATTGCTACTATTCCTGCCATATACTTTTTCTTCCTTTATTTATTGATATATCCCATACGTTTGAGCGTTTTGGGGTCGTTTCGCCAATTTTTTAATACTTTTATACTTAAATCAAGATAAACGCGAGTGTCTAAAAAATCTTCAATGGCCACTCTGGCTTCTATGCCAAGCTGTTTAATTGCTTTGCCCTGTTGACCGATTAAGATGGCTTTTTGGCTTTCTCGTGCAACATATATGGTAGCATAGATTTTAGTATGCGTATCTTCTTCAATAAACGATTCTATAATTACTTCGCACGAGTATGGGATTTCTTGATGGTATTGAAGAAATATTTTTTCGCGAATTAGTTCACTAACAAAAAAACGCATATTTCTATCCGAAAGCGATTCTCCATCAAAATAAGGTTCGTGCTCGGGGAGTAATTCTATTAATGTGTCTAAAACTTTTTGGGTGTTAAAATGATGTAATGCCGAAAGTGCAATGATTCGGGCATTTGGGAAATGGCTTTGCCACTGTGCCATCAAATCTTCGACTTCGCTTTGCGATGATGCCATATCAATTTTATTAATTCCTATCACTAATGGGGCGTTGGCTTCATCCAATAGTTTGGGGATTGTATGTTCGTTTGGTTTTTCTTCGATCGTAGTTAAATAAAGCAAAATATCGGCATCTTCAATGGCTTCGTTAATCGCTTCCATCATGCACTCTTGGAGCTTATATTTTGGGTCTAAAAGTCCGGGTGTATCCGAAAAAATAATTTGAACTTCGTCGGTGGTATAAAATGCTTTAATCCGATGCCTTGTGGTTTGAGCTTTCGGACTGATAATGCATAATTTTTCGCCCATTAAGTCGTTGAGCAACGACGATTTGCCCGCATTGGGTTTCCCTATAATATTAACAAAACCTGCTTTATACATGAAAATGTGTTAAATAAGAATGCAAAGGTAGCGAAAATTGTTGAATATGCTTGCCTATAAACTGGCAACCTGTTTATCGTAATTAACTTGAAATTCTAGTTGACCTTTTTCGCCATACCAACTCCAAACTCCTTTGCGAAATCCCATATAATATGCTCCAAGTGTACGAATGGAGCCGTCTTCGTACCAATTTTTGTAGATTCCGTGTTTTATGCCATTAAAGTATTCCTGAACAAACTTTATCTGACCACCATCGTAGTACAAAACTTCTTTATGATTGGGTCTAAGGTTTTCGGTAACATTAAGTGAGTCTTGAGATGAGTTTGTGGGCGTTGTGTTTTCATTATTGCAACTAAATAAGAAGGCTAAAACGGTAAATAAATAAATGTACTTCATACGAATCCGTTTTTTGGTTTTTCAAAAATAAGATATTAAAAATTAAAATGCAAATTTTTCTTAAAAAAAACTAAAAGGTTTTAGCCTTTTTTTACTAAAATATTTTTTTGAAGGATTATTTTGTAAGCTAATAGGTTAAATATCAATAAAATATGACAATGTGGGATTTAATACGAAATGGTACAACGTTCGTTGATGTAGAAAATAGTTGGATTTTTTATTTTGCTTTAAAAAGGCCGTTAAGTTCGGCATTAATCTGATCAATCACTTTACTTAAGTCTTGAGGATTATTAGTAAAGTCGTTATTGTCAACATCAACAATGAGCACTTTGCTAAGATTGTAGCTCGATATCCAGGCTTCGTATCGCTCGTTAAGGCTTTTCAGATAATCTAAGCGAATGCTGGCTTCGTATTCTCTTCCTCGTTTTTGAATTTGTTCGACGAGTTTTGGAACGGAGGCTTGCAAATATATTAACAAATCGGGCGGTTGTACAAGCGACGACATTAAATTGAAAAGTGTGAAATACGATTCAAAGTCGCGTGACGACATAAGCCCCATGCTATGAAGGTTGGGTGCGAAAATATGTGCATCTTCGTATATGGTTCTGTCTTGTATAACCGTTTTGGGCGATTTTCGAATTTCGAGTATTTGACTGAAACGGCTATTTAAAAAATAAACTTGAAGGTTAAACGACCAACGGTGCATGTCTTCGTAGAAGTCGTTTAGATAGGGATTATCGTCCACATCTTCAAAATGTGCTTCCCATTTATAATGTTTTGACAGTAAGGTAGTTAATGTTGTTTTTCCGGAGCCAATATTTCCGGCTACGGCTATATGCATTCCCATAGTTCAAAATTTTGAAATAAAAGTACTGGTTTTTTATTGGCTAACCAAAAAAATTATTGCTTAATTATTGACAATTTTTTAATCTTTTCATTTTCAAATTCTACGATGTAGTAACCTTTATTTAATGTTGAAAAATCAATCACTTGTTTTGTATTGGTTTCGATATACCCACTCTTTATCGATTGTCCGCTTATGTTTTTTATTTTATACGCTATTCTTTGTTTTGAAGCATCCGGTACCATAACGTTTAGTTTGTCTTTGATAGGATTGGGATAGTATTCTATGAGCATGCCGTCATTGCATGAGATGGAATTAGCTTGTTTTACATGAATATAATCTTGCTTAACAATAGAGTCTTGTATTGAAAAATTAACGGCTTTAAGACTTATGGTAAAGTGTCCGGTATCGGTATAGAGATGAAATGGGTTCATGTCGGTAGAGGTCGTTCCATCGCCAAAATCCCAAAGATAACTTTGGGCGTTGGTCGAAGTATTGACAAAGATAGCGTATGCATTGGGTAAAAATAATAGGGTATCCATAGCATAAAAATTGGCTGTAACATTGTTAATTATTTGAAATCCATCGCTGGAAGAGCAGTTGTTGGTTAAACCGGCATTATTCGTTGCTCGTACGTTAATGTAATAATTTTGATTCATGTTTAAATTCAACGATGTGAAAAGATACTGGGTACTTAATCCGACATTTGTCCATGAAACAACATCGTCAAGGCAAGGTTGTGTGCCGAGCGAAACTTCATAATAGGCAACATTGCTGTTTGAATCGGCAGCCGCCGTCCAATTA
Source organism: Bacteroidales bacterium (assembly GCA_035371305.1). Taxonomy (GTDB): domain Bacteria; phylum Bacteroidota; class Bacteroidia; order Bacteroidales; family GWA2-32-17; genus Ch61. Next base: position 12,454 of record DAOOWN010000056.1, read on the forward strand.
GCATCGACTTGGGTATTGGTAAAAATGCTGTCGATGTCGCTGGAACTTCCGTCGTTGACAGTAGTGATGGGAGTGGGGGCTGTCCAATCGACATTTAAGTCGTGGTATTCAATAGCAGAAAGGTTGTTGTAAGTATCTACAACAATCGATTTAATTTTAGCGGCAAAGGTGTTTGGAGTGCTGTTCTGATATCGAATATCTTTTGTGCTATCGCCAATTGTAATAAGGGTTGATGCTGCCCTTGAGCGATATACTTTTAGTTCGGTAACATTCATAGCACAATTTCCTGTGCGGAAACTGATATAGTTCCCATTTGTGGAGTAGGGAGCAGGGTCGGTCCATGTGCCTAAAAAAACATCATCTCTCCAAACACAGATTTTACCGGTAATCCTGTCGTACGTAATTTTAAAATCGTACCATTGATTGGTATTGGTGGAGATGCCGTTAATAATGCTTTGTTGGTGAAGGGTATCGTTCGTAACTTTATAGAATTCGAGTGTTTGACCTTCTACTCTAAACCATATGAAATATGAATTTCCTCTGTTTGCCATGTTACCGTTATCGCTAAAGAAGTGAAATCCGAACCTTTTATTGGTTCCGCTGCCGCTTACTTTTGCTTTAAAATGATAGAGATACCGGTTGGAGAGTGTTTGTTGGAGGGAAGTGTATATATTACTGTTTATTTCATTTTCGTCGGTTTGCATTAGCTCGCCATTGCTAACGGTCCAATTACCTGTATAGATATTCCAATAAGGTTGCAGCGTATCGAAATTGTCGCCAAAGAAACCTCTTGAAGCATTTGCACCCCAGTAATGTCCATCGAAATCGAGCACTTGATAAAAAGATTTTTCAACGCCAATATTATCATTATCGCTAAAAGATGCCGTAAAGTCTTGTGTTTTCCACGTTCCGACCGTTGAAACAGAGGTAGTAGGCGGGGTATTATCAACCTGCATTGGACTGAATTTTACACAGTCAAAAGCGATTGAATCGCCCGAAGTGCCGGTTAAATCGCCAAGGTAAACGTATTTTTGATTCGTAGTTGTAAAGTAATATGTACCCAAATCGACCCATTGATTTCGATGTGTGCTTTGATTTACGATTACGCTATCGACTCCATTCGCGTGATAAATTTTATATTTTGCATTGGTAGTACTGGTCCCCATGCTCGGAATAAATGCTTTAACGTTAAAATATCCGTTTTGTTGAATGTTGGGTGTCCACGTGCAATAACAAATATCGCTTCCGGTTGCCATCCCCAGTGTGTACCAGCAATGATTCCCATATCCAACATTAAAATCGCGAAAGTAGCGCATGTGCGAGCCGTTGTTTACATTGCTCATATAAAAACCATGGTTAAAGTGGTTGTCATCAATAATCGTATCGGAATATGCGGGTTGAGTACCGCGAGCATCAACTGTCCATGCTATAGTTCCAAAACTGCCGTTTGCATCGAGGTTTACATAACCATTATTATATCCCGGCCAATCGTAGTAAGTGTATGCACCATCGTAACTCGGATAACCGGGTGTGTTTTTGTTTCCATAGGGATCGTTGAAAATAAGCGTGTGCTGTCCGGTTTTATATCCGATGGCTAATACCAAGTGTCCGGATGTTGTAAGGTAGCAACATATCGGGTGGACGTAACCATTGTCAATTTCTGTTGTGGTGGCAGTATATGTGCACGATGTAGTCCAATACTGGTTAGATGTAAGATAATGGTTTTGAATGTAATTTTTCATTCGATTGTTGGGTGTGTAACTACCTGTCCACATGTAGCCATATCCTCCATAAGAAGTGTTTCCTGCATAATCGTCAGCCGTTTCCTGATAATACCATTCGTTGAAACGATAACGATCGGCAACGTAGCTTCCATAATCATTGATATGTGGGTCCCATGTTTTGCCATGATCGACCGAAACAGACCATTTGGGAAGGCGATTGTAATAAGCCAAAGCCATGATGGATGTAGTTGGAGCACAGCTGCCGTAACCCGAATGCCACGAAGGAGTGTCATATACCTGATGAACATACGGTACTGTTCCCGGTACGGTAACATCTGACTTTGTAGAACTGTTTGGGAAAAGAGCCGATTGCTTGATTTCGGATAAGGTTAGTTGGTGTTTGTTTTGATTATTGGAAAGAATTTTTGTTATGCTAAAGTCATTCAAATAAGAGGTAATGATATTTCCGTTGGCATCGTAATTGGCAAAAGATTCAAATGATGTTGTTTGTGTTTTTTTATGTATTTGTTGCGAAGGTATTTCAATTTCCCAAATATCGCTGTTTTGTAGTTCAAAATTTTCTGCTTCGGAATGAATTCCGATGAGTTTATGTTGATAAGGATGCCATTTAAAGCCTGCCATATCGAAAGGTCCGAAATAGCTGTTGTTGATAATATCGTAAACATAAGTATAATGAGGGTTTGAACCGTATGCTATATATTTATTATCGAACGAAAACGCCGGATAAAAGCAAGCCGGAGTTGCTATTATTTTAGATTCATTTGTCAGTAAATTCAATACATATATACCCTTATCGTCATCGGCAAAGGCAGCATAGGTGCCATCGCTCGAAATAGCAACAAAATTAACGTAGAGAGGTAATTTGATTCGTTTTAAAATACCATTGTTGTAAATAATAAGCTCATCGTTAAGGGTAAAATAAATGTTTCCCATTGCGTCAAACGTTGGTTGCCCACAGAGGGGTACCGGCTCGGTTAAAAATGTGATTTTTCGGCTCAGTAAATCTAAAACAGCCGCTTGTTGCATGCCATTTTGATGAATGTATTTAAAACCAATATGAGCAGAATCAGGCGACAATTTCATGTATCGAGCACAACCCGGAGCAGAAACCAACGTGATCAATGTATGATTGTTATATAAATAAATATCGTTTTGACGATTGGCGGCCATTACTTTTCCGGCCTTTGTTTCGATAACCTGTGTTATGTAACCATTGTCTTCGGCTTGGTAGGCAATGGATTGTGCATTGATTTGAAATACAAACAAGGCCGAAATAATGTACAATAATAGCTTTTTCATACGTATTTTTTTACAAACTTACAAAAATTTTAGAAATGTTTAGGTAAAAAATTAACGGCACTCGTTAGCTGCTGCTGTTTTTATGCTAACCATCTTTATTTTTTAAAATTCCAATTCATCAATGGTAATGATCTTTTTTTATTTTTATTCCAAAGTCCGAATTGAAATCCTTTTAATTCAATGGTCTTATTAATAAGTCCTATTTGTAATCCTTTAGTTACTGCCGAATTATTAAAAAAGCCAATTGTTATTCCATTAACTTGTTTGTATAGATTCCACAGAAGATTAAATGAAAGACCATTTATTTTTATTCCCATGCTCATCCACAATGATAAAGATACTCCATTAACCTGGTCTGTAAACGTCCCTAAAGGCGAAATTAAAAGTCCATTATGAATGGCTCTTTTAGGTAACATATTTTGAATACCTAAGGAATCAGAATTATCATTTTTATAGAAATCTATATAACTTATTTTATTGATATAAAATATCTGGAAAAATCCCTGTCCAAGTATTTGTATATTCAAACCATGTGAGTATTTTGTATAAGGTCTGTTACAAATTGCTTCTGAACCAACTGGTCCAATTGCAATTCCGTAAATATTTTTCGAAGCTGAAGGAATTAGCCAACAGCCATAACGATCATTAGCTTTTTTGTCGAATTTTAAAGAGTCATATTGCGAAAAAGAACGTGTCGCAGAAAACAAAATTAATAATATAAAAATGACTAACTTGTAGATGTTTTTAGTCATAAAGCTCTGTGTTAAATTAGTTTCGTAATTTTTTGTCGATGGGTTCATTCGGTTGCTGCACTTGTAGATTTTAACTGCTTATAATTCAATATTTTTATTGTGTTATAAAACAGATTGTACCGGGATTAATGCCGACCATTTTTTTTCCGATGAGTTGACCGTTTATACTCCAAATGCTTATTTCGCCGTTGGATGTATAGTTTTTAGCGTTGCAAATAATTATTTCGGGCTTATAAGGATGAATGCTAATATGGTAAAAGTTTGCACCATTTGAATTGACAAATGCCGTTTGAGGGAAAAGGGTATCTGAAATGCTGTACTTGTACACATCGTTCCAGATAAAGTAAAGTGAATCTAAAGAATTATTGATTGCTAGGGATTTGGCAGGATAGTTTAAAGAAGGAAAAGTAAGTTGTTTCGTAGCATGAAAAGTGTAGGGATTTATTTTCCACAACGATGATATTTCATGACCAACAGGATTGCCGTAGTAGCCACCATCGCATAAAACCCATATGGTTTCATTCTTGTCTATACAGATGCTATTGGGTTGTAATCCAACCTGAATAGAATCAATACAACGATGCTGTAGGGCGTCCATTACATATACTTTGCTCCCAAAAGACCAGTTGCAGGCAAAAACTTTGTTTTTCCACAGTAACATGGTTTCGGTCGATCTACCCACAAAGATTTGTCCGACATTTTGAAAATTTTTTGTGTTAATGATGGAAATATATGGGCTATATAAATCGGAAACATAAGCTATACTATCGTTGATGGGCAATATAAATCGAGGTGATGTAAAGTTGGTAATGGTGGCAACATGTTTTGCATTGTTCGGCTCTACAACGTATATCATTCCAGAGTTATTGACCGTAATAAATCCTTTGTTGTTAATTATTTTCATATCCATAGCGACATCGCCCAATGGTACACCATTCATTTTGTAAAAAATATCCGATTCTACGGTGTTTTTCTGTTCATCGTAAAAAGAAAGGCTACTGTTGCCCCATGTAAAATTCCCTTCGTTTACAACATAGAAACCTTGTTGAGCATCAATTTGTACAATAGGTTGTTCTTCTTTCTTACACGAAGTAAAAAGCAATAATAAAATGGAAATAATATAAAAGATGATGTTCATATGTTGCATTTTAAACTAAGAACGAAATATCTGCCGGGCATAGGTCGCCAAATAATTGATTGATAGAACTTGTCGGTTAAATTGTTTACTTTAAAATCAATAGATAGCGTTGTTTTTTTTAAAAAAGTATAGTTCAAACCGAGGTTATAAAGAGCATAGGGGTCTAAGGCATAATTATCTTCGTATGTTAAGCTGTATCGGGTTGAATAATATTGTATTTCGCTGTAAAGATGTATGTTTTTGTAAACGTAGTAAAAATAGGCGTTTATTGTGTGCGAAGGGATATAAGGATTGTGTTTTACAGTGTATTCGCCATCGTTTCCGTTGATGTATTGGTAGGTATAATTAACATCTATGATGAACTGTTTATTTTTAGAAATTTGATAACGATAGTCGGCCTGACAGATATTGCCAATTAATTTTACCTGGCGAATATTGTTTGCTTCCCAATAGCCGAACTGGCTTGGAGTCCACAGAATCCAATTTTTTATTTGGCTGAAATATGGCTTTATGATAAACGTTAAGCTTTGTGCAGTGTTCTTTAAGAAGTTGAATTTTAGCGTTATATCGTTTTGAAATGATTTTTCGGGAAGCAAATGTTTGTTTCCGCCCGGTGTAAAATAGAGTTCGTTTAAGCTGGGGATACGTTGATTATAACCAACAGAATAATAAATAGTTACATTGTTAGAAAGATGGATTGAAGAAATAAGTGCAGGTAATACATTAATTTGGTTAGCCATGATATGGGCATTTATAATTATGTTTTGTCTGAAAAATTTGTTCCAATATAGTTGAAATGATTGATTAACATTGCTTTGATACCGGGTTTTACAAAATCCCATATTATATTTTAAATCGAGAAATTGTCCGTATTCTTGATTGAAATTGAAGTATGTATTTGTTTTAATTTTTCTTGCAAGTTGTTTGTTTGCGTTCACTGAGAAAAACAAGCTGTTTTCTTTCGATGCAGAGCTGATGGAGCTTACAACGTTATTAAAAATAGTATGTTGTAGTGTGTAATTCATATTGTTAATTCGTGCACCGACCAGCGCTTCAACATTCCATTTCCGAATTATTCTGTTTGCGTTTAAAACGGTTTTAATTGCTTTATTATCTTGGTTTTCGTTATGCTCAGCTTTAAAATAGGATGTCATCAGCGGTGCAAACGTTCTGTGATGTTCAGACAGTTCAACATTTAATTGATATGTTGTTTTGTTCCATTTGTATTGGCTGTTGTTTTGGTATGAAAAAGAAGTAAACGGTGTTTTGCTGGTGCAGACCAAAGTTGGTAAAAGTGCTGTATTTATAAAATCAAATTCCTGTTCACCTGTTTCGTAACGGATAGAATGAATGGTGATGATTTTTTTTATTTTTGTAATATGATCGAGGTAAATGGTTTTGTTTTTTAAACTTTCGTAGCGTAAAAAAATAGTAGAATGGGGCTTTATAGAATCGAGCTGTTGGTTTTCGATGCAAATAAGTCCTCCTAATGAACCTGTAAATTGTTGAATGCTCGAAATGCCATAATATAATGAGGTTGAATGTATTGAACTGATATGGAGTTGTGAATAATCAAATTGCCCATTCAGCGATTCGTTTAACGGCATCCCAAACCACAAAATTTGGCTATGCTGGTTGTGTGTACCCATTATGCTAATGGTTTGTATTCCTCCGCTTCCCTGATTTTTTAAAATAATTCCCGGTTCGTACGAAAGTAAATCGCCCAACGAATTTTGATGATGGATTTGTTGCGTTATGCTGTCAACGATGATTTTATTAATGTTTTTAGTATAATTATCTTCAACGGTAATTTCTTTTAAA
>DAOOWN010000057.1:0-18685 GCA_035371305.1 Bacteroidales bacterium
TCCCCACAATTAAGAGCAACGAGCGTCACTCTTCGACTCCGCTCAGAGTGACTATAAGAAAAAAAATATCAAAAAAATACTTTTTCAAAAATCCTTTCGTTTTATTGCACAGATACAATAAAATATGCGGTTTTTCTTACTTATTTTAATTCAAATAATTTCTGCTCCCTTGTTTGCTCAGCTTGGCGGGAGTGGTGTTTATGCCTTTATGCAACTACCTACATCTTCCCACAGCAGTGCTTTGGGTGGCAATAACATTAGCACTGTAACAAATGAACCTTCATTTTTATTTCAAAATCCGGCTTTACTTAACGATTCGCTAACCAATATAGCCTTTTTAAATACATCGAAATATTTTGCCGATATTTATTATGGTTCTGTGGGTTATGCCATTAAGCAAAAAAAAGTCGGAAATTTGTTTTTTGGTTTTCAACATTTTAATTATGGCAAATTTGCTGCATTTGATGAATTGGGCAATAATATTGGAAGTTTTTCGGCTGCCGATTATGCTTTATATTTTAGCACATCGCGTCATTTTGCTGATAGTTCTTTTTCGTGGGGTGTTGCATTAAAACCAATTTTTTCTGAATATGAATCGTATTCTTCGTTTGGTATTAGCAGCGATTGGGGATTGTTGTATTATAATGCCAATAGTCTTTGGGGCGTGGGATTAACGCTGAAAAATTTTGGTTATCAATTAAAATCGTATTACGACAAAAACCGCGAACCAATAGATGCTGATTTTCAGTTGGGTATAACCAAAAAACTTAAACATGCTCCGTTACGGTTAAGCGTTACGCTTCAGCATTTAGAACAGTGGAATTTAGCAAAATACAAAGATGATAAGCTCGCAGAAAATATAAATATATTGGGCGATCAACCAACCAAAAGAACAAGTTTTGAGCGATATAGCGATGAATTAATACGACATTTAATTGTAGGCACCGATATTGTTTTATCTAAGAATTTTTATGCTGCATTGGGTTATAATTTCCAGCGCCGCAAAGAGTTAGGAACTGAAACACGCATGGCAACCACAGGCTTGTCGTGGGGTTTTGGGTTAAAAATTTATCGTTTTCAGTTTCATTATGCACGTGCAGCTTACCATTTAGCCGGAGCATCGAATATGATTACGATAACAAGTCGAATAAACGATTGGCAGAGGAAAGAATAAGGTATTAATTTGAAATTTCATAGGTCCCCTGTGCGGTAATACGTACCAGGGGATTTTTTTTGCTCTTTTCGAACGAGTCGTAAATTGTTTTTAAATTTTCCCAAAATGCTTTATGTTCTGGGTATAGCGATATCAGCGATTGCATATTTTCAGCATTCATTTTGGCCGGAAAAATATAAACCGGAATGCGGTACTGACTTTGTGCCGATGCCTCAATTGCCATGATGTATAGCTCCTTAATGGCATCATCGCCAATGGGGAAACAGCCAATGGTTACGCAATTACCATGAATAAAAATATCGTTGCCCGGATTTCCGGTTTTACAGTTTTTAATATCGGCAGCATTGGGATAATCAACTCGCATGGACAAATAAAAATTGCTGGTCGGATTAAATTGACTTATTTTATAAACTCCTTCGGGCATTTGTTCGTCGCCTTGTCGGCGTTTAGGTCCGGGTTTGCCGGATGTTGAACAGAGCGGATAGGTTGTAATGAGCTTAAAACTGCTGTCGGCTTTCTTTTTTCCCCACACTTCTAATGTTTTTTCTTGTTTAAAAATCCGAAAGAGCAGTTGCAAGTCTTTTAAATCGAGCTTTGATGCCATGAGCAACATTTCTACATTTGACAACTTCTCTTTATAAGCGGTTTTAACTCGTTCGTAGTTTTTTTGGTTTTCGAGAAATGACTGTGAAAACATGCTATTGATATTAAAAACCAGTAGGGATATAATTAAAAAGCTCTTCATAACTAACATTACATCAATGGGAACGGTTTTTCTTTCATAAAAAATGCAAAGGGGATGGTTTTGGTTAGCTCGTCATCGTTAAATGAAATTTTAACGGGAGCAATGCCCACCACATCTTTACGTATAGAAAAAGTTTGTGGATTATAATACCAATCTTCAATAAAAAGAATGCTGCTGATATTGTGATAAGGTAAATAAATAGAGGAATCGGTTAATTCGAGCCGTTTCCTGAGTTCTTCTTTTGTTAATGGATTGGCTGTAAAAGGATTATAGCACGTCATCCCGTTTTGTAACGCTTTATCAATGATTAAGCGAACCAATTTGTTTTTGTTGAGCAAATAATTTGGTGTTAGTGAATCTTCGAAAGGAAATTCATAAATAACATGCTTGGCGAGCAATGTAGTTGCCTCTGAGGCAGTTGATTTAACTTTTCCGGCTAATTTGCGTTGTTTTAACTCTTTATCAGTCTTAATAGGTGCCCAGTAAATAATGTTTTTAGTAAACTGAAAAGTTTGATTCGTATCGAGTTCCCATGTTTCGTAAAACAAAATATCATTGAATTGAGCCGTGTCGAAGGTTAAATGTTTGTTGTTTTGTAAAATATACAGCCAACTTTCCTTATCTAATGGATGAAAGATGGTGTCTTCAAAAATGGGGCTGTAGAGGGTGAGTTTATTTTGTAGTACTTCATAAAAAAGCGTTGAAATGAATTGATTTATTTTAAATACGGGTTTCCATGGTGATGCAGTTGATACCGAATCGGAATAAATTGAACTCACAAAAACCTCGTTGTCTATAAGTAAATTTTTATTTAAAAAAGAGGTGTTTTTTTCAGACTGCTGACAAGAAGCCAACATCATGAAGAATAAAATGGGAATAATGCGTATCATTTTAGCGATTTTTGGGCACAAGACTCATAACCGGAATATCGGAGTTATGGATAATTTCCTTCGCTAAAGAGCCAACGAAATATTTAATAACTTCGGTTTCTTGCTGTGTCATGATCATAATTAAATCGGCTTCAACTTTGTGTGAGAAATCAAGTAAAGCGTTGCACATATTTTCGTTGCCTGAGTCGCTGTTAATAAAATTCTGGGTGCACTCAACACCTTGACTTTTAATGTAATTGCTAACTTGCTCTAACTGCATTTTAAGACGATTCATTATGTATGTGTCGGAAGTTGTATTAATCGTTACGGCATGCACTACAGAATTGAAATATTTGGCAAAGTGAATAGCATTCGAAACTTTTTCGCGGGTTTCTTTTGTAAGGTCCAATGGAAGTACGATATTTTTACATCCGGCACGGTGGTGTTTCCCTTTTATTGTAATAACCGGGAATGAAGCTTCACGAATGATTCGTAAGGCGTTACTTCCAATTACTTTTTGTTTGATATCGGTAGAGCCCGTTGTTCCTACAATCAGAAATTTTACTTTCAGACGTTCGGCTGTTTCGATAATGCTTTCAATTAGTTTGCCTTTTTCTACCAATGGAATTACTTTTATTCCTGATTTTTTTTCAATAAAACCAGCAAACTCCGAAAGTTTTATTTTCAATTTTTCTTCAAAATCGCCTTGTTCTTTTTTGCTGAAAAGTCCCCAAAGTGCATTGTTCTCGGTTATAACATGCAGGATGTAAATTTCGGCATTTACCATTCTGGCAATGTTGTACGATTGGTCTAAAGCAATCAGTGATTGTTCGCCAAAGTCAACCGGTACTAAGATTTTATTTTCACGTGTTTCCATATTCTACTTTTTTTAGCTAATTTACAAAAGTAAAACATTTTGGTGAATTTGGTATTATTTTTTTTTAAAAATCTATTCTATTTTCTTGGGATGGGCCACTAATTCTTTTAATAGTGCAATGTTAAGAACGTCTTGAATGGTTTTAACGTAATGGAACGTAAGTCCTTCAAGATAAATTTGGGGTATTTCTTCTATGTTTTTTTTATTGTCGGCCGATAAAATAATTTCTTTGATGTGAGCTCTTTTAGCGGCCAATATTTTTTCTTTGATACCTCCAACTGGCAGAACTTTACCTCGAAGAGTTATTTCGCCTGTCATTGCAATGTTTGACTTTACTTTGCGTTGAGTAAAAGCGGAGGCTATAGAAGTTGCCATCGTAATGCCGGCCGAAGGCCCGTCTTTGGGAATCGCTCCCTCCGGTACGTGGATATGAACATTCCATTTTTCAAAAACTTCCGGTTTAATTTGCAATTCGTCGGCATGTGCTTTTACCCATTCTAATGCAATGATGGCCGATTCTTTCATTACATCTCCTAAGTTGCCGGTAATCGTTAGGTTTCCTTTCCCCTGGCTTAGGCTTGTTTCGATAAACAAAATTTCGCCACCGACAGCAGTCCATGCTAATCCTGTAACCACTCCGGCGGTTTCGTTGCCTTCGTATTCATCGTTTTGATATTCGGCGGGGCCTAATATTTCTCGTATTTGTTGAATGGTGAGATTTTTTTGATACTTTTCGCCTAACGCAATTTTTTTGGCGATGTATCGAATTACTTTAGCAATTTTACGTTCAAGGCTTCTAACGCCCGATTCGCGTGTATAATCTTGAATGATAAGTAAAACGATTTCATTCGAAAATTTTATTTGAGACGATTTTACTCCGTGTTCTTTTAGTTGTTTTGGAATAATATGATGTTGTGCAATATTTACTTTTTCTTCGGCAATATATCCGCTAACCTCTATCATTTCCATGCGGTCGCGAAGGGCGGTGCTTATTGTGCTGGTTTGGTTGGCTGTTGCAATAAAAAGTACTTTAGAAAGGTCGTAATCCATATCTAAGTAATTATCGTGGAAGGTATTGTTTTGTTCGGGGTCTAACACTTCGAGCAAAGCAGCCGAAGGGTCGCCCCTAAAGTCGGTGCCAACTTTATCAATTTCGTCTAATACAAAAACAGGGTTTGATGAGTTGGCTTTTCGTAGTCCGTAGATAATGCGTCCGGGCATAGCACCGATGTATGTTTTTCGATGTCCGCGAATTTCGGCTTCGTCGTGCAATCCACCCAACGAAACACGGATATACTTACGTCCCAACGCTCTGGCAATGGATTTACCGAGCGAAGTTTTTCCGACTCCCGGAGGTCCATATAAGCAAATAATGGGAGCTTTTAAGTCGCCTTTTAATTTTAGAATGGCTAAGTGTTCCAGAATTCTGTCTTTAACTTTTTCGAGTCCGAAATGATCTTCGTCTAATATTTCTTTCGCTCGTTTTAAATCAAAATTGTCTTTGGTGTATTCGTTCCATGGTAACTCCAGAATAAGCTGAAGGTAATTAAGCTGAACCGAATATTCGGCAGCCGAAGGATTCATTCGCTCAAACTTTTCAAGTTCCTTATAAAAAATTTCGGCTGTTTGTTTCGACCATTTTTTCTTTTTTGCTTTTTTCTTAAGTTCTTGAATCTCTTGTTCAAAAGGATTTCCGCCAAGTTCTTCTTGAATGGTTTTTATTTGCTGTTGAAGTAAATATTCTTTTTGTTGACGATCGAGATCGAGTTTAACTTTTTGTTGAATATCGTTTTTTAACTCGAGCATTTGTACCTGTTGCACTAACTTTTCGAGCAATTTCATTCCACGTTCTTTGAGATCGTTAATTTCTAATAAGCGTTGTTTGTCGTCTTGCTTAAGGTCGCTGCTGGAGCAAATAAAGTTAATTAAAAAATAGGCATTTTCGATATTGCGAATAGCCAGCGAAGCTTCGGAAGGGATGTTGTTCGATAGTTTAATGATTTTTAATGTAAGGTCTTTGAGTGATGATAACAATGCTTCGTACTCTTTATCGTTGGTTTCGGGTTTGGTTTCGGGAAGAGCTTTTACTTTTGCAATAAAATAGGGTTCTTCGCTTTGGAACTGTTCAACTTCAAAACGTCCTTTCCCCTGTAAAATAACAGTGGTTGTGTTGTCGGGCATTTCGAGGGTTTTAATAATTTGTGCATATGTGCCGATGTTAAAAAGTTGACCGGTTTTAGGGTTTTCGTGCTTAGGATTTTTTTGGGCAATGGTGCCCAAAATTTTATTCGATGCTCCGACCTCTTGAATAAGCTTAAGCGATTTGTCACGACCAACAGTAATCGGAATGACAACGCCCGGAAATAATACAGTGTTGCGAAGCGGTAAAATTGGCAGATTTTCTATGTCTTCTATTTTTTGATTGGGATCGAGTTCAATTTCTTCCGATAAAATAGGTATAAAATCCGATTCGTCTAATTGATGCAGTCCGTAACCCATAATGTTATTTTTATTTATCATGTCAATTTTCTTTTTAATGTAAAAATGTCAGTACAAAAAGCAAAAGATAGCTAAAGTCAATTCGTGTGCCAAAAATCAATAGTTTCTAAATTGTTCGGTTTTTTTATAAATCCAGGCCAAAATGTCTTCGTCGGTTTTATCAAATGTCAAATTTCTACGTTGATAGACAAGTTTGGCAGTTTCAATTGCTTTTTCGAATCGATAGTGTGTATAACCTTGTGCTCCTCCCCACGAGAATGAGGGCACAAAATTGCGATGAAAACCATCGCCAAACAAATTACAGGCAACACCAACAACGGTTCCGGTGTTAAACATGGTATTTATACCACATTTCGAATGATCGCCCATAATAAGTCCTGCGAATTGTAATTGGGTGGAGACAAATTTCTGAAGCGGATAATTCCACATTTTTACCATTTCGTAATTGTTTTTTAAGTTGGAGTTGTTAGTATCGGCACCTAAGTTGCACCATTCGCCAATAACGCTATTCCCTAAAAAACCATCGTGAGCCTTGTTGCTGTATCCAATAATCACGCTATTGTTTACTTCGCCGCCCACTTTTGAGTGTGGACCAATGGTCGTTGCTCCGTAGATTTTTGCACCCATTTTTAAAGTAGCGTGTTCACAAATTGCAAAAGGTCCGCGTATTAAACATCCTTCCATAATTTCTGCATCTTTGCCGATGTAAACAGGACCTGAATGAGTGTTAATAATGGACGCTTCAACTTTTGCTCCTTCTTCAATGAAAAGAAGGTGTTGTGAGCCAATAATTTTATTGGTTGAAGATAACGGTTGGCTTTTTCTATCTTTTGTAATAAGTTCGAAATCGGATTCTAATTCTTCGCCATTTAAAGAAAATATTTTACAAAAATGATTAATAAGAGTTGGTTGAAAGTCCATGCGGATTTGCAAAAAATTATTCTCTCCATTAACAAAAGCCTTTGTGTCTTGTTGGTTTAAGCGACATGCAATAAATGTGTCATTATAATAAAGTGATTGTCCGGTGGAAAGTGATTGTATTACCTGTAATGTTTGAGTATTCGGTAAAACAGCACCATTAATAACAATATTATCACTGCCAATGCTAATTGGATATTTTTTTTGGAGGTGTTCTTTGGTTGCATAAGAAAAAGAAGCGTTTAAATGTTTTTGCCATTTTTCAGATATTTTTAAAATGCCAACTCTGAGTTCTGCAATTGGTTTTGTAAAAGTAAGCGGAAGCAGTTCTTCCCATAAATCGTTATCGTAAAAAATATAATTCATACTTTTTTAAAGCAAATGTACATGAAATTTTTAAACCTTTTACCTACTCCTAAAAGTTTGGGATGAATAAATTTTACATACAGGTTTAATAATTAAATAATGAAAAGAATGAAAAAAACACTAACTTTGTTTACTTAATTTAAAAATCGATATTTATGATTATTTCAACAACCGAAAAAATTCCGAACAAAGAAATAGTAGAAATATTAGGTATTGCAAGAGGAAGTACCGTTAGAGCACGCAATATTGGTCGAGATATTATGGCCGGATTTAAAAATATAGTGGGAGGTGAAATAGAAGAATATACTCAATTGCAGGCACAATCGAGAGAGCAAGCCTTACAAAGAATGATAGAAGATGCTAAAAAATGGGCGCAGACGCTATTGTCAATGTTCGATTAACAACCTCAATGATTATGCAAGGCGCTTCGGAAATTTTAGCATACGGAACTGCTGTAAAGCTTGGTTAATATGTTTTATTTAGGTTATTTATTGAACGATGTGTTTTGGATATTTTTTGTTATTGCGTTTATAATAATTATCTATCTTATATTCAGAAGAATAAAAATAAAAAAGCAAGAGACTTTTGAAAAACGCGATAACTGAATTAAAATTTCCAAAAAAATCGATGCTATATCCATCCCATAACCCAATAGTAAGCTATGGCAACATATTCTCGTAATACGAGCAATTCATAATTCAGATAACTCCACATATTGTATCGAAATGAAAGGCTTTTTATTTGTTTGTTGTGGCGGTTTTTAATTTTTTCTTCGTCAGATGGCACTTCAAATGCAGGCTCACCTCCAACGTTTGTAAAGCCTGCCGAACGGAAGGTCTTTACAGCTCTATACATGTGTTCGGGTGACGTTACAATTAAAACCGAAAGAGTCGATTTTTCTTTATCGAAACGTTTAGCAATATTCATCGCTTGAGAATGTGTGTTAAAACCCATTGGCTCAAAACTTATTCGTAACGAGTCAACTCCATGAATGATGAGTTCTTTTTGCATTAAATGGAGTTGTTTAAAGCTATCTGTTTGATTAAAAGGTAGGGCAATGATTATTTTAGAAAGCGGGAATTGTTGAGCAGCTTTTGAAGCATAATAACATCGCATAAAACCATCGGGACTTGGCATACCACTACCACCTAAAACCACGATAATATTGGGCTCTTGTTTTAATTTTCCGGCGGATGTCCCTAACGAGTGATATGCATAATAAGGTATATCGGTAAATGACAAAATCCAAAAAAACAAAAAAATAAAACCAATAAAAATCAATACTATTTTTAGCCACCTTAGTAAGAAATATACAATTGTTTTAACTTTTTGTAAATTCATGATAGTAATTTACAGCAATTTACCTTACATATAATGGCTAATTTTCTTTTTTTGAATTACCAAATATATTGAAAATAAACCTTTTACAACGTTCACTTTCAGTAAAATAGTTCAGCCTGTAAAATAATACTAAGCGCTTATAACTTCTTTAATTTCGGGTATTTCACGGCGTATGGCTTCTTCAACTCCGTTTTTCAATGTCATTAAGCTATAAGGGCAAGCACCGCAAGCTCCCTGTAATCTTACTTTTACGGTTAAATCATCGGTTACTTCGAGCAAATCGATGTCGCCACCATCGTCTTGAAGATAAGGACGAAGTTGCTCAATAATTTCAGCAACTTTTTGATCAATTTCTTGTTTGTTCATATACTTTTATTATTTATGTGTTATTTCAACTTTTTTAGTAGGTTCCATTTTATTTCGTTCTTCGAGTGAGGTTAAAAGATTATTGCACAAGGTTCTGAATGCTTCTGCTTCAATGCTATGAGCATTTACAATAGGTTTGCCTTTATCGCCCGATTCGCAAATACTTTGAACCAATGGGATTTGTCCTAATAACGGCACATTGAATTGTTTTGCCATGCGTTCTCCGCCACCTTTGCCAAAAATATAATACTTATTTTCGGGAAGTTCAGCAGGTGTAAACCACGACATGTTTTCGATAATTCCCAAAACCGGTACATTGATGGAGGGATTGCGAAACATGCTTATGCCCTTTATAACATCGGCAATTGCCACTTCCTGAGGAGTCGTAACAATGGCAACTCCGGTTACAGCTACTGTTTGAACAAGTGTAAGATGAATATCGCCTGTTCCGGGGGGCATGTCAATAAGCAAAACATCTAATTCGCCCCATTCGGTTTGTTCTAATAGTTGTTTTAACGCACTTGTAGCCATGGATCCTCTCCATATAAGAGCCTGATTCGGGTCAACAAAGAAACCAATGCTTAATACCTTAACTCCGTATTTTTCAATGGGTTTTATAAGTTCGATGCCTTCTTCTACTGTTACTTCAGGTTTTTCGTTTTCTATGCCGAACATTTTTGGTATGGATGGACCATAAACATCGCCATCGAGTAAGCCCACTTTATAACCGTTCATTGCTAACGCCACCGCTATATTGGCAGTTAGCGTTGATTTTCCAACGCCACCTTTGCCGGAGGCTATGGCAACAATATTTTTAACCGCTGTTAATCCTTCGTATTTTTTTGTTTTAACTTCGGGAAAGAGGTTTTCGACTATAATTTCTTTGTTTTTAATTTTAAGTTTTAGCAATTCTTCTGCATTACGTTTAATCGTATTTGCAAAAGGATCGACAGGTTTTTTATAAAGCAAAACAACGCGAATTTGCTTTTCGTTTATTTCAATTTTATTGATAAGACCTGCATCGGTAATATTTTGTTTTAGCTCTGGATGAATGATTGCTTTAAGCCATTCTTTGATTTCTTGATGCATAAATTTTTTTTTGCAAAGTTACAAAATATTATTTAGACTAATTCTGTATTAGGGTCCCAAAAAAATGTTAAAAAATTTTTTACTTGGTTGTTTTCAACTTCTATTCCTTCAGAACGAAGTAATTGTTCCATTTCGTCCGAAGATGAAAAATGTGCTTTGCCGGTAAGCAATCCATTTCTGTTAACAACTCTATGAGCAGGAACGGGTGGTTTTATTCCATGTGATTGGTTCATTGCCCATCCAACCATGCGTGCAGACGAAGATGCTCCTAAAAATCTTGCTATTGCACCATATGTACATACTCGGCCATAAGGAATAAGTCGTACGATTTCATATACCCGCTCGAAAAAAGATTCTTGACGAAAAAGCGGATCAGAGATAGCGTTCTTCAATTTTTTTGTATTCTTCATGGCTTAATTCAATCGTCTCTTTTAAAAGATTTTCCCATTTAATATATGTTATTTTATAGCCTTGGGCAGTAAAAAGATTTTCGTAGTGTGTTTTAATATTGTAAATAGAATCTAAAAAAGTCGTTTCGTAAACATTATCAGTATGGCAGAGAATATTGACTTCGTTTTTTTGTAAAAGTGCAAGTGTATAGTGATAGAGAAAAACGCTATCCGTTTTTAAGTGAAACACTGCATTTTGCCTGGTGATATTTCGGTATTTATTTATAAAATGCGAAGACGTTAAGCGTTTTTTAGCCCATTTCATTTTTGGTTGCGGGTCGGGAAAGGTGATCCATATTTCGTCCACTTCATCCGGAGCAAAGAAGTTTTCTATGAGTTCAATTCGAGTTCTCAGAAAGGCTACATTATTCATGTTTTCATTAATGGCTTTTTTTGCACCTACGTACATTCTTGCTCCTTTAATATCAACGCCAATGTAATTGTTTTGAGTGAATGCTTTGCCTAAGCCTATTGTATATTCGCCTTTTCCACATCCCAATTCGAGTATCAGAGGGTATGAATTTTTAAAAACGGATTCTTTCCATTTTCCTTTTAACGGGAAACATTCTTCTTTGTCAATAGGTGGTTGAAAAACATTTTTAAAGTTTTGCATTTCAGCAAAACGCGCTGTTTTATTTCTACTCATAACGCTTATTCGACAGGTTCAATTCTAATGCCCACATCTTCAATATTGTTCATGATTTCTGATCGCATAGCTTGTTCAAGCTTAAAGGTATAAGTGCCTGCGTGTGGAAACCGAACATTGGGTTTATATAGAAACTTATTGAAATACAAATCTCCTAAATTGCTTTTGCCGTACCATTTGCCTTTTTCGTCGGCTAAAATACAATTAACGGTATCTTTTATTTCATCTCCTTTGGGAGAAATTACGGTAATAAAAAGATATAAATTGCATCGTGAGTAATTGCCGTTATTACGAATATTTACAAATATTTTATAAGGATGAATGGTATCGCTAATCGGAACCTTAAAGCTGATAATGTTTTTTCTGTCCCAAGCTTTGGATGGGAGGTTGGTGTTTTCATCGAAAATAGCATGGTCTGAACAAGCAAATAAGAGAGCAGATATAAAAAACAGTACAACGTTTCGCATATTTTTTTTGCAAACTTACTGAATTATTAAATAACAGACAATATTTTTACAACATTCTGTTTTTAATTCACTTATAAGGAAGTTGTTCTGTCAAACAGAAGTGAACTCTGCTTACTGGAGCACTACTTATTCTTCAGTATATCGCGGATTTCGGTTAGTAACTGTTCTTCTTTCGAGGGTGCAGGAGGTTCGGTTGGTGCTGCTTCTTTCTTTTTCTGAATTTTAACAGCTAATTTTACAATAATGAACACGGCAAATGCGATGATTAAGAAATCGATAATGTTTTGAATAAACATTCCATAATTAAGACTTACAGCCGAAATCTCAGGTTGAATCATTTTTTCGCCATCCATTAATGCCGGTTGGGCTTCTTGCATTACCCACTTCAAGTCTTTAAAATCAACATTCCCTAACAGTAATCCGATGGGAGGCATGATAATGTCGTTAACAAGCGAGCTGACTATTTTTCCGAATGCTCCACCAATAATTACAGCAACAGCTAAGTCGAGCACATTGCCTTTCATGGCAAAATTGCGAAATTCATTTAATGTTTTTTTCATACCAAATAGTTTTAAAATTTATAAGAAAAACCTAGTCCTACTACTTCTTTAAACTGTGTTCGTGGTCCTTGACCGGTTATATTTCCCGCTTTATCCTTAATGGTAATCATAATATCGTCATCGTATATCAAAACGGTATTAATCGACACAGCTAAGTATTTATTAATCTTCATGCCAATTAAATTTTCCCAGTAAACATCTATGTTTTGAGGGTTTTTAAAATAATTGGAAAAGAGTTCTAATTTTGAATTTAAGTTAATGTTTTCGGCAATTTTGATGTTTAAAACGGTTTTAATGTATCCTCCAAACTCAATTCTTGATTTTTTTCCTTTTTTAATAATATTTCCTATTGAGTCGAAAACAGCTGGTTCAACACCAAATGCACCACTATTGGCAAGTGTTTGGTCGTTTACAAACGTTACTTTGCCGGTAACAGGGGCTAAAAAGCATGAAAAAATATCTTTTTTCTTAAAATCGTAACCGGTTGCAAAAAGTAAATAGGCAGGACTCATAAAGTTTGATATTTTAACCGAGTCGTTAGGATAATTATAGCCCGGCATGGATTGAGTTTTGAAATTTAAAAGTGCTGCAAAAAAAGAATTATTGCGGATAAGGTATCCAAATTTTGATGAAAAATCAATTTTATCGTCTGTTTTTCTTGACTTGGCAGACGATTGTTTTAATAAACCAAAGCCAAAATCTAAATTGTTTTCGAAACTTAAGCGTTTTTTATTGTATTTGGCAAAAAGATTGAAGAGTACGTTGGCCGAAACCGAGTTTTCGCCTCCGGCTGCCCAATTTGTTAGAGATACTTGCGAAAAAGTTAAATTAAACATTCCTCCTTTTTTCCATCCGATTAGTGAGCTGTCAATGCTTATTTTCCGAAGATCTTTTTCTTTTTCTACAACTTGACCCAATACGACAGATGAAAAATAAAAATAAATAGCCAATAACGAAATACAATATTTTATCATGATGATCATATTAATGTGAACAAAGATAGCCTTTTTTCTATTAATATAAGCTTGAATTAAAAAATTTTGCAGTTGGCATAATTTGTGTTAACTTGCTTTGCAAAAAATAATTTTTTTATGACATTAAAACATGTTTTTTCATTGCTGACAATTATGTTGTTAGCCGGTTTTTCATTTTCTCAGCAAAAACCAATCAATTACCATAATCAATGGAAAAAAGTTGATAGCCTCGAAAACAAAGGCATGGTAAAATCGGCGTTGGAAATAGTAAATGAAATACAAAAAAATGCAAAAATTGAAAATAATGTGGCTCAGGTAGTTAAGACGCGTATTTATCAATTGAAGTATAGAAACATAATTGAAGAAAATGCGTTTGAAACCATACTTTCTGATATGAGCAAGGATGCCTATCAAGCTCCATTCCCTTATTCAGCAATATATCACAGCCTTTGTGCCGATTTATATTGGCAATATTACCAAAACAACCGCTACCGGTTCTATAACCGAACGTATTCTCCGGATGAAGGTGAAGATATGCGTTCGTGGAGCTTAACTCACTTGGTTGATGTGGTAATAAAGCATCATATGAAAGCTCTCGAACAAAAAGAAAATCTTCAAAAAACAAATTTATCGCAATTTAAAGAAATATTAACAGAAGCTAAAAATACGGAAGGATTACGACCAACTCTTTACGATTTTATTGCTTTTAGAGCTGTTCATTTTTTTTCGAACAAAGAATTAGCTCTTGCAAAACCAACCGATGCTTTTGAATTGGATGATAGCGTCTATTTTTCAACTGCAGATAATTTTATTAAACTTCAAATAAAATCGAACGACACCATGTCGCTTCAATATTATGGAATTAAGATTTTACAGGATATTTTAAGTTTTCATAAAAATGATAATCAACCCAATGCCTTTATAGATGCTGATTTAGAACGGTTGTCGTTTGTTTATCGAAATACCATTCTTCAGGAAAAAGAGAGGTATTATACTAAAGCGCTTGAATTGCTTTTAAGTCAATATAAACAAATTCCTTATTCCAATGCCGTGGTTTACCAGTTGTGTTTACAGTGGTCGCAACAATCGCAAGGTTATAACTTTCAAGACAGCAGTACTTATGCTTATAAAGAATACAAAATAAAAGCTTACAACCTTGCAAAAGAAGGTATTCAACGTCATCCAACGGCACTATATACAAAACATTTAGAAAGTTTTATAGAAGGTCTCGAAAATCAAACCATGACTTTTGATATTGAGGAAGCAACCATTCCTCAAAAAACATTTGCTGTAAAATTGACCTATACGAATGTGAAAAAAGCATATATCACTGTTAGAAGCATTGATAAACAAACTTATCAGGATTTAATATATAGAGAATACGGCGATAAACTCATTTCTAAACTTTATCAAATATCGGCAAATGTTTATACGAAAGAACTGGACTTGCCGGAGGATAAGGATTACAACACACACAGCACCGAAATATTACTGGATGGATTGCCTCAGGGGTATTATGTTGTTTTAGTTTCGAATGATGCAAATTTCGAAAAAAGTACTGCCATACGGTGTTATCAAAAATTGGTAGTAACAAATATTGCACTGGTTACCAATCGCCAGGAAGACGGAACATACAAAGTCGTTGTTACAGAAAGGCTAAGCGGTAAGCCGATACCGCAAGCAAAAGTTACGTTATATAAATACGTATATGGGCAGACCAAAGAGCGATATCAAAAGGGGAATACATATATAACAGATGAAAATGGAATGGTTACGGTTTTAACCGAAAATGACCCTTTTAGAAAAAAGCAGGATGGTTCTATATATGTAGAAGTTAAGTCAAATGACGAAACCCTGTTTTCTAATCAAAGTTTATATTCATATTATTATCCTCGATACGACGATTACGAACGTCATCAAATTACTTTATTTACCGATAGGGCTATCTATAGACCCGGACAAACAGTTTATTATAAAGGAATTGTTGTAACTACAAAAGGTAAAAACAGAGATATTACAGTCAATTATCCGGTAAATATTTCTTTTCGCGATGCTAATTACCAAATAATTGCAGACGATAAAAAAACAACCAACGATTTTGGTACCTTTAATGGCAGTTTTAAAATTCCGGAGGGATTGTTAAATGGCGTTTTTACTCTTCAAACCAGCGAAGGAAGCGCTGTTATTCGTGTTGAAGAATACAAAAGACCTAAATTTTTCGTTACCATTGAGCCAAACGATGCCGAATATGTTCTCGGCGATTCGGTAATGGTAAAGGCAAATGTAAAAAGCTATGCCGGAGTTGCGTTGCAAAATATTCCGGTCAAATACCGTGTTGTGCGTGTACCTCGCTGGAGGGGTTACTGGTATTGGTATTATCGTCCACAATCACCTTCTACGGAAATAGCTTATGGCACAATTACTACCAACGACACAGGCTATGTTTTTGTTAAATTTAAAGCTATCCCTGACAATAAATACTCATTGAACGAGGGTAGTTTTTATGATTATCAAATTTATATTGACGCTACAGATGTTAATAACGAGACACAATCTTCATCTTTAACGATTTCGGTAGGAGCAGTAAGTTTATTTTTTAATGTAAACGTTAATGAATTAACCACGAAAGAAAAAATCGAAAAAGTTGAGTTTACTACTGAAAATTCAAATGGTATAAAAATTAAGGCAAAAGGAAGTTATAAACTAATTAAGCTCGAAAATCCAAAAATTGCCTTGCGAAACAGATTGTGGACATTGCCCGATAAGAAGATGTACAGTAAAGAAGAATGGGAAAAACGTTATCCGGGTAACGAATATGAAAATCCGATTTCTATTTATCAATACAAAGAATTGCAGACATTATATTCGGGTAATTTTGATACAAAAACCGATACGGCTGTTGTTCTGCCGGTTGCCTCTACATTGCAACCCGGAGCATATTTGTTAGAGTTTGAAGCAACCGATATTAAAGGCAAAAAAGTTCATCATAAAGAATATTTTACCATTTATTCCGAAAAAAATGAAATAATTGCAAATTCGGATGCTTTGTTTGTTACCGCCAATAAAAACGCGTTTGAACCCGGCGAAACAGCTAAAATTGTATTAGGGAGTGCCTTTGAACAAGCATATGTTTTAATGGGTGTTTCGTATTTTGATGCTCCTGAGTCGTATCGATGGGTAGAGTTAAAAAACAAACAACAAAGTGTAATAGAAGTTCCCATTACAGAACAGCATCGTGGAAATATATATATATCTTTATTGATGATACAAAATAATAGGGTGTATCAGAAAACCCTATCGCTTTATGTTCCTTATACAAATAAGGAATTAAATGTTTCGACCGAAACATTCCGCTCCAAAATTTATCCCGGTCAAAAGGAAACATGGAAACTCAAAATTACCGGTCCAAAAGGTGAAAGAGTTACGGCTGAGGTATTGGCATCCATGTACGACAAATCGTTGGATGCTTTTGTTAAGCATAATTGGTCTTTTTCTCCCTATCCATTTTACTATCAAAATATGTATTTTTCACCCGATCAGTTTTCTTCGTTATCAGGTAATTGCTACCAACAATACCATTACGGAACATCGTTGCCTGCCATCACTTATCCCGAATTAGATTGGTTTGGGTTTTATTATTCGTATTACAGTGGATACCGCAATGGAAGAGCAGGAGCAAAAATGGCCGCTTCAAGAATGATGGATAGTACAACAAAAAAAGAAGCGGAGGGTGAGGTTGTATATGATGCCGTAGAAGAAAAAGCCGCTTTACCTGCTGTTACAAAACTTGAAACAACTGTTTCCGGCAAAGATAAAAATCTTGAGAATGATGTAGATGGTTTTTTACAGGCAGGTGGAGATAAGGCAAATACTGAAAAAGAAGTGACCGTTCGTAAAAATCTTAACGAAACAGCATTCTATATGCCCGAGTTAAAAACAGACGAACAAGGAAATGTTGTTTTTACATTTAATGCACCTGAAGCACTTACAACGTGGAAATTTATGGCTTTTGCTCACTCTAAGGACTTAAAATATGGCTTTTTACAACAAGAATGCATCACTCAAAAAGAATTGATGGTAACACCTCAATTGCCTCGTTTCTTCCGCGAAGGAGATAGTTTGCTTTTATTTGTGAAAGTGGATAACTTAAGCGATAAAGAACAAAAAGTGTCGGTAAAAATAAATATTGTCAATGCGTTATTGAATGAAAAGAATTCTGTTTTGAATTCTTCGCAAGAGTTAGTAATTGCACCTAAACGAACAGGCGTTGTTTCATTTACTTTTATTGTTCCTTCGCATTTGTCGCTTGCAAAAGTTACAACAACAGCTCAAGGTCAACAGTTCAGCGATGGTGAAGAAGTCGTTTTGCCTGTTTTGCCTAACCGTATGCTGGTTACAGAGTCGTTACCCTTTTATGTGCGTGGAAAGCAACAAAAACACATTGAATTTTCAAGAATAAAAGAAGCATCAAAAAGCCCAACGTTAACCAATGAGGCTATGACACTTGAATATACCGCTAATCCCATTTGGTACGCAGTTATGGCTATTCCATATTTGCGGTCGTTTCCTTTCGAATGCAACGAGCAATTGTTTAACCGTTATTATGCCAACAAATTATCGCAGTACATTGTTTCAACCATTCCAAATTTTAAAAATGTGTTCAACGAATGGTTAAAAGATACGGTAAATCATCCGTTAAATTCTCCTTTAACAAAAAATGAAGAGTTAAAATCGGCTGTTTTGGCAGAAACTCCTTGGGTAGAAGAGAGTCAAGACGAAACAACTCAACGTCAAAATATTGCACTTTATTTTGACGAAGCACGCATCCGCAGAGAAATGAAACAAGCGGCCGATAAACTTTTGAAACATCAATACGCAAACGGCTCATGGAGTTGGTTCCCCGGTATGCCCGAAAGTCGTTACATTACACAGTATATAGTAGCTTCAAATGGTCGTTTGGACAAGTCGTACAATGTCGAATCGCAACTCGAAAGCGCTATGGGCAAAGCAGTAGAATACCTCGATCGTCAGATTGAAAAAGATTACATTGAATTAAAGCGATATACGAAAAAAGAAGATATGGATAAATATCATATCAGCTATTTCCAGGCACATTATTTATATGCACGTAGTTTTTATTTAAATAAGCATAAAGAATTTCTGCAAACCGAAGCATATAAATACTACTATGGCCAGGCTAAAAAATATTGGATAAACATGTCGGAATATATGCAGGGAATGATTGCATTAACGCTATATCGAGCTGCTGATATAGAAACGGCAAAGACCATTATCAAATCATTACAGGAAAGAACAGTAGAAAGTGAAGAGCAAGGAATGTATTG
>DAOOWN010000058.1:0-18330 GCA_035371305.1 Bacteroidales bacterium
TTTATCCCAACCCCGGCTCAAGCGAACTTAATGTTTTAATTCCGGAAAACATTAAAACTACCACTTTTGAGCTGTATAACTCCGTTGGTGTGCTTTGCAAAGAAGAACAATTTGATTCTGACCGCCTTAATTTGAACACAAATGAGCTAAAAAGCGGCTTGTATTTTTATCGCTTGCGGCAGGGAAATAATATCGTTTCGCAAGGGAAATGGGTGAAGGAATAGGGAAGCCAGAATTCAGAAGTAAGAAATTAAAAACACTTCTCTTTGTCATCCTGAGCCCGTCGAAGGATGCTCTCAAAACTCCATTCTCTTTGAAGTATGAACAATAGAATAACGAATTC
This sequence comes from Bacteroidales bacterium, assembly GCA_035371305.1. GTDB lineage: Bacteria > Bacteroidota > Bacteroidia > Bacteroidales > GWA2-32-17 > Ch61. The sequence goes on from DAOOWN010000058.1 coordinate 344, forward strand.
CCGTGGCTTCGGGAGAAGTCAGAATTCAGAAAAAGAATGCCTTTGCAGTTGAAAAAGTAAAGTTTGATTTATGATTTGAAAAAAGCATAGCTTAGTGTAAAAACTTATAACCCACACCTTTAATAGTGTCAATATATTTTTCACCAACTTTCTCGCGTAGCTTTCTGATATGAACATCAATGGTTCTGTCGCCAACAACAACATCGTTGCCCCAAACTTTTGTGTAGATACTTTCTCTTGAAATCACCTGACCGGGTTTTGAAGCTAATAATACCAGCAAATCAAATTCTTTTCTTGGTAATTTTATTTCTTTCCCTTCTGTAAAAACAAGTCGTTTGTCAATATCTATAACGAGATCGTCGAAAATTAATTTTTGCGTTTCATCCGATGGTTCGGTTGAGAAGCGGCGAAGTAAACTTTGAATACGCGCTAACAATACTTTGGGCTTTATGGGTTTAGTAATATAATCGTCGGCACCGGCTTCTAATCCGGCAATTTGGGAATAATCTTCGCTACGGGCTGTAAGAAAAACAATGATGCATTTGTTGATTGCAAATTCGGGTTTTGAGCGTAACTGCTCGCATACCTGCATCCCATCCAGTTTAGGCATCATAATGTCCAGTAAAATGAGTTTTGGTTTATGTTCGTGAGCTTTAATAATTGCTTCTTCGCCATTGTATGCAGTAAATACTTCGTATCCTTCGCGAATAAGGTTGTAAGAGAGCATTTCTACTATATCCGGTTCGTCATCTACTACTAAAATTTTGATTTTTTCGTTCATGGTTATATGGCTTTATTTAAAGTGAAACTAAACGATGTTCCTACGCCGAAAGTGCTTTTGGCATATATTTGCTGCTGATGTGCTTCGAGAATGTGTTTTACAATGGCTAAGCCAAGTCCTGTTCCGCCAATATCGCGACTTCTGCTTTTATCTACTCTAAAGAAGCGTTCAAAAATGCGCGACAAATATTTTTCTTCAATGCCAATTCCGTTGTCAGAAACTTCGATTAATATTTTTTGATCTAAATCGTGAATAAAAACACTTGTTTTGCCGTTGTCTTTACCGTAGTTAATAGAGTTAAGCAAAAGGTTATACAAAACATCGGCTATTCGTTGTCTATCGGCTCGTACAATAAATGATTTTGTTTGATTTATTAAGTAAAATTTTATGTTTCGTTTGCTTGCTTTGTTTTCCAGCATTTCAAACATTTCTTTTATTAAAACGACCATATCAAAGTCTTCGTAAACAAGCTTTAGCTCATCGTTTTCAATGTTCGAAACCGTTTCTAAATCTTGAATGATGGCAATCATGCGATTGATATTTTTATCTGCTTTTTCAAGAAATTTGCGGTTTACGGTATGGTCATCTATTCCGCCGTCTAATAGAGTAGTGATATAGCCTTGAATAGAAAATAAGGGCGTTTTTAACTCGTGCGATACGTTTGATAAGAATTCCCTACGAAATTTTTCGTTTCTTTTTAGCTTATCTATTTCTTTGTTTTTTTGAAGTGCCCAATTGGCAACCTTTACATTGGCTTTATTGAGAATGTCCAATGATTTGATATATGATTCATCGCTGTCCGGCTTATCAATAATGGAATAGAGAGGCATGATTCTTTTTACAAGCATTTTTTTTATCAGATATATTGAGATAAAATACGAAATTGCAAATAGCAATACAAGTTCGGTAAGAATAAAGTACCACTCCGAAAAAACCTTAAAATGTTCATTAATCAATAATTCAAATAAAGATATTACTACAACTACAAATAATGCAATGATAAGGGAAATTTTTTGTGGAGTATAAATTTGAAACTTCATCTTAAATAAATTTAGTACATTTGTACATGTTGTAAAAGTATAAACTTTATGTTAATTTAACGTTAAATCACAAAAATATGTTCGAAAAAAGTAAATATGTAGAACGCCGTCAAAAACTGATGTCGTTAGTAAAACAAGGTGTTATTTTGCTTTTAGGCAATAAAGAAGTTTCTTTAAATTATCCGGCAAATACATACTCGTTTAGGCAAGATAGCTCGTTTTTGTATTTTATTGGCCTTGATATTCCAAATCTGGCTGCATTAATTGACGTCGAGAAAAATGATGTGGTGTTATATGGCGATGATATTGATATTGAAGATGTTATTTGGATGGGACATTTGCCTTCGATAAAAGATTTGGCAGCGTTGTCGGGTATAGAACATGTTAAACCTTTTGCAGAATTAGCGAAGGATTTGGAAACGTTTTCATCACGTAAAATTCACTTTACTCCGCCATATCGCAATGCAAATAAGATATATATATCCGAATCGTTAAAAATGCCGTTGGCAAAGTTAAAAGAAAACTCTTCGGTAGAATTGTCAAAAGCAATAGCACTTCTTCGCTCTGTTAAAGATGCAGACGAAATTGCACATTTAGACGAAATTATGGCATTTGGCTATGAAATGCATGTAACTGCTATGAAAATGGCTCAGGAAGGAATGCACGAGCAGAAAATAGCAGGAGCCATTGAGGGCATTGCATTACAATACGGTGCAAGAGTTTCGTTCCCCGTTATATTGTCTAAGCACGGCGAAATTTTACACAACCACCATCACAACAATATTTTAAAGAAGGGCGATTTATTGCTTTGCGATGCAGGCTTTGAGTCGAATATGGGTTATGCAACCGATAACACTCGTACCATACCGGTTGGTGGTGATTTTTCACAAAAGCAGCGTGAAATATATGAAATTGTATTGAAAGCGAATAATACTGCAATTGCAATGAGCAAGCCCGGAGTTTTTTATCGTGATGTTCATTTAGCTTCAGCTAAAATAGTAGCAGAAGGTTTAAAAGCATTAGGTTTGATGAAGGGAGATATTGAAAACGCTGTAGCTCAAGGTGCTCATGCTTTATTCTATCCTCATGGTTTGGGACATATGATGGGACTCGATGTGCACGACATGGAAGATATTGGCGAAAATTATGTTGGATATGATGAAACTGTACAACGCAGCGATCAGTTTGGTTTAGCCTATTTGCGTTTGGCAAAGAAACTTCAACCCGGTTTTGTATTAACTGTTGAACCCGGTATTTATTTCATTCCGGCTTTAATTGATATGTGGAAAGCTGAACACAAATTTGAGCAATTTATTGATTATGATAAAGTTGAAACATATAAAGGATTTGGCGGAATAAGGCTTGAAGATGATATTTTGATTACCGAAACCGGATGCCGTATTATGGGAAATAATCGAATACCTATAACTCCGGAAGAAGTAGAAGAAACTGTTAAAAGTGCATGTAAAGCAAAATAAAGTATGTTGTTGTCGTATTCAATTAATGGCAGTGGTGTGCCGTTGGTTTTTTTACACGGTTATCTCGAAAACAAAGAGCTATGGAAAGATTTTTCAGCATCTTTCATTAAAAATCAGGTAACATGCATTGATTTACCGGGATGTGGTTTGAGTCCCGTTCAGCCTGAGCAAAGTATTGAAAGCATGGCTTTGTCTGTTTATAATACATTGACAGAAATGAAAATTCAGAACGCCTTTTTCGTTGCTCATTCTATGGGAGGTTATGTTGCGTTGGCTCTGGCCGATATGCATCCTGAAATTTTTAAAGGTTTAGTTTTATTGCATTCTCATCCCTTTGCCGATAATGACGAAAAGAAAAAAGCAAGAATGCAAGAGGTAGAAATTGTAAAAGCAGGGAAAAAATCATTGCTTTTACAAACATTTATTCCCAAGCTTTATGCACCATCATTTAACGATGAAAAATATTTTTCGTTAAGTCGAAAACTTGCCGAATCGATGAGCGAAGAAGGAATGATAGCTTGCTTACGGGCAATGGCAAACAGAAAAGATAAAACACAGCTGATAAACTCGGTTAATTTTCCGGTTCTATGGATTTATGGCAAATACGACCAGCTTTTTAATTATGAAATGGCTGAAAAGTTTAACCTGACAAATCCGAATGTAAAGAAATATTTGATGTCAAGCTCCGGTCATATGAGTATGATGGAGCAAAAAGATGAAGTTCTATCACTCATCAAGGCTTTTATAAATAGCTGATATGAATACTCGATTTATTTCTTTTATTGATTATAAACGTTATCCTACAAACGAAATAAAAGTCGGAAACATAGGTATAGGCGGGCAAAATCCCATCCGTGTTCAAACCATGACCAATACAAACACTGCTGACATTGAAGCAACGTATAATCAGATTTTGCGTATTTATAAAGCCGGTGCAGATTTAGTGAGGGTTTCGGTTCCAGGTCAGGCAGATGTGGAAGCACTTAAGCAGATAAAGCAGCGATTAGTGTCTGAAAATATACTTATTCCGGTTATTGCTGATATTCATTTTAACCCGTCTTTGGCTCAAGCCATTGCTCCTTATGTTGATAAAGTTCGTATCAATCCCGGAAATTATGTTAATCGCTCCAAGTCGGCACAGGCAAAAAAATATTCACAAGAAGAAGAACAACAGGAATTGCAGGATATTCGTAAGAGAATAGCTCCGTTACTTCAACTATGCAAACAACATGGTACGGCCATTCGTATCGGGATCAATTTTGCTTCGCTATCATGGCGTATGGTAAATAAATACGGAAATACACCGCTTGCCATGGTACAATCGGCGGTTGAATTTATAGAAATTTGCTTGGCAGAAGATTTTCAGAAACTTATTATTTCGCTAAAAGCCAGCGATATACATAATACAATCTATGCGAATCGTCTTTTTGTTGAGGAAATGGCAAAGCGTGATTGGCATTACCCGATTCATGTTGGTGTAACAGAAGCAGGATTGGATCTGGAAGGAAGAGTTAAATCCGCCATTGGAATTGGAAGCTTACTTTGCGATGGAATCGGCGATACGGTGAGAGTCTCATTGACAGAAGCTCCGGAAAAAGAAATTCCGGTGGCAAAAGAGATTGTTAACCAGATAAATAATTTTAAAGTTAGTGCTTATTCGCAAAATGAATGGAAGCATCAGCCATTTGTATATAAAAGACGTACTACACACCTAGTGAATGCATTGATTGGCGGTGAAAATCCAATTCCATATCTGATTTTATCGGGAAATGAAAAAGTACCGGAAGCATGGGAGCTAACATTTCAAAAGACAGAAGAAATAAGCAGGGTTGATATTTCTGAATCTGATAATGTGTTTGACATTAGACGAAAGGTATATGAAAATATTGAATCGGAAAAACCTGTTTGTTTGGTTTTTAAGGTGAAAGCAGATGTTCAGAGTCAACTGATTCGATTTTCCCTGATATGTGGGAATTTGTTTACCGAAGGTTTGATAGATGGGATTGTTTTTGAATGTCCTGAAAACGAATCAGAGCTGGCAGAGCAAATGGTAAAAGCCATGTTACAGGTAACCGGCGTACGACGAACCGGGAACGAATATATTTCTTGTCCATCGTGTAGCAGAACTCAGTTTGATATTGAAAAAGCAGCAAGGGAAGTAAAAGCAGCAACGCAGAAATTCAAAGGCTTTAAAATTGCCGTCATGGGCTGTGTTGTGAATGGTCCCGGCGAGATGCAGGATGCAGATTATGGTTTTGTCGGTGCCGGTAACAATAAAGTTATTCTTTACAGAAAAGGGAAGCCCATTACAAAAGGCATTTCTTTACAGGAGGCCATCCAATTGCTTTTATACGAGTTAGTATCAAGCACCGATGTCAATATGAACAATTGTTGATAAAAAATGTTCATTTCTTGTTTATAACTCTCGACTTTCTTTTTCGGTTATAGGAAATAAATCCTATATTTTTGTGTCATGAACTTGATTTCGGAAAAAAATCTTATTCACACTATACATGAAATAGTTAAGCGCGATGGGTTTGTTATAATTCCTGAATGGGGAGCATTTTTTTTACAACCTACTGCTGCTCGTTGGGATGCTCAGAAACAAATATTTTATGCTCCGGGTTATCAACTTTTATTCAATGCACGCATAAAAAATAACGACGGTGTATTGGCTATTCAACTTTCAAAAGAATTTAAATGCTCGTATTTGGATGCATTACATGAAATTTCAACGTATATAGTACGCTGGAATGCTCAATTGTATCAGTGGGGTAATGTAAAATTGGATCAGTTGGGTTTGTTCGTTTTACAGAAAGATGTAATCCGTTTTGAGTCGATTTGGCAAGCCAATGTTTTCCCCGAATATTTCGGATTACAAAATCTTACATTGAATGATTATAGCAACGATAGAGGTGTGGTTTTTTCATATCCTACATTAACCGCATCAAAGCATTTTAGTACTGTTGTAAAAACATTGGTTTTAGTGCCATTGGCTTTGACGTTAGCATTGTTGCCATCCAAAATAAACAACTATCGTTTAAATCAAAGTCAATCAGCTTCTATTGTTCAAAAAATAAAACTACATCAGTTTATTGACAATCCTCAGGATATTTCTAATTCCATTGACACCTTAACAAATTTTAAGGTGGCGTTGCAAATGAATTCTAAGGAACAGATAAAGAACGAAGAGTCGGTAAAAAAGGAAGAAAAAACAACGGTTGGTAACGAAGAAAATAAAAGCATAAATCAAAAAGAAATTATTTCTTCACCTCAGCACAAATACTTTGTTATCGTTGGGTCATTTGCAAATGAAAAGCAGGTTAACGACTTTTTAGCCTCTCTAAAGGCTATAAATGTAGATGGATTGGTATTGAACAGTGATGGTAAACGTAGGGTTGCATTAGGTAGTTATGAAAATCGTACCGATGCTCAACATGCTTTAGACGAATTTAAAACAAAAAATCCTTCATATTCGGGTTGGGTATTGAATTGGTAAATCATTCATCAAAAATTTGCATTTCAATAAAAAATATTGTATAATTGTACAGTTTTTTATGAAACATCTGATTTTTATATCATTCATTCTTTTGTTGGGAGGATTATCGTTTTCTTGTCGTAAACCAAACCCACCAAAGGCTGTTATTATTACACTCGACACTTCATATAAACCAATGGCAAACGTTAACGTTACAGTTTATGCTCAACCCAATGGCAGTTATGTAGATCCAAATGATAAAGTTTTAAACTTAAAAGAAACAACAGATGCCAGTGGACAGGCTCGTTTTGAGTTTAAAAACGAAGCTATTTTTAACGTAAAAGCTGAATTTGGAAATCCGGTTACTCGACAAGCAACGGGAATGATTATTCTAAAAGAAGACGAAGAAATTACTAAAACGCTAATATTGAGATAAAATATGAATAAAAGTATCGTTCTTTTGGCTTTAATTGCTTTATTTGTAGCAACAACTGCATCTAAATGCAAAAAAGAAAAACCTCCTAAAGCCACGGTTTTAGTTGTGGACGAACAAGGTCATCCAATGGTTGGGGCAACGGTTAAGGTTTATTCAGACCCTACGCTTTACAGCACAAATTACCCTTCGGTAGGATATTTCGACCCGGACGAAAAAAAATTATATGATGTTAAAATAACAGATGGCTCCGGTAAAACTACTCATGAGTTTAAATACGAAAGCATTTATAGTGTTTATGCTTGGTACAAAAAACAAATAAGCTGGAATCATTACGATACACTCAAAGGGTATGGTGCTTTAATTCTCAAAAATAATGAAACCTACGAAGAAAAAATTATTGTTCGTAGCTCATCAAATTAACCACAACGTAATTATCTTGCCTGTTAAAATACTATTTTTGTCCTTTTTCCGTTTAGCACATTTAACGTTTTAAATTTTGAAATGAAGAAGTTTGTATTTATTCTTGTGATAGGTTTTTTATACTTTCATGCCGGTGCACAGCAAGAAGATTTTTACAGCAAATTAACAAAAAAAGCAGACATCGCGTTTTCTACTCACGAATACTTTAAAGCGCTGAATTTATATAAAGATAATTTAAAGGAAAGTCAAAACAAATATGAAAAAGCCTACATACAATTTCGTATTGCTGAGTGTTACCGTTATATAAACGATGTTGTTAAAGCTGAGGCATCTTATTTAAAAGCTATTCAGAAAGGCTATCATGAACCCATCGCCATTTTGTATTATGCCGATATGCTTAAAATTAACGAAAAGTATGCCGATGCTGCTAATCAATATAAAGAATATCTGAAGTATAAACCCGATGATCAATACGCTCAAATGGGTTATAAATCATGCAGTATGGCTGCTGAATGGATGGAATATCCAACGCGCTATGTCATTGAAAATAAAAAGGAACTTAATTCGAAAGAAGGTGATTTTGCTGCTGCTTTTGCAAACGAAGATTACACAAATGTTTATTTTACCAGTAGTAGGGTTGGTTCGCATGGCGAAAAAATAAACCCCGTAACCGGTACCATATTTACCGATATTTTTGAATCAACATTTAATAAGAAAAACCAATGGGAAAAACCGGTTTCCATAAGCGATACGGTTAATTCTGCCAATGACGATGGAACACCTGCGTTTACCAATAATTTCAATGAATTATATTTTACACGTTGCCATATAGTACGTGGGATAAAATTGGGTTGTAAAATTTATAAAGCAACGCGTCCAGCCGGAGACGACTGGACAACTTGTGAGGTGGTACCGTTGGGTAGCGACAGTGTAAATTTTGGACATCCAAGTATTTCAGCTGATGGACTTACCATGTATTTTGTTTCAAATATGCCCGGAGGTTTTGGAGGCAATGATATCTACATGGCTACGCGGACCTCTAAGTCGAAACCATTTTCTAACCCTGTAAATTTGGGAATGAATATAAATACTTCCGGCGAAGAACTTTATCCATACATCAGAGATAACGGAATTTTATATTTTGCATCCAACGGACATCCGGGAATGGGAGGCTTGGATATCTTTAAAGCAACTAAAAATGAAGATGGAGAGTGGGTGGTAGAAAATATGCGTTTCCCCATCAATTCATCGGCCGATGATTTTGCCATCATTTTTAAGAAAAATGCTGAAGAAGGATTGTTTAGCTCCACTCGAAAAGGCGGTAGAGGAAAAGATGATATTTATTCGTTTTACCTGCCTCCGATGGAATTTGTACTGCAAGGAATTGTTCGCGATGCAACCACCGATAAACCCTTAAAAGGTGCAAAAGTAAGAATTGTTGGAAGCGACGGAACCGATTTAGATATTACTACACTCGATGATGGAAGCTTTAAATACAAACTAAATCCGCATACCGATTATATTTATTTGGCAAAAAAAGAAGGTTATTTAAATCAAAAAGGTAAAATAACAACAGCCGAATTGGCAGATAGTAAAACGTTTACCGATGTAATTCGCCTTGCAAATATTTCTAATCCGGTTGAGGTCGAAAACATATACTACGATTTCGGAAAATGGGAACTTAGACCCGAATCGAAAAAAGAGCTAAATAAACTTATAGATATTTTACATGCTAATCCAAATATTACCATAGAGCTGGCTTCTCATACCGATATGGTTGGCGATTCGCTTAGCAACATAATACTTTCTCAACGTCGTGCTCAGTCAGTAATTGATTATTTGATAGAGAAAGGAATCCCCAAAGATCGATTAACGGCAAAAGGTTATGGTAAAAATGTTCCGAAGACGATTACTCCTCATATAGCACAGGTTACCGGATTGCCCGAAGGTACCGTATTGACCGAACAATATATCAATGGCTTAGCTTCACAAGAACAAAAAGATATTGCGAATCAATTAAACAGACGTACAGAATTCAAAGTAACATCAACGAATTATATCCCAGATATTGACGAAGGGGAATGACTTCTAAATGCTTGTTTTTGAGCATTTATCGCAAAGCCCGTATATGTACAACGAATGAAAGGATGGTTTGAATTTATTAAATTCAGCCGAAGAATGAATAATTTCGTGTAATCGTGGATTACAAAATTCAACTATTTTTCCACAACGTATGCAAATTAAGTGGTCGTGTTGTTTGGCTCCAAAAGCCTTTTCAAATTGAGAGAGATTTTTTCCGAATTGATGACGAATAACTAAGTTGCTGTCAAGCAGCAATTCAATCGTATTATATAAGGTAGCTCTACTGATAGAATAACCTTTGTTTTTCATAAATATATACAGGCTTTCTATATCAAAATGTGATGGCTGAAGATAAATTTCTTCTAATATTGAATAACGCTCAGGAGTTTTTCGATGCCCTTTTCGTTCTAAGTAATTGGTAAACAAGTCTTTTACTGTGCTTAATACATCTTCGGTTGACATAATGATAAAATTTTTGTAAAGCTACAAATTATTTTTATCGATTCTAAATAAAAAGAGTAAAAAAATTATAAAGCTGTTAAAAATACTTCGAACATTACAAAATACAATACAAATTGCTCTGAGTGAAGTAGAAGAGTGATACCATTCAATAATAAAAAAAGAGGCTGCCTAAAATGACAGCCTCTTAATATTATAATGTTAAGTTTGAATACGATTATTTTATTTCAAAAGTGTCGCCACTATTTAATAAATCGTTCATAGATTGAATTTTGCTTGTTTTTTTTGCTTCATCAATTTGCATTTCAACAAGGTCATCGTATGTTGGATACATGGCCGAACGAATAACACCCATTGCTACGGGAAAATGTGGCGGAGCCATTTTTGCAAGCATTAAATGAATACCCGGATCTTGTTGATACTGGTCGTGAACCAATAAATCGTCTTCAGTTATACCGTTTTCGCCAATTTTAACAACTTCTAAGCGTGTCCCTTTAAGACGAATGCCTTTATCTTTATTTGCTCCAAAAATAATGGGTTCACCATTTTTAAGAATAACCTGGTTTTCGTCTTTATATTCTTTAGAAGTGATCTGAGCATGAACTTTATCGTTGAAGATAACGCAATTTTGAAATACTTCAACAATCGATGTGCCATCGTGTTTAGCGGCTTCAAACATCACTTCGGTCATAAGTTTTACGTTGTTGTCCGGAACGCGAGCAAAAAATGTTCCTTGAGCACCCATAACCAATTCGCCGGTATTAAAGGGATGTTCAATGGTTCCGTAGGGAGATGTTTTCGTTACGGAACCCATGGGTGTTGTTGGTGAATATTGACCTTTGGTTAAACCATAAATCATATTGTTGAACAATATTACATTAACATCTACATTTCTGCGAATGAGGTGTATAAAGTGATTTCCGCCAATAGCCATGGAATCGCCATCGCCGGTAGCTATCCAAACACTAAGCTTGGGATTGGCAACTTTTACGCCGGTAGCAATAGCATGTGCACGCCCGTGAATACCATGAAAACCATAGGTGTTTACATAATACGGGAAACGTGATGAGCAGCCAATACCCGATACAATAGTGAAGTTTTCTTTTTTGTATCCAATTTTCGGAAAAACATTTTCTACAGCTGCTAATATTGCGTGAGCACCACAACCCGGACACCATTTTACCGGTAAACCGCTTACGAAATCTTCTTTTGTAAGTTCAACATTTGAACGTTCGATACTATTTATGATAGGTGACATAGTTTAGTCCTCCAATAATTTAAAATATTTTTCTTTTAATTCGTCAATAAAGAAAGGTAATGATTGTACTTTGTTTGCTTGATAATAGTTAAACTGAGGTAAGGTTGCTCTTAAATAACCAACAAATTGACCACTGTTTAATTCGCAAACAATTATTTTTTTGAATTTAGAGAATATATGTTCTGTATTTTTAGGTAAAGGCATGATATAACGAAAATGAGCATGGCTTACTTTTTTACCTTCTTTTTGCATTTCGATTACCGAAGAGCGAACAACGCCCTTTGTGCCACCCCAGCTAACGACTAATAAATCGCCTTCTGCTTCACCGAAAACTTCTTGTTCGGGTATATAATTAGCAATACGTTGAACTTTCTCAGCACGTAATTTAACCATAAGTTCGTGGTTGTCGGGATCAGTACTTACAATTCCTGTTACATTTTCTTTTTCAAGTCCGCCAATTCTATGGCGTAAGCCTTCAGTTCCGGGTACAGCCCAATAACGAGCTAAGGTTTCAGGGTTTCGTTCGTAGGGTTGGTATTTTGTATTGGGTTGTGCATAAGGCGGCTTAATAGTTGGCAGGGAGTTCATTTCAGGAATTTTGAAAAGTTCTGAGCCATTTCCTAACGAACCATCTGTTAAAAGTATGCAAGGGGTCATATGTTCTACGCTAAGTTTAGCTGCCATAAAGGCCGAATAAAAGCAATCGGCAGGTGAGTCGGCTGCCATTACTAACATAGGTGCTTCACCATTTCTACCGTATAATGCTTGAACTAAGTCTGCTTGTTCCGATTTGGTAGGAAGTCCGGTTGATGGACCACCACGTTGAACATTTACTACGACTAAGGGGAGTTCAGTAATTACGGCAAGTCCCAATGCCTCGCTTTTCAACGACAAGCCTGGACCGGATGTTGTAGTTGCTGCCATAGCTCCGGCAAAGCTTGCTCCAATAGCGGATGTAATGCCTGCAATTTCGTCTTCGGCTTGAACCACTTTTACTCCTAATGATTTGTGTTTAGCAAGTTCCATCAATATTTCAGTTGCAGGTGTAATAGGATAAGAGCCTAAGTATAATTGCATATTAGCGCGTTCGGCAGCTGCCATAAGTCCCCATGCTGTTGCTGTATTTCCATGGATATTTCTATATTTACCTTTTTCGAGCTTAGCAGGAGCTACATAAAGCGAATATTGTTCTCCATTTACGTGGTCTAAGTATTCATAACCCAGCTTTACAACCATTTTGTTTAATTCGGCAACATTCCCTTTGTTTCCAAATTTTTTGTCAATATAGCGTTCGCAATAGTCCGTTTTTTTACTGAAAATTCTAAGAGTTAAGCCAAGCATCAGCATATTTCTGCTACGCAACGCTGTTTTATTGTCAACTCCTAAAGATGCGGTTTTTTCTTTTATAAGAGTTGTTACCGGAACGGCTATAAGTTTTCTGTCTTTTAGACTTCCATCAGTTAGGGGATTAGAGGAATATCCCGATTTTTCAAGTGCTCCTTCGTCAAAAGCATCTGAATCAACTAAAATAATGGTGTCTTTTTTAGTCCATTTAAGGTTCGATTTTAGTGAGGCCGGATTTAATGCAACCAATAAATCGAGCTTTTCGCCGAAAGTTAATATTTTTTTGCTTCCAAAATGTACTTGAAAACCCGAAACTCCGGCAATCGTATTTTGTGGAGGACGTATTTCTGCAGGGTAATCCGGAAATGTGGTTAGGTCATTTCCATCGTAAGCAGTAGTATCGGCAAATAACGTTCCGATAAGTTGCATCCCGTCACCGGAATCACCAACAAATTTAACTACTGCACTTTCAAGTTCAAGGGTATTTTTTACTTTACTCATGATTATATATGTTTGTTTATCAGTTTATTAAATTAATGAATGGATGTTTAAAAAGTGATGTAAAGGTAGAGTATAATTTCAATATAATGTATAGGTATTAATCAATTTTTTAATAAAAATCTTTCGGAAAAAATTATTAACTTTGCGGTTCTAAAATTTGCTATGGCTAAAAGAATTTGTAAAGATAAAAAAACTGCTCAAGAACTTTTAAACATTATAATTGAAGCAGCTGATGAAAAAAAAGCACAAAACATTGTCGCTTTAGATTTAACCCCCTTTGAAACCCGAGTTTGTGACTATTTTGTAATCTGCCATGCCGATACAACAATACAAATTGAAAGCATTGTTGAAAATATTCAGGTTAAGACGAAAAAAGAACTAAACGATGCTCCTTTTTCAGTTGAAGGAAAGCAAAATTCATATTGGGTAATACTTGATTACGTAAACATTGTTGTACATGTAATGCAAACACAAGCGAGAGAATATTACGAATTAGAAAAGCTTTGGGCAGATGCAGCTATAGTAAAGCCTAAAAATGTAGTGTAAAATGGAAGACAAAAAATTAAATAAATTCCCCAAATTTAAATTCAATATTTATTGGATTTACATGTTGATACTGGCGGGTTTCATTATCCTGCAATTTTATGATTTTGGTGGAAAACCCGAAGAAATCGATTTTTATAAACTCAAAGAAATGGTTTCGGCAAACGATGTCGAAAAAATTGTAATTGTAAATAAAGAAACAGCAGAAATTTACTTAAGAGCTCAATCTATTAATAGCGAAAAATATATAAAGCTCAAAGAAAAAGGATTGAAATATGGAATTCCACAATATTATTTAACGATTCTTTCTATAGATGCTTTTCAGGAAAATCTCGATAAAATTCAAACCGATATTCCTCCTAATCAGCGTGTAATTATAAAAACAGAAACTCGAAAAGATGTATGGGGGGACTTGTTATCATGGCTTATTTTCCCACTATTACTAATTGTAGTTTGGATCTTTATTTTCCGGAAAATGGCCGGAGGTGGTGCAGGTGGAGGAAGTCAAATTTTTAACATCGGAAAATCAAAAGCGAAGGTTTTTGACAAAGAATCGATGGTAAAAACCAATTTTAATGATGTAGCAGGTTTAGATGAAGCCAAAATAGAATTGCAGGAAATCGTTGAATTTCTAAAAAATCCAAAAAAATATACCGAATTAGGTGGAAAAATTCCAAAAGGTGCATTGCTTATAGGACCTCCGGGCACCGGTAAAACGTTACTTGCAAAAGCGGTGGCAGGCGAAGCAAATGTGCCGTTTTTCTCTATTAGCGGTTCCGATTTTGTCGAAATGTTTGTGGGAGTTGGTGCTTCGAGAGTAAGAGATTTATTCCGACAGGCAAAAGAAAAAGCCCCCTGTATTGTTTTTATTGATGAAATTGATGCAGTTGGGAGAGCTCGTGGAAAAAATCCGAATTTCGGTTCCAATGATGAGCGCGAAAATACACTCAATCAGTTGCTTACAGAAATGGATGGCTTTGACAGCAATTCGGGTGTAATTATTTTAGCTGCAACTAACCGAGCCGATATGCTCGATAAAGCATTGGTTCGTGCAGGTCGATTTGATAGACAAATTCATGTTGAATTGCCCGAACTGAAAGAAAGAGAAGAAATTTTTAAAGTACATCTAAAACCGTTAAAATATGATCCAAAATTAGATATTTCGTTCTTAGCCCGACAAACACCCGGATTTAGCGGTGCCGATATTGCAAATATATGTAATGAAGCAGCGTTAATTGCAGCCCGTAAAGAGAAAAAGTTGGTCGAAAAACAAGACTTTTTGGATGCAATAGATCGAATAGTTGGAGGTTTGGAACGCAAAAATAAAGTTATTACCATAGACGAGAAAAAAGTAATTGCATTTCACGAAGCAGGGCACGCTACAGTGAGTTGGTTTTGCAAATATGCCAATCCTTTGGTTAAAGTTACCATCATTCCTCGTGGCAAAAGCCTTGGTGCAGCTTGGTACTTACCGGAGGAACGTCAATTGTCCAATAAAGAACAGCTTTTTGACGAAATATGTGCAACCCTTGGAGGTAGAGCATCAGAGGAAATTACATTTGGCAAAGTATCAACCGGTGCATTGAACGATTTGGAGCGTGTGTCGAAACAGGTGTATGCTATGGTTGCTTATTTTGGCATGAGCGATGCGATTGGAAACGTAAGTTTTTTCGACAGTACAGGTCAATCGGAATTTATGTTCTCTAAACCCTATAGCGAAAAAACCGCCGAAATTATAGATCAAGAGGTAAAAAAGACGATACATCAGCAGTATGAAAGAGCTAAGCAACTTCTCACAGAACATAAAGAAGGACTTGAAAAATTAGCAAATTTATTGCTTGAAAAGGAGGTTATTTTTACCGAAGACGTAGAAGCAATTTTTGGCAAAAGACCTTTTACTTCAAATCCTGAAAATATAATTGAAAAAAATGTACCTGAAAAAAGTGCAATAGAATTGAATGAACAAAACTTAAATAACCATAAAGATGAACAAAACTAACGAAAATTGGGCTTTATTACTTCAATGTAATGATGAAATAAAGTTAGAAAAAATAAAAAATGAATTATCTGAAGCTAAAATTCAGTTTACAGTTATTAATAAAAAAGATAGTTCATTCTTAATTGGTGATTATGAAGTGTATGTGCCGGTTGAAAAAATTAGCGAAGCAAAAACTGTTTTAAAAGGAATAGATGTTAGCTTGGAATAATTTATTACAACGCTCCTTAAGCGGAATCGTTTTTTTATTGATAATGATAGGAATGCTATATGTTGGTAGCATTACCTTTTATTTATTGATGTCCATAATAATAACCATTGCTTTATACGAATTTTATTTAATGGGCAAAAAGCTAAGAATTAACATTCCTTTTTTATATGTATTATGTATTGGATTAACCATTTTTACTCTTCAATTTTTTATTAGTCTTAAAGTTTTAGATAGAAATTGGCTTTTTATTATTTTAATTCCGCTTATTTTCTTTTTATTTGTTGGCGAATTGTATCGTTACCATAAAAAACCAATACACAATATTGCTTTTAGTTTATTGGCTATTATTTATATTGTAGTTCCCATTGCTCTTTTAAATAACTTGGTTTTTATTGAGCGCCAAGATTTGTTAAACATTAATAATATCGATATTCAAAATTATGAAGGTTTTGTAAGCGATGTGTTGTTTTTTAATCCGGAAAGAAAAATAATTTATTCGCCTTTTATCATATTAGGTTTTTTCACCATTATTTGGATGTACGATTCGTTTGCTTATCTATTTGGAGTTTCGTTTGGCAAGCACAGGCTCTTTGAACGAATTTCACCCAAAAAATCATGGGAGGGAGCAATTGGTGGAGGACTTGTTACCATTGCTTTATCGTTCTTTTTTCCCAATGTGTTTCACATTTTAGCGTGGTATAATTGGATGACCTTAGCGGCTCTTATCGTTTTTTCTAGTACTATGGGCGATTTGGTGGAGTCGTTGTTTAAACGCACACTCGATATTAAAGATTCGGGTTATCTTATTCCCGGACATGGCGGAGTGCTGGATCGTTTTGATAGTGTTTTGCTATCAGCACCCGTAGCTTTTGTTTATTTGCAATTATCAATGTAATTCTGTAAGTTTGTAAAAATATTTTCATGGACGAGAACGCAAAAAAAATATTTTGGTTAAAAATACATCGCGAAGGACTTAAGATTATCGGTTTCTCAGGACTTTTTTTGTTATTAGTCAATTTTTTGCTGAGGTATTTTGCTCCACAATGGTTTTGGATAAATTTGGTTATTGGAATTGCGTCTTTAATTCTATGGGCTATCATCATCTATTTTTTTAGGGTGCCCAATAGAGCAATTTTTTGCGAACACGGACAAATACTGGCTCCTGCCGATGGCAAAGTAGTGGTAATTGAAAAAACGTTCGAAAAAGAATATTTTAATGATGAGCGAATACAAATATCCATTTTCATGTCACCACTAAATGTTCATATAAATTGGATTCCGGTTAATGGTACCGTTTCGTATTCGCAATATCATCCCGGCACCTATGTAGTGGCATGGAAACCAAAAGCATCGGAAGAAAACGAACGTTTTACAACAGTTGTTAAGACATTTAACGATGAAGAAATACTTATTCGTCAAATTGCCGGTAAATTAGCTCGAAGAATCGTAACGTATGCTCTTCCCGAAATGGAGTGTGTACAAGGGCAACAGCTAGGTTTTATTAAATTTGGCTCTCGTGTTGATATCTTTTTGCCTCTCACAGCAACTATTAAAGTTACATTGAATCAGAAAGTTAAGGGGAACAAAACGCTTATAGCCGAGATATAGATTAATTATATTCATATAGCTGATAAATTTCATTTGAATATTAAAAGCATTCTCATTACTTTTGCTAAAACTAATTTTTTTAAACGATTTTAATATTATAATATGAAACGTACAGCTTTATCAGCCATTCATGAAAAATTAGGTGCCAAAATGGTGCCTTTTGCCGGTTTTTATATGCCCCTCAAATATACAGGCGATATTGAAGAGCATGTTACAGTTCGAACTAAAGTAGGTGTTTTTGATGTATCACATATGGGCGAATTTTGGGTTAAAGGTCCAAAAGCACTTGAATTTGTTCAGTGGGTTACTTCTAACGATGCAGCCGCCCTATACGACGGAAAAGTACAATATT
>DAOOWN010000059.1:0-17574 GCA_035371305.1 Bacteroidales bacterium
GAAAACCTTTACACCATTTCCACGGATATCATCGTAGTAATTGCACTGTAATTCAATATTATGATTGTCTTTGACATTGTAACCGGCTTTGCCCGAAACACTCCATTCTTTCAAATATGTAGGGACCAAAATAGTATCGACAACCGTCATATATTCTTTCAATTCTGTAATATAACCATCACTTTTTCTTCCCATACCGCTCACCCCCCAGTATAATGAATTGTTTGAAGCCGAATCATTTTTAATACCGCAGAAATTCAAAGAAGCAAGCATGGTATTGTAAGTCCCGTACTCGGCTAAAGCATTTCCCTGCAACTTTTTATCGGGTTTCTTTGACGTAATTTCAATCACTCCGCCCATTGCACCACTTCCGTATTGTGCAGGACCTGGACCTTTAATTACTTTTACCGACTGAACATTGTCTTTATTTATCATGTTCCAGTTAACTGTGCCCTCGTCTGATTTATTCATCGGAATTCCATCCATAAGAACCAATGTCCTCGACTGATCGTTCGATGGCAGACCATGCAGGGTAACTACGGTTTTAGTCGAATATATGCCATAAGTATTGCTCATGTTTATTCCGGGCATAAAATCAATCATTTCGGGAAGACTTCTAACAGGAGCGGCTGCTATGACACTATCCGTTATAACAGTTATCCGGTTTGAATGTTCAAATGTATTAATCGTTTTTTTTGCGGTTACATTAATTTCTTTACCAATAATCTGTGTCGGAGATAGTTTCACTGTCAGCTCAATATTCTGTGCATTTTTAACCGTAATGTTTTTCTGATATTTCTGATAACCCATGAAGCTCACTTTAAGAACGTAGTTCCCAGCAGGAATATCAGGCAACACAAATTTACCGTTTTTTCCTGTTGTTGTTCCGGCTTTAAATCCTTCTAAAACCACATTGGCATCAGATAATGGTTGGTTTGTCTCATTCTCATATACAACACCCGAAATAGTTGTTTTTTGTGCATTTTGGCTAAAGCAAAAAACAGGTATCAGAAAAAGTAAAAGAAAATATTTAAGCATCAGCCCCCCTCAACTTCAAATTTTATTGCTGAATTTTAACATCAATAACCATAGAACCGGTATCAACCGAATCAGCGCGTACTACATGTATCAAACCTAATTTTCCGGCACCTGTTATAAATGGAATTATTTTTCCGGTTGTAGCCCATCTGAATTTCTTTTTGCCCCAAACGGGATGATAAGAAACAATCAGAAGGCTGTCGTTTTGGGCTGCATTAAAATCGGCAGCAGTTAACGGAGCATAATTACCGTTATCGAGACTGATATCCCAAAGTGTATAATTTCTGGGGTTCCAGTTTGCAATACATGGATAATAGGTTTGTGCCTCTGTACTCGAATTGTCCATTTCACCGGGTGAAGACAGTACAGGCGAAGGAAGATTATCGCTGATAATAAAATAGGCAAGAACATCTATTTCGTTGAAATGAGCGGTAGCAGAATCCGTCACAAAAACTCTTCCTGAGTTAGGATTCAGGAAATGTCCGTCAATCGTATTATTTTGATAACCAAGAACGATGGAAGGATAATAATAAATACCGCCGTAAGCAGAATTCGGGTCTTTGTAAACCACCATTGATATCTGTGCTGTCTGTCTGTTCCTGTCCATAACGGTAAAGAGCCATGTGGCTTTCGCTTCAACATTCTGGTATAATATTTTATTGATATCTATACTCATAGCATTCAGACCTGAATCCATCATCGTTATAACCGTTCCGTTTTCCAATCTTTTTTTAATGGTAAAGTTGGTAATATTGGCAGAGGTCCCCCTGGCTTGAATACCAAAGTGTAATTTATGCCCTACTGCAACAGTATCGTTGTTTTGGGTATATTCTGTTCCTATTTTAAAATTAATGGCAGGAGGTTCTTCGTCTGATTTTTTTTTGCAGCTTAACGACAATAGTATGGCTACTATACATAAAGCCTGAATGATTCTTAAATGGTTCATAAACTTCAAATTAAAAAGAAACATGGCTAATGTCTTAACCATGTTTCTAAATTAAGGCTGTAAAGATAATTATTCAACCATAATTTTTGATGTGCAAAAATCGTTTTCGGTAGTTATTAATTGGACAAAATACAATCCTTTATTAAAATTAGAAAAACTAACCTTGTTGTCAAAGGTTATTTCCCGGTCATAAACACATTTACCGGTAATATCGTAAATTATGATTTGTTTTACATCGCGGATATTGTCAATGGTAAAGCTTCCATGGTTAGGATTTGGATAAATTGAAGCAAAAGTGCCGAAATCGTTGCGTTCAACACCACTTTGAGCTACAGCAGTGATAATTATATCATCGAACTTGCAAATACCGCTTGATAGCAAAGAATTACCATTAATATCAAGGTTTGAAGTCAAAAGCCATCTGATTGAAATCTGGCCACTTAAGTTATTACATTCAGCAGGAATATCTATTCCGTCAATTACACCTGTGGTCCAATCGTTAGCACAAACAATAGTTCCTCCGGCAAGGTCAACCCATGGAGAGGTTGAGCCCGGAAGTTTATACTGAACTTTAAAATCTCTTGGGCCGGGATTTGAACCACCTCCCTGCATTTTTGAATACAATTTCATATTACCGTAACCGGTTGTTTTGAATTTAATCATCCAGTAAGATGAGTCAACGCAATCGTTCCAGCCTATTGCTTTAGCACATTTATCAGGTGAACCTCCTGAACCATTGGTAGTATAATCTATTGCTATTGAATGGTATGAAGGAAACCCGTATGTACCATATTGACAGCTTAAATAACGGCTGGTATTTAACGTACCTGCACTAAAATCTGCCAAAGAATCTGCTGATGTTGACGGGAATGTCCATCCAACCAAAGTGTCCTGTGCAAAAGCTTGAACACTTATCATTAAAAGACTTAAAAAGAAAATGTTAGTAATTTTTTTTTTCATACGCATTTGATTTTATTAATATTTTATTATTCAACATGAATATTATTTCATATCGCAAAGATATATAATTTTAAATTAATAATCATTGTTGTCCGATAAAAATTTAAGAGAAGGAAGATTTGCCTCTTACTAAGTTCAATTAGTAAGTGCAACTTTTTTAACCGGTAGATTTAGTTTCTGGCGTTTAAATATTTTTTTCAGGAAAGAGCAGAGAAAAATCCCTGCTTCTTTCTCTGAATGGTGAAAATGCCCCCTAAATCGCCAAAAATAAGTTGCGATATGTATAAACATTTAACCAGAAAAAATGCCAATGAACTTGCTAAAACGTTAATAAAAATCCGTATGAAATATTTAGTAAATTTACAGCATGAAAAGTTGCACTTATAACCTGGATCTACCACATTTTATCGTGGAAACTTAAAATCGAGAGTGACATTGCTTGAGATTAGTGATATAGAATGTAGTAAGTGCAGGGAATATAAACCTGTTTACGATAAGATTTACAAGAAATTCAAATCCAAAATTCGTTTTGGTTTTATACATTACTCTTCTTATCCTACTTTATCTGCAATAGCTTGTAATGCAGCAGCAAAACAGGGAAAATTTTGGGAGATGCTGGATAGTTTGATGTTTGGAAATAAGTTGGCTGATACTCTTCAAATTGTTCGAATGGCAAAAAATTTAGGAATGGATTTAAAGCAATTCAATAAAGATTTAAATGACCCTGGTGTATCAAGTCGTCTTGAATATAACTTTAAACTGCTAAAAGCGTATGGGATTTACGCTACTCCTACAATACTTATAAACGGTAAACCTGTTTTTGATTCGTCTTCTATGGTTGAGATAGAAAATCAGATTAAAAGTGAACTTCTAACTACATCAAAATAAGCAATGGATACGATTATTGATATGTCGCTTTACAAAGCTTATTTAGGAACGTCATCTTGCTTACAGGTGTATCACTTCTCCGTATGCAGCAGCAGCAGCTTCCATAATCGCTTCGCTCATGGTAGGGTGCGGGTGAATGGACTTAATAAGCTCATGACCTGTTGTTTCTAATGTTTTTGAAACAACTAGTTCAGCTATCATTTCGGTAACGTTTAATCCAATAAGATGAGCACCCAGTAATTCGCCATATTTTGCATCGAATATGAGCTTTACAAAACCGTCGCTGTTGCCGGCAGCTTTTGCTTTTCCGGATGCAGAGTAGGGGAATTTTCCCACTTTAATTTCGTAACCTTGTTCTATGGCTTGCTTTTCGGTTAATCCGACCGAAGCTACTTCGGGACTGGTATAAATACAGCTGGGTATGTTTTTATAATTTACCGGAACCGGATTTGTCCCTGCTATATGTTCAACACAACAAATGCCTTCGGCTGATGCAACATGGGCTAATGCCGGACCATGAACAATATCGCCAATAGCATAAACTCCTTTTATATTGGTTTCATAAAAATCGTTGACTTTTATTTTCCCTTTTTCAAGTTCGATTCCTAATTCCTCTATACCAATGTTCTCAAGATTGTGAGTTACGCCAACAGCCGAAAGTACTACTTCGGCTTCAATGATTTTTATGCCCTGTTTGGTTTCAACGGTTACCTGGCAATAGCTTCCGGTTGTGTCAACGGCTGTAACGTTGCCTTCAGTAATAATTTCAATGCCTTCTTTTTTAAATGAGCGAGCAAGGTTTTTACTTACTTCTTCGTCTTCCAACGGGATAATATTTGGAAGAAATTCTACAATGGTAACTTTGGTTCCCATGGCATTGTAAAAATAAGCAAATTCGGAACCGATAGCCCCTGAGCCAACTACCACCATTGATTTTGGTAAATAGGACAAAGTGAGTGCTTCGCGATAACCTATGATCTTTTTTCCGTCTTGTTTTAAATGTGGTAATTCTTTTGAACGTGCACCGGTTGCAAGAATAATATGATTGGCTGTGTGTTCTTCACTGCTTCCGTCCGATTTTTTTACAACAACAGTTTGGTTATTGACTAATTTGCCAAATCCTTGAATTACGTCAATTTTATTTTTTTTAAATAAAAATTGTATTCCTTTACTCATGGCTTCGGCAACGCCTCTGCTTCGTGCTACCACTTTCTGGAAATCGGGACGCACTTCACTTACCTGTATGCCGTATTCTTCTGCGTGTTTGGCGTAATGATAAACCTGAGCACTTTTAAGTAACGCTTTTGTTGGAATACATCCCCAGTTGAGGCATATCCCTCCTACTTCAGATTTTTCAACAACAGCGGTTTTCATTCCTAATTGTGAAGCTCTGATG
Organism: Bacteroidales bacterium; assembly: GCA_035371305.1. Lineage (GTDB taxonomy): Bacteria > Bacteroidota > Bacteroidia > Bacteroidales > GWA2-32-17 > Ch61. Next base: position 5,229 of record DAOOWN010000059.1, read on the forward strand.
GCAGCAACATATCCACCCGGACCGCTGCCTATAACTATTAAATCGTATTGCATAATATATTTTTTTTTGACAAACCTACATAATTATTTAGTAACGAACAAAGACTTTTTAATCTACTTACTTAAAAATATATGCTCTTTTAATTATTAAAAAAGGCCACTCTTTTGAGCAGCCTTTTAACAGATTTACGATTCTTTTTTACTTGTCACTTTTGAAGTTGAATTTTACATAGAAGTTTTCTCCCACCAAATCTTTAAATTTCTTTACAACAAAATTTTCCAGTTTTTGTTTAACATGTTCGGTAAATGTAGGGTTACCATTAATTTCATTTACTTTAATTTTACCGTTTTCGGTAATTTCAAAGTTAACTGCTACGGTTTCGGATTTTTCAACTTTTGCATTTTGCGGGAAATCTATGGTAGCGGAAATCTGTTTTATGATATTCTTCTTTGGAGGCGACATTATCGTTGCCGAGAATAAATTTATTGTAAAACAGAAAAAAACAGTTGTAATTAAAAAATGTAGTGTTTTCATAAAGCATTCAATTTTAGTTGTTTTATCGTATGACGAACGTCATTTTAAAAAGTTACAATAAAACAAAAAATTAGTTGGGTAGTGCTTCTGTCAGTTTTTTATTTTTAGTATGTCGAATGCTCCAGTTTAATTCGTACCCGACAAGGAGTGCAAGTGAATTGAAGTATATCCATAGCATTAGTACAATAAGGGTTCCGAGTGAACCATAAACTTTATTATATTGTCCAAAATTATTAACATAATAAGAGAAACCTATAGAGATTAGTAAAACTAAAATGGTAGCGGTGGTGGAACCGGCAGAGAAAATTCTGAATTTAGATTTTTTTGCGGGAGCAAAGTAGTACAAAAACGAAATGGAAAAGAAAAAAGAAGATAATACTATAATCCATTTGGCTAATATTAACAAATACAACAATATTTTTGTTTTGATAATGTCTTGTTCGATCAGAAAAGTGAAAAACGAGCGGCTAAAAATTAGTAAAGCGATTGAAATAATGATAAGAGTGGAGAAAATAATGAGTAAAATAAAAGCTACGCCTCTTCGTTGAAACCAGTTACGGTTATCGTAAGTAAGTTCTGTAGCATTAAACGCTGTAATTAATGCATTCATGCCATTGGTAGCAAAGTATAAGGTAGAGATAAAACCAAACGAAAGCAAGCCGGCTCGTTTGTGTTGTATAATATCAATAATGGTACTCCTTACAGTAATATAGGCATTTGTCGGCATTACTTCTTTGAGTAGTTTTAATAATTCGTGTGTGAAATCGGGTATTGGGATGTAAGCCAAAGCAGAGAAAAAAAACATGAGTGCAGGAATAAGAGCTAAAAACATATTATAAGCAATAGAAGATGCTCTTACGGTTAGGGCTGCTTTTCCAAAGCTTTTAATTAAAAAATTAAATACTTCAAAAATTGGCTGTCCGTCAAAGCCGGGGAGGGTTAACGATTTTATTTTATGAACTGTTTTTTTGAGCATTAAAATTTTGCTTTTAAGCTTAAATCGAGACTCTTAACATGATGCGTTAATGCTCCGATGCTAATAAAATCGACTCCACAAAGAGCATACTGACGTACGTTTTCTAACGTAATACCGCCACTCGATTCAATTTCGTACCGCTGTTGAATTATTTCAACGGCTTTAACTGTATTTTCGATATTGAAATTGTCGAGTAATATTCGCTGAATTTGACCAATGTTTATAATTTCTTTAACATCATCTAAATTTCTAGCCTCCACTTCGATGGGGATGTTAAGTTGATGGGTGCGAAGATAAGCAACAGTTTTTTCGATAGCAGGTTTAATTCCTCCGGCAAAATCGATATGGTTGTCTTTTATCATAACCATGTCGTATAATCCGAATCGATGATTTTGTCCGCCGCCAATTTTTACCGCTTCTTTTTCAAAAAATCGAAATCCGGGGGTCGTTTTCCGTGTGTCAAGAATTTTTGCTTTCGTGCCCTTTATTTCTTTAACATATGTATGAGTAATGGTGGCAATACCACTCATGCGTTGCATAATATTTAAAACAAGCCGTTCAATTTTTAATAAAGTTTGAACATTTGCTTCTACCTCAAAAGCAACTTCTTTTTGCCCTTTGCAATATTCGCCATCGTTGATAAACGTTGTAAATTTACAATCATGGTCAACATACTTAAAAATATGTTTTGCCACCTCAACACCTGCAAGTATTCCTTCTTCCTTAACAAATAAGGTTGCTTTACCTTGTAGATTTTTTGGGATGATCGCTAATGATGTATAATCACCACTCCCGACATCTTCGTTTAAAGCATTGTCAATAAATGCTTTAATGTCTTTATTAATCATTTTCTTTTTCTATTCTGAACTGATGAATGAAAGATGTTTTTGCTTGTCCTTTTATTAAAATTGAAATTCGGTAATTGCCTGTAGATGTGGTAAGTTTGCCAACATAGTATTGAGCGTCTTCTTTTCCGCCGCGATGAATGACGGTGAAATTAGAAGGAATGTTTTTAGTGAAAAAATCTTTTAGCAAGCTTTCTGCTTGAGTTTTGCTGTATATATCCTGTTTGTCAAGAAGGGTCAAATCGACATTAATATTGAAGCTTTTTGTAAGCTCGGCCGCATTTCCATTCTTAATAGCATTAGATATGGAACTTGGCAGTTCAGTTTGAGCAAAAATTACGGTTGTAATCATTGCCAAAAAAAAGGTCAAAAGCGTTTTCATATTAGAACAATTTAAGGTTATCAAAATTATAAACTTAATAAGCACAAAGATATATCAAAAAATACACCAACCAGCATTTTTAAAATAAAAAAACGAAAATATTAGTCTATTAAATTTGTAGAAAAAATAATTACTTTTGCAAAAAATAGTTATTTATGACTTTTGAGGAAATAGAACGAAGAATTAAGCTGTACAAACATCAGCAAAAAAAAATATTTGCAACTTCCTCATTTCAAACTCAAAGTGTTCCATTATTGCATATTATAAGTAGGATAGATAAATCGATTCCGATATATTTCATTAATACCGGTTACCTTTTTCCGGAGACAATTTTATATAGAGACAAGCTGATTGAAAAATTATCGTTAAATGTGATAGATTTAAAACCTCAAGTTCCCAAAATCTTGCAACGCGATGCGAAAGGGAATTTGCTTTTTACCAGCGATCCCGATTATTGTTGTTATTTAAACAAAATTCAGCCCTTGGATGCTGTTTTGGCCGAACATGATGTATGGATAAATGGAGTACGTGCCGACCAAAGCAAAGTAAGGGCAGAACTTTACGAGGAAGATTTTGCTCCTCATAATGTGATACGTTTTCATCCTATGCTCGATTGGACAAAACAAATGGTATATCAATACATTCGTGAATATAACTTACCTCATCACCCCTTAGACGAAAAGGGATACGTGAGCATAGGTTGTGAACCTTGTACGGCTAAAATTTCATTAGAAGAAGACGAAAGAGCCGGAAGATGGAAAGGCTTGAAAAAGAATGAATGTGGATTGAATACCGATTTGGTTATAAAGAAGTAGAAAGGAAAAAGTATTAAAGTGAAAAGTGAAAGTCGAAAGTAAGAAGTTTTAATTTATGAGAAAATTAATAGTCACTTCCTCTCAAAAACATAACCAAGTCATGTTGAGCCAGTCGAAGCATATTTTCAAAACCACACTCATTAATTTTGGAATTATAATATAAAAAGTCTGAAATAGAAAATATTATGAAAATATTAGTTACCGGTGGAGCCGGTTATATTGGAACAGAACTAATTCGTAGGTTAGTAGATATACCCGAGGTAGAAAAAATAATTTTATATGATAATCTAAGCAGGGGGAATTACAATATTTTTTTGCATTCGGGCATTAAGAGAGGGAAGGTTCAATTTGTTAAAGGCGAGTTGCTCGATTCCAGAACACTAAAAAACATTGTGAAACAAGTTGATGTAGTGTATCATTTAGCGGCTCGGGTATCAACTCCTTTATCCAACGAAAGCTCTCATTTGTTTGAGCAAGTAAATCATTGGGGAACAGCGGAACTGGTATATGCCGTAGAAGAAAGCGATGTTAAAAAGTTTATATATCTGAGCAGTGCATCAGTTTATGGAGCATCGTCCGAAGAAATGACTTTAGACTCAACCCCCAATCCTCAATCGTTTTATGGTATTTCAAAATACAGGGGCGAACAACATGTGCTTCGTTTAATGGATAAAATGCCTACTTATATTGTTCGTTGCGGAAATGTGTATGGTTATGGAATCAGTATGCGATTCGATGCCGTTATTAATCGCTTTATGTTCGATGCCAGCTTTAACGGACGTATCAGTATTTATGGCGATGGAATGCAACGACGTTCATTCATATACATTGATAAAATTACCGAAATACTTCAACAGTTGCTGAATGTGGAGTTAAAACCGGGTATTTATAATGCTGTAGATAGAGTAATGCCCATTTTAGAAGTAGCTTCAGAAATTCAAGACTTATATCCCGATATGGAAATGTTGTATATAAACCAACATATGAAAATGCGTGAATTGATAGTACAACCGGATGATAAAATTCTTTCGCTGATTCAATCATCAAGATTAACTTTTAAAGAAGAATTGGAAAGCATTATGAAACGTTTTCACGATTCCAGTGCCCAATAATTTTAATTAATCAGAAAAAAATCCGAACTTTACATTTTATGGAAAACATTATTGATCATCCCGGAATAGTAAAGGAAATTAGAGACAAAAAAACATTAATCGTTAGCATTATCTCTACTTCTGCATGTAATCATTGCAGTAGCAAAGAAGCTTGTTCGTTGTCGTTGAGCAGTGAAGTAAAAGAAAAAGAGGTGGAGGTTTCTGTTCAAAATGCAGATGATTATAAACCCGGACAATCTGTAATAGTTGTTATGAATCAAAAAAATGGAATATTAGCGGTTGTGTTAGGATATATCGTTCCTTTGTTTTTATTGCTAGCATCTGTTTTCGTGGTTTATGGCGTGAGTCATAACGAGGCTTGGGCTGGCCTTTCCGGACTGTTAATTTTAGTGCCCTATTATTTAGCTTTATACTTTCTTAACTCCCGTATTAAAAAGCAATTTCAATTTAGGTTAAAATAATGATATATAAATCAATATATCTTTTTATGGCATAGAACTATTCATGTCGTTCAAAAATTAGTTTTTTAGCTTTAAAAATTGTACCTTTACAAGTTAAATTTCGTTTCTATGAGGAAGGTATTATTATTCTCAGTTTTTTCATTTTTGTTTGCTTTTTTAGGTAATGCTCAAATTGCAAGCTGGAGCTTAACAACCGATGGCAACCCCAGCAATGTCGATGCAAATATTAATGCAGGTGTTTTTAAAAAAGGTACCGGTTTAAATACATTAACTTTTGGAACTACAGGAGCTTCTTGTTCGGGTTGGACAACAACAGCAGCACCCGATACGGCCGATTATTTTCAAATCTCAGTTGCTCCTAACTCCGGTTTTAAGCTAAAAATTACAGCATTATTGTTTAGCGAACGCAGATCGCTCACCGGTATTAGAGAATATCAGGTTAGAATATCAACTACAGCGAATTTTTCTAATTACACCACTCTAACAACGGTTTCCGTTCCTGATGATGATTTGGAGCGCGATGGTTCGATCAACGGTTTAAATATTGTCGTTAATAATGGAGAAACATTATATATCCGTTGGTATGGTTACTCGGCTGAAGGGAGTACAGGAACTTGGCGAATTAACGACAATACCCTTGTATTGCAAGGTGTGGTTAGTGCTGTTAATACAAATGATAACGATAGCTATGCTTCTGCTCCTTCGACTCAGGTGGCTGCCGATACTATTTCTTCGATACGAACAAGCGCTTCTTTAGCAAAAAAAGTTTTTTCGTTTGTGCTAAACGATGCTGGCACTTCAGATGGGCTTCCTACGCACCTTTCAACTTTATCTATTAAAAATGCAAATTCAATAAACTGGCAACAAATTTTAAAAGGTGCTTTTATTGCTGTAAATGGAACAGCTGTTTTGTCGGTAGATACAACAATTGGGCAATCCAATATTAATTTTTCTTTTAATCAAGGAACTGTTTCTATTCCAAATGCAGGTTCAGTGAATATTGATGTGTTTATCTTTTTGAAAGATTCATTTTTAGTAGATGGTACTGCTTTAGAATTTTTAGTAGATAGTACCTGTTTTGATTCATACTTAACCGGCTCAGGTTTTGCAAGTTCTTTTGCTGTGATTCATTCCAATATATTTACATTAGATGTTGTTGGGAAAAAAATAAATATACTAACTCAACCCTCATTGGTTTTCCCGACTGTGCCTTTTAGTTTTAATTGTGAATTAGTGGACAATAATGGCAATCGCGATACCGGCTTTTCAGGTTCCATTCAATTACAAGTTTCATTGGGTAGCGGACAATTACAGTCGTCTGTTGGATTAAATCAAACAGCAACGAACGGACTTGTTTCTTGGAACGATTTAACATACTCAACTGCCGATATTTTTCAAATTCTTGTAAGTGATGCAAACAGCCAACTCTTGTCGGCCTATTCTAATTTTATTTATGCTATTGAAGCTCCAACTGTTTTAGATGAACATTTTTCGGACGGAGATTTTAGTCAAAATCCTTCATGGGTAGGAAGTACAGGCGATTTTATTATCAATACCGAAAATCAACTTGTGTTAAATACGGTTGCAAGCAGTTCTTCAAACTTTTCGTATTTAACTACTCCCGTTAAGATTGGAGTGGATAGTACAGAATGGCAAGCTTATGTTTATTTGAATTTTAGCCCATCGAGCAACAATAATATTAAATATTATTTAATGTCAAATTCGAGCGATTTAACTGCCTCGACCCTAAAAGGGTATTACATTTTAATTGGAGAAGATGGTTCGTCGGATGCCATTAAGTTATATTATCAAGATGGGACAACGAATACTTTATTAGCAACCGGAGCATTAGCTGCTGTTTCAGCTAGTCCAAAAGTAAGAATAAAAGTAATTCGCACGATGAGTGGTTTGTGGAGAATTTATGCTGATTATGTCGGCGGTTCTGCTTTTGTTTTACAAGCAACGGCAAACGAAACAAGTTTTAATGATTCTATTGTATTTACGGGTGTTATATGTAAGTATTCTTCAAGCTATGCAACCAACAAGTTCTTTTTTGATGATTTTTATACCGGTCCCGTTCAGGTAGATACCATTCAGCCCACTCTTGCAGAGTTAAGAGTTTTGGATTCGTTGCATATCGACTTGCTTTTTACCGAAGGTATGTCGCTGACCAATGCACAAAGTGTAAATAATTATGTTGTAAATAATAATATTGGAGTGCCATTGACGGCAGTTCGAGATAATCTGAATGCAGCATTGGTTCATCTTACTTTTGCTACACCCTTTGTTTCGGGATTACAATATACGATAGCTTTTTTCAATCTATACGATTTAGCCGGAAATATGATTCCTCAGCCCTTGGCTGAAAATTTTGTTTGGTATTTTGTACAGCCCTTTGATGTGCAAATAAACGAAATTATGGCCGATCCAAGTCCTGCAGTTCAATTGCCCGAATATGAGTATGTGGAATTGTATAATAGAAGTCAGTATCCCATTCAATTAAAAGATTGGACATTCACTATCGGGAGCACCGTAAATGTTTTGCCGTCATACCAATTGCCCGCTGGAGGTTATGTTATTTTATGCCACAGTTCTGCAGTAACGGCGTTAAGCGTTTATGGACAAGCATTGCCGGCCATTTCCAGCACCACAGCATTGACCAATAGTGGTACGTCCATAAAATTACAAAGTGCCGACGGTAGGATGATACACTATGTAGATTATTCTGACAATTGGTATCAAAGCTCCTTTAAAGCCAATGGCGGGTGGAGTTTAGAACAAATTGACCCCATGAATCCCTGTGGTGAATCGGCCAATTGGATAGCTTCTACTAGCGTAAAAGGTGGTACGCCGGGGGCTCAAAACTCTGTTTATCGCTCAAATCCTGATAATGTATTGCCCGATTTGCTTCGAGCAGCATTAATAGAACCCGATACATTAATATTAACATTCAGCGAAACAATTTTAGATAATCAATGGTTGATACCTGCTAATTTTACAGTTGATCATGGTATTGGAAATCCTACAAATGTAAGTTTTATAAATAATGACCATAAAAAGGTTTTGTTATTGTTTAATGCTGCGGGATTTACCAACGACACGGTTTACACCGTTACAGTTGCCGCCGGGGTAAAAGATTGTGCAGGGAATTTAACCCAAAATACATTGTCCGCCATGTTTGCCATTGGTGATAGCGTAGTGTCCGGAAGCTTTATTATAAACGAAGTATTATTTTATGAGCAAACAGGAGGAAACGATTATGTAGAACTTTATAATCCTACGAATCATACGTATAATTTAAAAGATGTAAAATGGGCAGTAATTGATAATACAGGGCAAATATCCAACTTATATGATATTACAACGGAAGGATTTTATTTGTTTCCTCACGATTATGTGGTATTAGCTAAAACAGCAAAAGGCGTTACAAACTTTTATTCAACTCCCTATCCGAAGAAAATATTGGAAATGTCGTCATTTCCTTCGTTAACTTCTACTTCAGGTCGAATAACGTTTGTAAATAGAAGTTTTGAGTACATTGACGATTTTGCTTACAACGAAAGTATGCATTTTCAATTGTTGAATTCATTTAAAGGAGTTTCGTTAGAGCGTATTCATCCTGAATTGCCGACACAAGATGCAAAGAATTGGCATTCTGCTTCGCAAAGTTGTGGTTTTGGAACACCTACTTATCAAAACTCTCAATACTCACATTTTGAAGACAATACATCTGAAATTTTAGTCGAACCCGAAGTCTTTAGTCCGGATATGGATGGTAAAGATGATGTATTGAATATTCATTATAAATTTTCGGAACCGGGTTATGTAGCAAATATTACGATTTTTGATGCGAAGGGAAGAGAAGTAAAACGATTGATTCGTAATGAAATGTGCGGAATTGAGGGTTATTTTGTATGGGACGGATTGACAGATGCAAAGACTAAAGCTGAAATAGGAATTTACATTGTTTATGTTGAAGTTTTCAATCTTAATGGAACCACAAAGGCATTTAAGAAAACGTGTGTTGTTGGAGGGTATTTAAGATAAATTGTTCATGGACAAGCCTTTTTTGCGAGATTTTTCTGAAACAGAGCTGAAGGATTGGATCCTATCCATTGGTGAAAAACCTTTTAGGGCAAAACAAATTCTAGATTGGATTTGGAAAAAAGGAATACATCAATGGGACGACATGACCAATATACCGGAATCGCTAAGAAAAAAGTTAAAAGAATCTTTTTATTGGGATAGAATTGTTTTACACTCGATTCAAAAAGCTACAGATAATACCATTAAAGCAGCATTCACTTTAACAGATAACAGCGTTATTGAGGGAGTCATCATACCATCTTCTGAGCGTGTTACGGCATGTATTTCAACTCAAGTTGGTTGTCCGGTTAAATGCTCCTTTTGTGCTACGGGTCAAATGGGTTATAAACGAAATTTATCTGCTGGCGAAATATACGATCAAGTAATGGACTTAAACCAACTGTCACTTCAACATTTCAAAAAAAAATTGTCCAATATTGTAGTAATGGGAATGGGAGAGCCCATGCTAAACTATGAAAATACCGTTCGATGTTTGAGAAAAATCAGCTCCCAGGAAGGATTAGGATGGTCGCCTCAACGCATAACTTTGTCAACGGTGGGCATTCCTGATTTTATTAAGAAATTGGCAGACGAAAATTTGGGCGTTGAGTTAGCCATTTCGCTTCACTCGGCCATTCAAGAAAAACGAGAAAAGTTAATTCCTTTGGCAAAAAAATATAAATTGGAAGAACTGTTGAGTGCGTTGAAATATTATACAAATAAAACGCAGCAACGCATAACATTTGAATATCTGCTGTTGAAAGATGTCAATGACCAAAAAGAAGATGCAAAAGCATTAATTCGTTTGGCGAGCATCATTAATGTTAAAATCAACCTGATTCATTACAACCATGTCGAAGGCTTAGGCTTTTATTCTTCTGATGATGAGCAATTAACGATTTTTAAGAACGTGTTATTAGAAAAAAACTTGATTGTAAAAGTGCGTAATAGCAGGGGAATGGATATTGATGCGGCATGTGGTCAACTTGCAAATAAAATATTAAAAAAGTAGGAATTTTGAGCCGAAAAATATATCTTTGTAGCAATGAAAATTTTTAGCATATGAAAAAAATACTTGTATTTGCCTTATTTGTAGCCATTGGTAATGTTATTTTTGCTCAATCGGTCGAAATGGACTGGGGAAGTAGTGTTGTGCTTGAAAAAAATACATGGTACAAAAATGTTATAGGTTATGACAAAGATGGATATTATGTTGTGAAATCCAAATCGGCTACAGAATTTCCCGACGATGGAACTTATTTAGAATACATTTCGTCCACGACCAATACGATAGAATCGACCAATCAAATCATAATGCCCAATGTAAATGGAATTCAAACCCATTATTTTGATATGTATTATTTAAATCAAAAGTTAATACTTCTTACGTATGCAAATGTAAGCAGTCAAAAAATTCTTTACATTCAATATCTAAATCAAGACGGAACCCTAAAAAACAAGCCCAAGGATATTGCAAGCATTCCATTAACCAATGCACCCAAGGACAATTTTGAAGTAAAGTTAATCAATGGAAAAATTGGTGTTGTTTATCACAATACGTTTGCTTCATACAACAACGAAGCCATACAATTTAAATTAATCAATCCCGATTTAACCGAAGATGTTAATGTTTCATTAAATTTCCCACTTGTTGGCCGCTCGTTCGATATTACTCAATTTGATGCAGGTAAAAGCGGATATTTGTATTTTTTAACAAAATGTCTTGAAATTGGTAAAAAGAAACCGGCTCCCGGAAAAGCTGCTGACGAAAAATATGTATACATTATGCTTGCATATAACCCTAAACGCAAAGAATTTGCTCAATTTCAGGTTAAGGCTGACAAATATGTGGCAGCCAATGCTATTTTTGGTTTAGATAAAGAAGAAAATATATATATTGCCGGCTTTTTTGCAAATAAAACCGTGAAATTTGCCAACGAATTTATGGGTGCTTATTACATGAAAATTAATCCTCGTACTCAAAAAATTGATGTTTTAGATCCTAAAAAATCAACGCGCGTATTTTCAAAAGATTTTATGGCAGAATGCTCACAAGAACGTAATGGAACTTCTCCCGCTCAATATTATAATTATATTTTGAAAGACTTTTTATTTTTCGATAATGGCGGCTTTGCTGTAATAGCAGAACAGGAATATACGATAGGTGATGATATAGTAGATCCCGCATCCAAAAAAGTAACTCATGTGGATAACTATTATTATAACGATTTAATCGTTTTTGGTGTTACGAAAGAAGGAGTGCTGGCATGGAATATTAGAGTAGCAAAAAATCAATACAGTCCGGATGATAAAGGTTTTTATCATTCTTATGTGGCTTTTTCAGAGTCGAATAAATTAAAAATTGTATTTAACGATAATAAATCGAATTTAAATAATAAAGTCGCTGCTAAAACAAAGCAATTAAAAAACAACCCGGTATTAACTCCCAAAGGTTTAGCTACCATTGTATCTATTTTCCCGGATGGCAGTTTTGAAAAATATGCAATGTTTAAAGATCAGGATGAAAAGTTTGTGATTATACCTAAAATGGTTTATAATATTGGGAAGCGATTTGTTACGTATGCTCAGGATGGCAAAAGTATAAAATTTGGTTCGTTCACGTTTGAATAAAAAAAAATCTAAAGGGGACACCTTTAGATTTTTCAATACGAAGCAAAAAACAAGAGTATTAAACGTTCCGCCGCTTAGCATTGTGCAAATTACGTCAACTTTTTCAATCAACCAAAACTTTTTCATTGCATAATGCTAAACGGCTGTTAGGGTTTGTAGTATTTGTCATTCGTTTTAAAATAAGTATAATGTCACTAGGTAAATTGTCAGGGTCAAAGTCGCAGCAAAAACTAAAAAGATAATTGAGTTTTTATATTTATTTTTTTCACAAACTGTCTCGTAAAGTTTCTCTCCTCTACGTTTTGAAAATAGTATCCATTTAATAAATCCTCCAATTAATGCAAAAAGATAGATGTTGTTATCAGCATTGCTCTGAGAAATATTGTCTTCGCCTTTAAAACTCATATATTATCTATTATCGGTCAAAGTTTTTTCGTCATTATACTATAACCCCTAACGGCTTCGGAATTGGTGCAGCTGAGCCCGATGTTCTGCTTGCAGAAC
>DAOOWN010000060.1:0-4723 GCA_035371305.1 Bacteroidales bacterium
AATATTTCTTTTTCCACAAGTAAAAAGTGTTGCGACTTATTTGTAAATCACGACAGATGTCGAGTATGTTTTTGCCAGCTTCATACTCCTTTAAGGCATTTATTATCTGGCTCTCGGTGAATTTTGTCTTTTTCATTTTCCCTTTTTTTACAGTTTAAAATTATACTTTTTTGTCCATTTTTAAACTGTAGGAGTTTTGGGGATACCTACAGATATGATTGCTATCAAAATGCATTAGCTGAAAGAATAAATGGTATTTTAAAGCAAGAGTTCTTATTTGAAAAATGCAATACAGGAAAAGAGTTAGATATACTAATCAAAGAATCTATAAATACTTACAACAATAAAAGACCTCATTTGAATTTAAAAATGAAAACACCTAATTTTGTCCATGAAAAAACCTGTGAAGATTACTCCACAGGTTTAATTAAATTTTAGTTATAAATCGTCAACTTATTTTAGGACGAGACAATAGGATTATTTCTTGTATGAAATTTCGTTAATTGTATTAGCATTAAAATTATCAACTCTTACTGTTGCAACATCCCATTTTTGATTTTTTGCATAGAAACTATAATAATAAGAAGTGTCTTGTGTTGTTTGATATGTAATCCATTGACCCATTACTTGAACAAAAACATTATTAATTGTAATTTCAGTTCTTTTTTCTCTTATACAAGTAAAACTAACATTATTTGGAAGCTTTATTGTTCCAGTTGCATCTACAATACAATTGAATTTCTGAGTAATGTTTATTTTTGTTGTTGTGTTTACTAATGCTTCAAGAAACGAAGTGTCATTATATGAGCTATTATAACTCATGGGGAATTTTAGCATTATAGGTTTGTCAGTGTAATTAGCATGTATTTCGGTTCCTTGGAAATTAGCCCACATGCCAATTCCTTCTACTTTATCAGTACCTTTTAACAAATACATATAAATTGATTGTCCGGATTCTGGTTGAATTGCTAAATTAGAAGTAGTGAAGTATGTACCTCCAGGTGTAGTAGAAGGAGTCAGGAAAGCTTGTGTGTCAACCCTGTCAACACCAAGATTGGAAAAATCCCAAGTTACATTTTGTCCCGGAGTTCCAAGACTAAATCCGGTAAGATCCGTTGTATCAACATTTAATAACATAGTATCACCGGCATTACCGAAATCTGAAGCTGTAATTGTTGTTCCTGTTGTCGTTGAACTACTGGAAGATGTATCATCATCTTTTTTACAAGCTGCAAAAGCAATGGTGATAATGGAAATAAATAAAAAGAGTTTTTTCATAGCATTTTTTTTTATGGTTTAAGTAAAGCAAAGATAAAATGAATTAATTTTATTCCCAAAAAAAAGAATATGTTAGTTATCGGTATTGCCGGTGGAACCGGTTCGGGTAAAACAACTGTTGTTAAGAAGATTGTAGAACAATGTCCGGCCGAAGGTGTTGTAGTGATGCCACAGGATGCTTATTATCGAGATAATAGCCATCTGCCACTTGAAGAACGTCTGGAGATGAACTTTGATCATCCCAATGCTCTTGAGTTTGAACTTTTAGTTGAGCATATTAAACAGCTAAAACAAGGCAATCCTATCCAAATGCCTATATATTCTTATCTCACATGTACTCGTTCACCCGAAACAATTCCGGTTTACTCCAAGAACGTAATTATTTTAGAAGGAATTCTGATTTTTACAAATCAGGCATTGCGCGATTTGTGTGATATAAAGGTGTTTGTGGATGCCGATGCTGACGATAGGCTTATACGTGTAATAAGGCGCGATATTGTTGAACGTGGGCGTTCGGTAGATAAAGTTCTCGATCGTTATATTAAAACGGTTAAGCCGTCGCACCTGCAATTTATTGAACCGACCAAGCGCTATGCAGATATTATTGTACCTCAGGGTGGCGATAATCTGGTGGCAATCGATATTTTAACCCATGTCATTGAACGTAAACTAAAACAAATCTAAAATGAGCTTTGCCAATATTCCTCTCAATAAAATTCTATTTCTCGATATAGAGACTGTGCCTCAATATCCTCAGTTTGGTGAATTACCCGAACCTTTCAAACAACTTTGGACTGAAAAAGCTGAAAAAATTGATAAGGAAAAAAAGGCAGACGAAGTATATGAACGTGCCGGAATCTACGCAGAATTTGGTAAAATTATCTGTATCAGTGTGGGTTTGGTGTATAATACCAATAACCAGTACTTTGTTCGCATAAAATCGTATTACGGGCATGACGAAAAGGATTTGCTCATACGCTTTTTCGAGTTATTGAACACCAAATATTCCGGTGATGATCATTTTTTGTGCGGACATAACGGCAAAGAGTTCGATTTTCCGTACATTGCACGCCGTGCTCTCATTCATCGCCTGAAGTTGCCGAAAATCCTCGATACTGCCGGATGTAAACCCTGGGAAGTCCGTCACCTTGACACCATGGAATTATGGCGTTTCGGCGATTATAAGAGTTATACATCGTTAAATCTGCTTTCTGCTATTTTCGATATTCCTTCACCCAAAGATGATATTTCTGGCAAAGATGTTTATCGGGTTTACTATCAGGAAAAAGATTTGGACAGAATAGCCACATATTGCCAAAAAGATGTGGTTACGCTCATCAGGGTTTTTATGCGATACCGCGGGGACGAAATGATTTCCGAAGATAAAATTGAGTTTATAAAATAATGCGTTTAGTATTCATCACGATATTGACCTTTGTTTTATTTTACGCTTGTATGGAAAAGGAGAATATTGCTCCTGAACCCATTGACAAATCGTATTATCCGATGAATGTCAATGATGAAACGGTTTATTTCGTTGAATACATTAATATTGATAATCCGATAAGCCTTTATGATACGCAACGTTATTATCTGAAAGAAAGAATTGAAAGTACTTATAATGACGAAACAGGGAATCCTATTTATAGAATCGAACGCTATAAACGTACTGACACATTGTCAAACTGGGATTTGATAGATGTTTGGTTTTCGCAGTATTACGAAAATCAGGCTCATAAAGTAGAAGAGAATATACGTTATGTAAAGCTTGTATTTCCCGTAGCTAAAGGCTTGAAATGGAATGGAAACGCCATGAATACGCTGGATGCTCAGACGTATGAAATAGATACGCTTGATAAACCCTGGAAAAATTTTGATTCTACTTTAGTTGTTATTCAACAGGACGATGAAACCATGATTGATAAATACCTCGATTATGAACGTTTTGCAAAGCATAAAGGTTTGGTTGAAAAAGGTTTTGTACATATTTCTCAGGCTTATGTAATTCAGAATGTTCCTATCGAAAACCGTATTGTCCGTGGTGAGATTTACCGGCAAACAGTGGTGGAGTAAGAGTTCAATTTAAAATTTCTATTGGGTTAGTCTTCGATAAACTGTGACTGACTGTAAAAATAATGAGTCACATTGAGTTAATCGAAATGTGATCGAATCCGATCAGGTATCTCCACATTGCTCAATACTGGCTCGATATGAAAGAATTTTGAGAAGATTCCGTGTCAAGCACGGAATGGCGGGCGAGTGGATTGTCCACTAAGTATAGTTTAGCGGGTATGGGGTAGGCTTAATTTAATATAAAGTTACATTCTTTGTCTTTACTATTTTATGATCAAAAACATTTTTTAATATGTCTAAGGCTATTATTTCTGTTTTATCAATATTATCTTTACAATCTAAAATATAATTATCATTTCCATCTTTTTCAATCATTGTAAATAAATCAAAGTATTTATTTGACTTAAATCTTGACAAATATAATTCATTATTGTCCTTGTTTTTATTAAAAAATACGATAATGACGAAGCCAAAATTATTATCGTATTCAAAATCAAAATATTTTAGAGCAATTCTTGCAAAGATTTGCAAATCTACAGAAATATTCCCATATATTATTAAAGTATAAGGTATATTCCCATTCTTTTTAGTTTTTTCTATATTTCTTAAAAAATACCTTAACTTTTTGGATTTCTTAAAAATATTGATCATTTCTAATAATATTGAGTTTCAGTACCCACAAGTTTATACTGAGTTTTTTTATAATGTGTATAATTAATTCAAATTTTCTACTTCCGATACTTCGGAACAACTTTTTCCTTTATACTTTTACCTCAATTACATGGTCAATGAAATTCCAAACAGAACCTGTAAACGCTGAACAGGATAGTTGTTCCAGTAACTATAATTTTTATTCAGGAGATTATTGAAGCGAAGAAAAGCTCCGAAGAGTTTGGAATAATGATAATCGAACGAAAGGTTGGCATCAACAATAGGAGAGAGCTTTATAGGAGTTTTGGGTGCTAAATAGTCATAAGCATAGCGGGTTCCGATGGAGAAAATATCGAGTTGTGTAGTGATTTTATCGCGCATATTGTAGCGGGTGGTAAAGGTAAGATCCCATTCCGGATGCTGATAAGGTTTATCCAAATGTTCCAAAGTGTATTTATAGTAATTACCGGAGAGTATTACATTGAGCTTTTGATTTAATTTGTAAGCCAGTTCACCGTTGAACTTAACTTCCTGTGTTTCTTTACCCTTTACACCATCGTAAACATAAATAAAATTGTCTTCGGGCAAAAGAGAATCATTGATAAAGAAAGGCAAATTATCATACAAACTGTAGTTTACCTGTAGCAAATAAGAAATCTGGCGGCTGAAATTTCCTTTAAAACCGGCAAAAATTTTCATCAACTGGTTGGTGTTTTTCATT
>DAOOWN010000060.1:4823-16795 GCA_035371305.1 Bacteroidales bacterium
GAAATTTCCTTTAAAACCGGCAAAAATTTTCATCAACTGGTTGGTGTTTTTCATTTGCAGGCCTGGTTTCATATAAGGATTTTGAAGATAAGTGCTTTGCAAGGTATTTGAAATCATTTTACCGTCAAATCCGGCAAAAGGAATAAGGAAGTTTTCAATCACATTGTATTGAATGTCAGCTCGTGGGTAGAAGTGATAAAAAGTACTGTCGCTGTATGCGTCCACTTCCATAGCTAAACCGCAGTTGATGCGCCATGTTTCGCCAAAGAAACGTATCCACGGGAAAATAGAAACTAACGCTTTGTTGTTGGTATCAAGGCTTGAACTGATGTTGTTCCAGTCGATATTGACATCGGCACCAACAAATTGATTGCGATACAGAAAACTTCCGCTACCCATTAAGTGAAGATTGTGTTGGAAATTTGAAAATTTATCTTCGAGGTAGTTGTAACGAAGTTCAGCAGAATGATTGATTTTGCTCGAATCTAAATAAGTCGTTTTGTAACCGATTTTGGTGCCAAAAGTTGTATAACTTTGTTTGGTGCTGTCTTTTGTGTAATCATAATTAAATAAAGTATCTGGCGAGGTTCTGTAGCCATAACGATGCAAAACGGTACGGTCGAAGTAACCATTGCCGTAAACTGTGGCATTTTCGAGAAACTTTTTGCCGTAAACTTCAGCCTGATTGCGACTATAAAAAGCAGGAGATTTGAAATCATTGTCTAATTTGATATTACCGCGTGAAGAATAATGATTTAACCATAAACCTCCGGTGTAATCTTTAGAACGGGTAGTATTTACTGCAACCTGGCCAACCAGTGTATTGTACAAACCATATCCAAATTTAATATTGGTTTTGTATAATTTATTGATGGATTCTGCCACCATTTTTGCCGGTTGGATAGGGGTTACGTTGTATATTACCGGGTATTGTTTCGGGAAAAGTTTATAATCAAATTTGTTGAGCATTTTATTGGTATCAACAATATTGGGCATTTGGTTTATTTTAAATGCATCACCTACTGTAGGCTCATATGGCTTCACTACAGTGACTTCCTGGTTAAGGTTATTCTGGGCGTTTAACGATGTCAGCGCTAAAACACCACAAGCTAACAGGCTGATTCTTTTTATCATAAGGCTATTCATTTTCGGTTGGAATTTGTTCATTATTTTCAGGATTTACAGGTTCCTGGGGCATAAGAGCTGCTTTTTCTTTATCTAAAATGCTTTGCATGCGATTATTGGCTTCGGTAATGATTCCGTCTTCCTTGTTCTTGTAATTATCTAAAATACTCTGAAGCGTTGCTTTTGCCTGGAAGTTATCGTTCTTGGCAACATAAATATCAGCTAAAAGGAGGAACGATTTTGCCAGCCAGTACTGATGAGGTGTGTTTTTCTTTACAAAATCATAAACTTCTTTTTCAGCTACGTCAAACTTATTTTGTTTGAAATAAATATCAATAATTAAAAATTTAGCTTCGGCTTCTTCTTTACTTTTACAGCTTTTTGCTATCAATTCAAATTCGTCTAAAGCTTGGTCGAGTTTGTTTTGCATGTAGGCCGATTTTCCAATTATATAATGTGCTTCGCGATAGAGTTCGTCCGATAATTTGCCTTCCTTTAAAATTTCAACAGCATAGCGATTGGCTTCATCGTATTTTGCTAATTGGTAGTTGCATCGCATTAAACCTGTTTTCGCTGCAAAAGTGTTTTGAGGGAATTGAGCTATATCAAGCAATTGATTGAAGTAGGGAATGGCTTCGGGATAATGTTGCTTATTATACTGATAGTTGGCCACTTTTAGCAATGAAGGCTCTGTAAATACTGTTTTTGGGGCGTTAGCTACTACTAAATAATGATTGAACGCTTCGTCGGTGTTATTGTTTTTGAATAAGCATTCGGCTAAATAATAATGAGCATTGATGTTGAACATACCCTTGGGGAAATTGTTTAAATAATCGCTCAGCATAGTAGATGCTTTGTTGCAATCACCGTTCATATATACTTTTTCGGCAACCGAATAGCTCAATGAATCTTTTTCGGCATTACTGATTTTAATTCCTTTTCCTTTTTCGTTTACATAAGCATAATAGGTATTAATATCGTTCATTTCAAGATAAACATTCTTTAAACCAACAAACGCATCTTTGTATTCTTGTGTGTTGGGGAAGTTTTCTATTACATTTTTATAAGCAGCAATGGCTTCATCGTTTTTGTCTATATTAAAATAAATTAAACCGAGTTGCAAATAAGCTCGTTTTACTAAGTCGCTCTTAGGATATTCATTGATAATTCTCTTTAACGTATTGATTGCCATCTCGTTTTCTTCGATATTGGTGTAGCTTACCCCTAATTCAAAAATTGCATCATCTACATAAGGTGATGACGGATAGTTATTTAGTAGTTCGTTTAATGCTATTATTTTATCATTGTATTGTTTAATTAGACCTAAGCAAATGGCTTTTTGATACAACGCATAATCGGGCGATGCCTTCTTGGCGACGATTGCTTTAGAGTAAAATTCAATAGCATCTTCGTAGCGTCTCAATACAAAAAAACTATCACCGATACGTGTGTAAGCATCATATACTTGTGCCAACTCCTTATTTTTCTCATTTTCTATATATTTTCTAAACCAAAGTTGGGCTTCGTTGTAGTTGCTTTGTTTAAGATGGCAATAAGCTATATTGTAATGTGCCATGGCAAATAAGTCGGTTTCGTAAGCACCGGGAGTGGTTAAGAATTTATTAAATTGATTCAGAGCATTTTTATAGTCTTTTAAACGGTAGTAGGCTTCACCTTTCCAGTAAATAGCCTGAGCTGTATATATTTTATTGTACTTGGAATTGTTGAGTGATTTGTCGAAATGGATAATGGCATGTTCGAAATCTAAATTGTTGAATAGTTCTAAACCTCTATAAAAGCATGCACGTTGATATGCTTCTTCAATTTCGGGTGTAACATGTTGAATGTTTTCAAGAGCATCGATAGCTTCTTTATAGTTTTTGCTAAAAAGAAAGGCTTTACTCATGTTTGCATACACTTCGTCCATTCGGGGCGAGTTGGGATATTTTTCAATAAATTCCTGGAAAGCTTTAATGGCATCGTTAAAAGGACTGTAAGATAGTTCAAAGCATAGTTTTGCAAAGTGCAACATGGCTTCTTCTTGAATATCGGGTACATAAGGCATTTTGTAGGCTTTTTCCAACGCCATGCGGGCATTGTTTTTTAATCCGTCGTATAGATAGCAATCCGCTAATAAATAAAGCGTTTGTTGCGATAACGTATCTTCCTGAATGGTTATTTTTTCTAACAAGCCGGCAGCCTTGGGTACATAACCTGTTTTATAATATGCATAACTCAATTCGTACATATCGCCTCGAGTTAAAGGAACAGCAGCTGCATACTTTTCTAAATAGGGAATAGCTTCTTTAAAGCGTTCTGTTTTATAATACGATTCGCCTATGATGCGGGCTATTTCGGGGGCTCGTCGTGTATTTGCCGAATCTAAAAAACTTGGAGCGTACTTAATAACTTCATCATATTTTTGTTGTAAATAATAAATTTGACTAACGTAATATGGAACAATTGGCGAAAATGTTTCGTCATCTTTTAATTTACTAAATCCACTTAAAGCAGTTTCGTAATTTTTTTTTGTGTATGCAATATGCGAATAAAAGTACAATGCCGGGCTATGGTAGGTATTGGGAATATCTTTTATTTCATAAAAAGCTTTTTCAGCCCGATCGTATTCATTGTTAACAAAATAGCAATAACCAAGTTTGAAGTAGTATTCTGCTTTTTCATCTTTCGATAAATAGTCGGGGTTTACTTTTTCAAACCAAGGAATTGCTTTTTTAAATTTTTTATCGCGATATTTAAATATACCCATTTGGTATTGAGCATCTTGAGTTCTTGAGTTTTCTTGATATTGGCTTAAATAATCCAACAAATTTTTTTCAGCATCTTTATTAAAAAGCTCTATACTGCAAAGAGCAATGTAATATGCAGCATCCGATTCGAGCAATTCCGCCTTATTTTCACCGTTTTTATATTTTTCGAAAAAATATTGAGAAACACTGTACTTTTCTTCGTCAAAAAAATCAAGAGCCGTTTTGTAATTCACATGATTGTCGTTATAAATGTAGGTGCGCTGTGCATAACTAATTGAAAAAGAAAAAATCATCAATATGTTGATAATGAACCAAATAGAATATTTTTTTCGCATACTTTTTTTCTTATAATACTTGTTGCTAAATTAAGCCTATTTAAAAAAGACGTGTAATGCCCTAAGATATTTTAATTAACAATTCTTTGTTGATTACTAATCATTTAAAAAGTGTAATTTTGATGCTTAATTTTAGTTACTTTGTAATAAAAAAAATCATGGACGAAAGCGTTGTTTTGAATTATGATAATGTTTTGATATATCAACAGAATGATTTGGTTTTACAAGAAGTATCGTTGATTTTGAACAAGGGCAATTTTGTTTATTTACTTGGTGAAGTGGGTAGTGGTAAGTCATCGCTTTTAAAAACTATCTATGCTGATTTACCTCTTGAGGGGAATATAGCTTCCGTTTGTGGATATAACTTATTAAAATTAAAGCAAAGACAAATACCGTATTTGCGAAGAAAAATTGGAGTTGTTTTTCAGGATTTTCAGTTGCTTAACGATAGAAGTGTTTATAAAAACCTGAAATTTGTTTTAAAGGCAACCGGTTGGAAAAAAGAGCAAATAGATATTCGTATTGGCGAAGTGTTGGAACGTGTAGGTATGTCAGATAAAATGAAGCGAATGCCCCACGAATTGTCGGGAGGTGAACAACAACGCATCGTTATTGCTCGTGCATTACTCAATAAACCCGAACTTATTCTTGCCGACGAGCCTACCGGAAATTTAGATCCGGCCAATTCAGAGTTGGTTTTGCAATTATTAGAATCTATTGCAAGCGAAGGTACGGCTGTAATTATGGCAACACACAATTATACAATGGTAGAAAAATATAAACACACCATGTACCTTTGTGCCGATAAAAAATTAAAACTTATAGAAGAAATTTAAGAAAAAACAATGCTTATCATTTTCTGAAGCCATTCGGCATCGGTTTCATCAAACCAATTGAATTCTTTACTATCCACATCTAAAACACCGATTATTTTATTTTCCGGAGTTTTTAGTGGAACAGCTATCTCCGAATTTGAGCGGCTATCGCAAGCAATATGTCCCGGAAATTCGTGGACGTTTGGCACTACTATAGCACTTTGTTGAATAATGGCAGTCCAGCAAACTCCATTAGGACGTGCTAATTTCTGACAAGCAACGGAACCTTGGTATGGTCCAACCCATAGCTCACCGTTGGGATCGAGTAAGTAAAAACCCGTCCAAAAAAATCCGTCCATTTTGTGATGAAGCAAGGATGCTATGGTAGAAAGTTTAGAAATGAAATTGTTTTCTTTTTTTACTAAGTCAATACATTGATTATAAATATGTTCGTATCGTTTTGCTTTTTCCATATTATATTAAAATTTTTAATAATGTACTTAATTCGTTTGCTTTTTCGTTATAGCCCAATTGTTCGTAGGTAACAAGCAGGTTCGAAATAAGTCGTTCAATAATTTTTATATTGCTGCAAGGAGAGTAGTATGACGGATGCGATTCAATTTTTGCTTGCTTTAAGAAAATGTCAATGTCCTTTCGAACAAATACCCATCCTTTGTTAAAAGGGTTTATATAAAAGAGTACCGGTGTTTCTATGTTTTCTCCAAATGCTTCAAAGGCCGAAAGTTGATCTATATAGCAAGCTATGAAATTTTTTGGCAAATCAACTCCAAATATTGGTAATTGCAACCGTTGAGCAATACTGATGTATAAAATGGCTAACGTTAACGTATTACCTTTTTTGGTTTCCAATACATTATTAATGAAATAATATTGGGGGTTATTGATATTGGTTGTGTTTGGATTATAACCATGAATGTCAAATAAAACATGATTTAAGAGTCGAATTTTTTCCAAAGCAGTTAACTCTTGATTTAGCTCTAACCAAACATCTTTTCTTATAGCTTCTATTTTAGCATCGATTTCTTCCCATGGTAAATCGTAGTATAAATATTTTGAAACAATATAAGCTCCATAAGCCAAATCGCGTTCATTGTTGTTTTTCCATTGTTTCAACTCATACTGAACATCCGAAAACTGAATGGTTTTAACAATTTCTTCAATGCGTTCCTGTACAAACGGATTTAAAATAGAGCCCCAAGCTTCTTCTAATAGTGGTAAAACACTTTTGCCTTCGTTTATAATACTACTACGTACGGCTAAATATATAGTATCGTCCGGATCGTCCAATAATTTTATTTTTGCTTGCAGCTCTGAATCCATTTTATTACGAAGTTAATTTATCTAATGTGTATTGTATCAACTCAGCTACTTTTGGTTTGTAATCTTTCGAAAATGTTTTATTTACTCGATTGGCAATGATAACACAAATGGTAAGAGCATGATGGCCCAAAAGTTTTGATAATCCAAACAACGCAGAGCTTTCCATTTCGTAGTTGGTTATTTTATAGTTCAGATATTGGAATTGCTCAATTTTATCGTTGATGACGGGGTCAATAATGGGCAAACGCAATACTCTTCCTTGAGGTCCATAAAATCCGGGAGCAGAAATGGTAACTCCCAACATGTTATTCCCTTTAAGTTTGGCTAATAGTTCAGTGGATGCAGAAACTACGTATGGCGAGGGGAGATTTTTGTTCCAATTAACAAAGTCGGTAAAAGCTTTTTCAAATTCTAATTCAGCTACATTGTTTCTTTGAGCATAAAAATTGAGCAGCCCATCGAATCCGATAGCTTTTTCACTTACCAAAAAGGAGTCAACTGCTACATTTGCTTGTAAACCACCCGATGTTCCTAATCGAATAAGATTTAACGAAGTATGCTCTTTTTTAGGCATGCGGGTTTCAAAGTCAATATTAACTAGCGCATCTAATTCGTTTAATACAATATCAATATTATCCGTTCCAATTCCGGTAGATAATGCAGTAATTCTTTTACCTTTATAATAACCGGTGTGAGTGCAAAATTCCCGATTCATTATTTTAATATCAACCGAAGTAAAATGTTTGCTTATTAACTCAACTCTACCGGGATCGCCTACTAATATAATTGTATCAGCTATATCTTGAGGACGGAGATGTAGGTGATAAATACTACCATCGGGGTTGATGATTAATTCTGAGGATGCAATTTTTTCCATATCATATCATTTTTGCAAAATTAGCGAAAATTTTTTTTCTGTATGCAAATATTAAAAAATAGGAAAGAACAGGGAAGGTGTACAAATGTAATCTGATTTAACCTAAATAAGTGTTTACGTATGTAAATTGATAATGAAAAATGAATAAGATAAAATACAAAATTTAATCTGTTTACAAAAGTTATGATTACAATATAAAAGATTATTAAATTAGTTTTATAAAAACCAATAAATCAGATATAAATGAATATTAATTAAACAAATAGATAAATATAATGGATTAAAAACTTTTACACATGTAAAAATATGTAAATATAAAATTTATAAATAATTAATAATCAGTTAATATAAATATTTATCTTATAAAATAGTTTAAATATATATTAGGTTTTCCTTATTTATTTTTACTTAAAGAAATTACAAATGTAACTTTTGGCAAATTACACGTGTAAACATTAAATTGATTACATTTGTAAAATTATTTTTAAACTTATGAAAAACCGTATTTTAAAATTTTTAGAAGTAGAAAATATAAATCCATCCAAATTTGCTGATGAAATTGGAGTTCAGCGTTCAAGCATTTCTCATATATTGTCCGGTAGAAATAATCCGAGTTTAGAATTAATTCAAAAAATTTTAACCCGATTTAACTATATAAATGCTGAATGGCTTATTACAGGCAAAGGAGATATGTTTAAACCCAATCGCGAACCCTCTTTATTTGACGCTCTTTATACAAAAAATGAAACTAAGGTTGAAATAGAGCAAAATACAAACCTTGAAGAAACCACTATAGCTAAAGAGCAAAAAAAATCGGACGAGGATACCAAAAAACAGCAAGATATTCCTATTCAGGCATTGAATGATAAGCAAAATTCGCCATTATCAGTAAATCCATCTAAAGTAAAAAAAATAATACTTTTATACGAAGACGGTAAAGCGGAAATTTATTTTCCGTGAAACAAATTTCATTTTTTTTATACCCAAAAAACAATACTTTTACACACAAAAATATTATGTCCAAACGTGTTGTTGATGCTGAAATTATTCAAGTTAAACATTTGAATAATAAGTATTTTACTTTAGCTATTAAGCCTTTAGAAAAGTTAGAAAAAATAGAGGTTGGTCAGTTTTTGCAGTTAACGGTACCCAATGCTCACGACGTTTTTTTACGTCGACCGATTTCAATACACGATGTAGATTATGAAACGAACACCATAACTTTACTTATACAAATTGTGGGAAAAGGAACACAAAAATTATCGCTGTTGGCAAAAGGCGGTTTAGTGAATGTTATTTATCCACTTGGTAAGGGTTATTCAATCATTTCAAAGGGGCAAAAGGCATTGTTAGTCGGTGGAGGATGCGGTATAGCTCCCTTGCTTTATTTGGCAAAGGAGTTAAATAGAGCTGGTGTTGAACAACAAATAATAATAGGATTCAGAACCAAGGAAGATGTTATTGAATATGAACAATATAATGAAATAGCTCCTACTTTTGTTACTACCGAAGATGGAAGCATGGGCGAAAGAGGTTTTGTAACGTCGCATCCTTTATTTAAAGAATTAAACGTTTTTGATAAAATTTATACGTGTGGTCCGGAAGTTATGATGAAAGCGATAGCTAAACGAGCCAAAGAGGCAAATGTCGATTGCGAAGTTTCTTTAGAAAATACAATGGCTTGCGGGATAGGGGCTTGTTTATGCTGTGTAACGCCTACAGTTCACGGGCATCAATGTGTATGTACCGAAGGTCCTGTGTTTAACTCAAAAGAATTATTATGGTAGATTTATCTGTCAATATTCATCAACTAACGATGAAAAATCCGGTAACAACTGCTTCCGGTACATTTGGTTATGGTCTGGAATTTT
This sequence comes from Bacteroidales bacterium, assembly GCA_035371305.1. GTDB lineage: Bacteria > Bacteroidota > Bacteroidia > Bacteroidales > GWA2-32-17 > Ch61. The sequence continues at coordinate 13,956 of DAOOWN010000060.1, forward strand.
CTGATTTTATCGATTTAAATGCATTGGGAGGTTTTATAGTAAAAGGAACAACCTTAAAACATCGAGAAGGCAATCTTTATCCACGTATGGCTGAAACTCCTTCGGGAATGCTCAATGCTGTTGGATTGCAAAATAAGGGAGTGGACTATTTTATAGAACATATTTATCCGAAAATTAAACATTACGATACACATATTTGGGTTAATGTTTCCGGTTCAACGGTTGAAGAATATGTGGAAATTGCTGAAAAATTGAAAGATTTAGATAAAATTTCAGCTATCGAAGTAAATATAAGTTGCCCGAACGTTAAAGAAGGTGGAATGGCATTTGGCACTACGTGTCCCGGTGTTAAATCAGTAGTTGCCGCCGTTAGAAAAGTTTATCCAAAAACAATGATTGTTAAATTGTCTCCCAATGTAACCAATATTGTAGAAATGGCAAAAACAGCCGAAGATGAGGGCGCAGATTCATTATCGCTTATTAATACACTTTTAGGTATGGCTATAGATGCCAAGACTCGCAAACCTGTATTATCAACAGTAACGGGTGGATTATCCGGTCCCGCAGTTAAACCCGTTGCATTGCGAATGGTTTGGCAGGTATCAAAGGCAGTAAAAGTTCCCGTAATTGGGATAGGTGGAATTATGAATGCCACAGATGCCATAGAATTTTTATTAGCCGGGGCTTCTGCAGTTCAAGTAGGGACAGCCAATTTTATCGATCCTCAGGTTACTGTTAAAATAATTAATGGAATAGAACAGTATTTAATTGAAAATAATTTTAAATCGGTAAAAGATATTATTGGTGCTTTAGAAGTATGATAGAGAAAATAATTTTAGCAGCGGGATGTTTTTGGTCGGTTCAGTATAAATTGAGCCAGCTTAATGGTGTAGTGAATACGTTAGCCGTATATGCCGGTGGAGAAACTGCTAATCCAACCTATGAGCAAGTTTGTTCAGACGAAACAGGACATGCTGAAGCTGTTTTGGTAGAATATAATACCGATATTCTTTCTACCGGAGAATTATTACGTTATTTTTTTCAAATTCATGATGCAAGCCAAAAAGATAGGCAAGGTCCAGATATTGGAACTCAATACAGGTCAGCTATTTTTTATTTTACCGATGAACAAAAAAGGGAAGCTGAGCTTGTAATTAATGAAATGAAAAACGATAAATATTATAAGGGATTAACGATACAAACACTGATTTTAGAAGCAACTACATTTTATAAAGCCGAAGAATACCATCAAAATTATTATATTAAAAAAGGATATTAATTGATTATCATATAATTACAATATATGTAGAAGTTTATATATTTTTTTTTGAATTAAGGTTGTAAGGATTAAAAAATAACTATTTTTGTGCCCAAAATCTAGTAAGATTAATAACTAAAATAATTTTTATGAAAACAAAACTTATTATGTTGATTTTAGCCATTTTAGGGCCATTAGCATCTTTTGCTTCCGAAGGAGCAATTTGCACTGATTGTCCGGCAATAGGCGGAATTCGTTTGGAATTTATTTTCTTTGGCTTGACGTTGTTAGGTGTGGCATTATTCCATCATCACACGTTGAAGGTAGCGGTTACCGGTTTAGTTGTAATTTTTACTTACAAACTTTTTGCTGACCCAACTTTTCATCCTCTACAACATTTCTTTGGAGAGACTAATATTTTTACTCAAATGGTAGATAAACATGCACGCGAAGGCGAATGGCCAATTTTATTAAATTTATTTGGTCTTTTGGTAGGCTTTGCTTTATTGGCAAATCACTTTGAAGAATCTAAAATGCCGGCTTGGCTTCCAAAATTTTTACCGGATGATTGGAAAGGACCTTTTGTATTGTTAATCATGGTATTCGTATTATCATCTTTCCTTGATAATATTGCAGCTGCTATGATTGGTGGTACTATTGCTTATGTTGTGTTTAACAAAAAAGTTCATATTGGTTATTTAGCTGCGATTGTAGCGGCAAGTAATGCCGGAGGTGCAGGTTCTGTGGTAGGAGATACTACAACAACCATGATGTGGATTGATGGTGTTTCAGCGTTCAATGTTTTACATGCTTATGTCGCAGCAATCGTTGCATTTTTATTCTTTTCGGTTTTTGCATCCATTAAACAAGATAAATATCAGCGTATTCAGAAAGACCCTCAGGATGGATTAAAAATAGATTATGGCAGATTATTAATTGTTGGTTTAATTTTGGCAGGTACAATTGCCACCAATGTATTATTTGATTTTCCTGCTTTAGGTGTGTGGGTTGCTATTTTAATTGGAACAATGTTTAGAAAAACTCACTGGTCAGTTGCAAAAGAAGCAGTTGGTGGTTCTATTTTCTTACTATCATTGGTAACTTGTGCTTCAATGATGCCGGTAAACGATTTACCCGAAGCTTCATGGCACACTGCTCTTTCGTTAGGATTCATTTCTGCTGTTTTTGATAATATTCCTTTAACAAAACTTGCTTTGGATCAAGGTTGCTATGATTGGGGTATGTTAGCATATACTGTTGGATTTGGTGGTTCAATGATTTGGTTTGGTTCATCAGCCGGTGTTGCTATTTCAAATATGTATAAGGAAGCTAAATCAGTGGTTAACTGGGTAAAAGCAGGTTGGTATGTTGCTGCCGGTTATGTAGTAGGTTTCTTTGTTCTGTATTTAGTAATGGGTTGGGAACCGGCTGACACAAGAGAAAGAAAAGTTAAAGATTGTCCATGTATTGAATGCCCGCAAAGTCAGCAATCAAATGCAATGGAAAACAATGCTACAAGCCTCATTAATGAGAGTGCTGCTCAGTAGTAAAGAATACTAAATATTTTCAAAAGAAGGAGGTT
>DAOOWN010000061.1:0-10045 GCA_035371305.1 Bacteroidales bacterium
TCGTACATTAATTTGAAAGTGTTATTAGTATAATAGTACACTCTTGAGTTTTCTTCACTAACTATAAGATAATTGACAGGAAGAATAGTGCCATTATATCTTACAACTTCTTTAATAATGAGCTTAGATGGCCTTGAATCTACGATAGTATCTTTTATTACTGTATATTTTGTATAACCTTCAGCAGGAAACATTTGTTGCTCCTGATATGTGTAAAACCATGTAGCACCATGCGGGAACCAGTTTTGAGATTGAACCATTAAGGGCAATACAAGTATAAGGAAAAAAAATTTTTTCATAACTTTTTAATCGGTTAAAATCATACGTTTGGTATCTATTTCTATGCCGTCTATAATAAGACTATACAAATACATTCCGGGTTGCATTTCGCCGCCATTAATTTCGGTGTAGCCATCTTTTTTGGTATTAATTTGATAGGTCTTGATAAGTGTTCCCTGCATATTAAATATCATGAGTGATGCCGAAGTTGCAGGTTCGGGGACGTAGTAACGAATAATTGTTTTTGTATTAAAGGGATTGGGTGTGTTTTGAATTAGATAAGCATTGTTCTCGTTTTCAGATGAAGATGGTGAATTTGTTGTAATTTGTGTACTTTTGTTATCATTCGTTATTTTCGCATTGAGTAAATCGATATGATGTTGTTGTTCTTTAAAGGCTTGTACTAAATAAGGGATAATAGCAATATAATTTATAGATTTAAGATGACTGGTATCATCTGTAAAAACAATATCCGGTAAAACTTGTTCTACCTGCTGTGCAATAAAGCCATAGGATTTGGCATGATGAGCTTGTTCTCCATTCCAATTAAAAGAAACAGGTTGTAGTTGAATTATTTTTTCTGTTGCACTGGTAATTGCCTCAATATTTTGCTTTAGCGAAGCATCGCTGCCGAGAAGATAAGAACGAGCTTTAATATCTACGTAATTTCCTGTGTTTGAATTATAAAACACTATTTGTGGATCTCCTGATGCACTATTTCTTGTTGACCAAATTCTTGGGTCAATATTGGATAAATCAAAATATAAAGTTGTTTGAGTTCCGTTGTCAAATGCCGTCTTCCATCCTTTGAAAAAATTTCTGATTCCACCGGGTGGATTGTTGGTACCTGTGGCGATGTAACAATAGGTTCCAAATTTAACCATTGTATTGGCTGTAACAGTTGAATTAGAATAAGTCTGGTTACTGTTGCCTGTGCTTGCAATGGTAGCAAAATTAATAGACCCATCTAAATCACCATAAATAATAGAGGCACCATTTTTAGTTCCATTGTTTGCCGAAAGCCATGTGCCATTCGATTGCCTTACAGCATTAAATCCCAAATAACTAATGCCATTAGTGATCGAATTTGCCGACCCTAAAGCAACTTTGGTATAATCATCATAAATTTGAAATGATGATAATGGAGTGGTTGAATTTATGCCAACATTTCCACTACTTAACACTTTTAACTGTGCCTGTGCTGCTACTATGCACATAAACTGAGAAATAAAATCCATTTTTTCATAAAACAAATTTTAAAAGTATATGGTACAAATATCAATTTTTTTTTTTTTTTTCAAAAACAATGATATTTATCATGTATTTGAGAAACTATGCAGTTATTAAAAAAAACATGTTGTAATATTTTTAGAAAAAAATAACAAAAAAGGCTGTCTCAAAAAAACAGCCTTTTTTGTTATTAATTGAATTTCATTCTACTTCCACTGCCGCTGGTTTTATAAAATATTATGGAAAACTCAACTCCTCCTTTATATTGGCTATAAGTCTTTAATGGTGAAGCATTGAAATCGTAGCTTATACGATAAATGAAATTTTTATAATATAATCCAACCTGAGTGATGACAGCATCTTTTACACGATAAAAAATACCCCCCATTACATGCAAATCGTTCGATTCTAATATATAATGGGCGAGTATTCCGGGGTTAAACTGCCAAACGGTATTTTGTTTCATTACGAGCAGTTTGGGGTCTAATATTATTTTATCGTTCATTTCAACAAGGCTACCGGCATTGATGATATACCTAAGCGGGAGATGGCTTTCTTCTCCTTCCGACAGAAAATTGCTCTTGGGGTATGTGCAATGCAACACTGCCAATCCTCCATAAGGATGGTATTTTTTTGAGTCATCTGTATTAAAATACGAAAAGCCGAAATTAACTTCGGGCATAAATCGTTTGCTTCGCTCAAATGTTTCGCCACTGGGCAAGTCAGTATCAAATGTACCTTGATTGTATTGTTTATCAAAGGTATATTGATTTAATTTTAAGGTTTTGTATATAAAACCGGCTTGAAGCCCAACAGACAGATGATGTTTATCTTGATTTCCGACAGTGATGTCGTGTGCTCCTGAAAGGACAAATGAAAAAGAATTAAAAATTCTACTGCTGTTGTCATTTAAGATATAGGCTCCTGCACCCCATTTTTGTTGCAGGTTCATATCATAAGCCAACGCAGTGCTCACAAATGATTTCCGAGCCACAGCATCCCACTGATTTCGATATTGTTGAATGACTCGATATTTTAAATTTTCTTTCATGCCGGTTAGTGCCGGATTTAAAAGAATCGGTGAAGCATCGTATTGAGACATTTGAACATCTTGTCCCATTGTGGTTTGCAACGAAAATAATAGTGCGAAACCACTAATTGCCGATATAATGATATTCTTTTTCATAGCCTAACGTATTAAGGTTACTTCTTCAGAGAAACTGTATTCTTTGTTGTTAATTGTAACAGCTTTAACTGTACAAACATAAACACCAATAGGTTGAGGGTCTCCTCGATATTTACCATCCCACCCGACTGTCGCATCTGTTGATTCAAATATCATAACACCCCATTCATTGTAAACCCTGAATAATAGTTCTTTGAATGGTCCACCCCTTACATAGAGTGTATCGTTATTATTGTCATTATTGGGAGTGAAAGCACTTGGCAATACAGGGGGATATACTTCATCCATCTTGATGATGGTAATTGTTTGAATAGCAGTGTCTTTACATCCGAATTCGTTGCTTACCACTTCTGATATAATATAATTACCCGGATACATATAAGTGTAGGTTGGGTCTTGGTTGGTAGAAGTACCAAAGTTGTCACCAAAATTCCATTTCCAACTATTCGCTCCTGAAGATGCGTCGTTAAATTTAATTGGGTTATTGACTTGCAAATCTGTAGTTAGAATGTTAAATTGTGCTTGTGGTGCGCTATAAACACTTACTTGTTTCGAAACAGTGTCGCTGCAACCTTCGGCAGTTTGGATTTGTAAGGTTACGTTATAGGTGTTTGGTTGATTGTATTTATGAGTTGGATTGGAAAGTGTGGAGGAGTTTCCGTCGCCGAATGTCCAATTCCATTGGCTGATATTTCCATGCAAATAAGTTGTGATATCAGTAAACTGAATACTGTCATAAATACATGCGTTAGATACATTGAAATCGGCAAATACATTATATATTGAAATAAGAGAAGTAATAGAATCAATACAATTTCCCGGAGTTGAAACAATGAGTTGTACGGTATATTGACCTGTATCGCTGTAGGCGTGAGTTGGGTTCTGTAAGTTACTGAAATTTCCATCACCAAAATTCCATGACCAACTGTTGGGTGAGCTTCCTGCAAATGTAGAATTATCAGTAAATGCAGTTGATAGATTCTGACAATTGTAGCTATAGCTAAAATGACTTGTTAGATGTTGCATGGTTACATTTTTAGTTATAGTATCTGAGCAGAAGTCAGTTTGAACAATTAATTGTACTTGATATGTTCCCGTATCGCTATATAAATAATTGGGGTGCTGGGAAGTACTGGTATTACCATCACCAAAATTCCAAGTCCAATCATTGATGGTTGCTCCTGATGCAATTGAAGAATCTGCAAAGTTGATAAGGTTACTGTTGCATGTCTGATTAAAACCAAAGTTTGCTGTGATGTTTGAAGTGTTGATGGTTTGACTTATGGTATCTTTACAGTTTGCTGAAGTTCCAACAATAAGTTGAACGGTATATTGACCGGCTGATGCATATATGTGAGATGGGTTTTGATTAATTGATGTGTTACCATCACCAAAATTCCAAGTCCAGTTATTCAATGTGAGAATTGGATTAACAGAAGATGTGTCGGTAAATGATACCGTAAAATTGTTGCAATTATCAGCATAGATAAATCCTGCATTGGGTTGTGGATAAACTTCTACGGGTTTTGTGATAGTTGAAGTACATCCTGAATCGCTGGTTACAGATAAAACTACATTATAAATGCCGGGATTTTGATACAAATGGGTTGGGTTTTGTAAATTAGAAGTTGTGGTTGTATCACCGAAATTCCAATGCCAATTATTAATCAATCCTCCCTGAACTGTACTTGCATCGGTAAAGCTTACTTCATCATAGAAACAAGCTACACTATTAGTAAAGTTTGCATTGGGCAATGGATTAACATATAATTGAGTTTGTGTGTTATAAGTACATCCCAAACTCGAAGTTACTTCTAATTCGACTGTATGGTTTCCAGTCGTATTAAAACTAAATGTTGGATTTTGATTTAGGTCCGTTTGACTGCCATCAAATGTCCACAACCAATTTGTGATGGTTCCGGTTGACACCGTTGAATTGTCTGTGAACTGAACATTTGCATTTAAACAAGGCGTTGTGTATGAAATGGCGGGTACAATAGGCACAACCATATGTATAATGGTTGTGTCAAAGTCGGCGGGACAAATAGAGTTTCCTGTAGTTTGTAAAATAATGGTTACGGTGCCGTTAGTTTGGTCAGCGGCACTGGGTTCATAAACTAAGCTTAATGTAGTGTCGTTGGGGTTAAAAGTACCGCTTCCGGATGTGGTCCATAAACCGCCGTTGGCATTTGAAATTTGACCGGTAAGAGGTATTTGTTGAGTTCCGCTGCAAACAAAAATATCTTGGCCTGCATTAGCTTGAGGCAATTGATGAATGGTAACATGAACCGTATCTCTGCCTGCTTGGCAAGTTCCATTATTGGTAGAGGTTAATATTAAATCAAGCGATCCATTTAGTGAATCAGCTGAGCTAATAGTATAAATGGAATTGAGTGAGGTTGTATTTGGAAAGAAAGTACCAGTACCTGTTGTTGTCCATATACCTGTGCTACTACCACCGGTTATAAATCCTTGTAATACAATACTTGGATTGGTAACACAGATTTCTTTGTCAGGTCCGGCAAATACAAATGCAGAATTTGTAAAATACAACGTCATTGTATCGCTAACGGCCAGACAATTTCCATGATTGGTTGTAGTTAAAACCAATTGAACACTTCCATTTGTTGTGTCAGCGTTGCCAAAGTTATAAGAAGTGGAAAGGCTATTTGGATCGTCAAAGCCTCCATCCCCCAATGTAGTCCATATACCTTGAGAAGCGCCTCCCGTAATAAGTCCATAAACATTTGTAGTTGATCCTGTAATGCAAACATATTGGTCAATGCCGGCATTAACAACCGGAGCAGGTGTGATTGTTATTTTCATGGTGTCTTTTGCAGCCAAGCAACTACCGTTACCAGTTGTTGTTAAGTAAATATTTACATTACCATTATTAATGTCAGAGGCAGATGGGAGATATTGTGCATTCATATCGGTATTGTTCGGAATAAAATTTCCTGTTCCCGAAGAAGACCATTGAGCACCTGATGAAATGGTAAAGTTTCCATTTAACTGAACAAGAGCATTATTCCCGCAAACTGTTTGATCGCTTCCTGCATTGGCTGTTGGTGCAGGGGTGAAATTAATTTGAAGAACATCATAAGCAAAATTACAAGCATCAGTAGCCGATAATACTAAGGTTACAGAACCTGTATTAAGATCTGTTTGACTAGGAATATATGTTGCATTTAATGTAATATTGTTTGGTGAAAAAGTCCCCGTACCGGATGTTTGCCACATCCCTTGTGACGCTCCCCCTGTAACAGAACCATTTAGTTGAACATTTCCGTTGTTTGCACATAAAATTTGATCTGTTCCTGCGTTTACAATTCCAGGAGGAAGAATGTTTATTTGCATAGTATCGGTAACTAAAGAGCAATTGCCAATATTGGTGGCTGTTAAAACGAGTGTTACGTGAAGATTAATAGAATCTTGTGCACTTGCATGATAAACTGCATTTAAATCTGTGTTAGAAGGAGTAAAATATCCTGTACCGCTCGAAGACCAGAATCCAGTTGTAGATGCTCCATAAATAGTTCCATTTAATTGAATATTTAGGTCGTCAACACAAACAGTTTTATCCAAACCTGCATTCACATATGGTGCATCTGTAATAGTAACTAATATGGTGTCTTTTGCTAAATTACAACTGTTCGCAGTTAAAATTAACATTACCGAACCCATAGCAGTATCGCTGTTTGAAGGAATATACGTAGCATTTAAAGTTTGAGCGTTGGGTAAAAAGACTCCGCTTCCTGTAGTGCTCCATATACCGGTAGTTGCTCCACCCATTACTTGTCCATTAAGATTAATTAAATCATTATTAGCACATACAGTTACATTACTACCTGCGTTTGCGATACCTGCCGGCAAAATAGATATTTGCATACTGTCTTTAACAAAGGAACATAAACCATTATTGGTAGATGTTAAATAAAGAGTAACTTGTCCATTAATACTGTCTTGAGAACTTGCTATATAACTTGCATTCAGTGAAGTAGGAGAGGGTGTGAATGTTCCGGTTCCGGATGATGACCAAATACCTGTATTGGTGGGTCCTGCTACATACCCATTTAATGGTATTGTGAGATTATCAACACAAACCGTTTGATTGGGGCCTGCATCTACTATTGGAGCTGCGATAACATTTACATTTACTTGATCGGTTACAGCAAGACAATTCCCATTTCCGGTTGTGGTAAGTGTTAATGTAAATGTGTTTGCATCTAATTCAGTTGAAGTTGGAATATAGGTTGTGGTTAATGAATTAGCATTTGGATTGAATGTGCCGGCACCTCCGGACCATTGACCACCTGAAGCGATTGTAACATTACCATTTAAATTTACAATAGGATTGTTATAGCAAATTGTAATATCAGAACCTGCATTTGCTGTAGGTGCGGTCGTATAATGGATAAGCATGGTATCACTGACAGCTAAACAACTTCCATTTCCGGTAGATGTTAAAATGAGCATTGCAAGCCCATTGTTAAGTTCTGTTTGAGTTGGAGTATAGGTAGCCGTTAAAATGTTATTATTTGGGTTAAATAATCCTAAGCCGTTTGACCATGTTCCGCCACTTGCATTTTGTATTGTGCCATTAAGAGTTACTAAGTTATTGTTTGAACAAACAGTTTGGTCAGGGCCCGCGTTAACGATGGGTGCAGGAGAATAGAATATTCTAACAACATCATTAACCGCTAAGCATGTTCCATTGCCTGTTGAAGTTAGAGTTAAATCAACATATCCATTGGAAATTTCTGAAGCAGTTGGTGTGTAAGTTGCATTTAACGTATTTGCAGAAGGATTAAAGGTTCCTGCTCCACCGCTCCAAATACCACCTGTAGCATTTTGAATATTTCCATTAAGAATAGCGTTAGCATTATTTGCACATGCAGTTATATCGGATCCTGCATTTACTTGAGGTGCTGGGTTTATAAAGATTGTCATTTGATCCGATTCGCTTATACAGTTTCCATTACCGGTAGTTGTTAGCGTTAACGTAACCTGTCCTGCAGCTATTTCTGCAGCTGTTGGTGTATAAATTGCACTCATGGTTGTGTTATTAGGTGAGAACGTTCCAGCTCCTCCACTCCAAATTGCTCCAGTTGAAATAGTATATGAACCATTAAGTGTTACATTTGGATTGTTTGCACATACAACCTGGTCAATTCCTGCATTAACAGTTGGTGCGGCTGTGAAAGTAACAACCATATTATCACTTACCGGTAAACATGTCCCATTCCCGGTAGTCGTTAATGTTAATGTTAAATTTCCGGACGCTATTTCTCCGGCTGTCGGAATATATACACAGTTTAAACTGTTGTTGTTGGGAATAAATTGTCCTAGTCCTCCTGTCCATTGCCCACCACTTGCTCCGGTAACAATTCCATTTAATGAAATATTCGGATTATTGGCACATTTGGTTTGATCCGGTCCAGCATCTACTGTCGGTGCAGGTGTAATGCTTATAAGCATATTATTGCTTACAGCAAAACAATTGCCGTTTCCGGTTGAGGTTAGTGTAAGATTAACGGTACCGGATGCTAGTTCAGCTGCTGTAGGTGTATAAGTAGCATTTAATGATGTATTGCTTGGGTTGAATACTCCACTACCACCACTCCAGACTCCACCTCCGGCATTTTGAACAATTCCAGACAATGCAACGGTGGGATTATTAAAGCAAGCAGTTTGATTCGAACCAGCGTTAACAACCGGTGCAGGAGTAATGTTTATTTGAACTTGGTCGTTAACAGCATTACAAGTACCGTTTCCGGTAGTAGTTAACGTTAATGTAACCATTCCGGATGCTATTTCAGATGCAGATGGAGTATAGGTAGCATTTAATACATTTGCAGAAGGAGCAAAAGTTCCTAAACCGCCACTCCATGTTCCACCGCTTGCAACGGTTACACTACCGTTTAAATTCGCAGTTGAATTATTGGCACAAACAGTCAAATCGATACCTGCATCGGCAGTTGGTGCAGGAGTAAAGACAACGCTCATTTGATCGTTAACAGCATTACATGTACCATTTCCGGTTGTTGTTAATGTAAGAGTAACCCCATTTGTGATTTCTTGAGCTGTTGGAGTATAAACGGCATTTAATGTATTGGCATTTGGAGAGTATATGCCTAAACCACCCGACCATTGCCCTCCGGTTGCTCCCGTAACACTTCCATTTAAAGTGATGGCTGCATTGTTTGCACATTTAACTTGGTCGCTTCCGGCATTGGCTATCGGTGATTCTGTAAATGTAATTAAAACTTGATCGCTAACAGCTAAACAGTTCCCGTTTCCTGTTGACGTTAAAGTTAAGGTCATGGTACCATTTGAAATTTCGCTTGGTGATGGTGAATATATTGTATTTAAGGCAGAATTACTCGGTGAGTAAGACCCCAAACCTCCGCTCCAAATTCCTCCTCCGGCATTTTGAACCGAACCAAACAATGTAACGTTGGCATTGTTTTTACAAACTGAAATATCGCTTCCAGCATTAACAATTGGTGCAGGAGTAATGGTAATTGTCATTTGATCTGATTCGGGATTACAGAGTCCATTTCCGGTAGTTGTTAATGTAAGTGTAACTGTTCCGGCTGTAATTTCAGCAGCCGAAGGAGTATAGGTTGCATTAAGTGTAGAATTATTAGGAGAGAACGTTCCCGTTCCTCCCGACCATTGACCTCCGGTAGCTCCGGTAACACTTCCATTTAATGTAACGGAAGGATTATTTGCACACACGGTAACATCTGAACCTGCATTAACGGTAGGTGCATCGGTGTATGTAATAACCATATTATCGGTAGTAGCTAAACAACTTCCGTTTCCGGTAGTGGTTAATGTTAAATTAACAAATCCGTTGGCCAGTTCAGCTGCAGATGGTGTATAAGTAGCATTTAGCGTGTTATTATTAGGATTAAACACTCCGGTTCCTCCGCTCCATGTTCCACCAGTAGCAACGGTAACAGAACCTGCAAGTGTAGCAACATTGTTGTTTTTACACTTTGTTTGATCTGTTCCGGCATTAGCGGTAGGTGCCGGTGTAAATAAAATATTAATATCATCGGAAACCGCTAAACAACTTCCGTTTCCGGTAGTGGTGAGCGTTAACGTTAATGAACCGCTCGAAATTTCAGCAGCCGATGGAGTATATTGTGTAGCTAAAGCATTGGCTCCTGGACTAAAACTTCCTGAACCTCCACTCCATGTTCCACCTGTAGCCACGGTAACAACTCCATTGAGTGTTACCGTTGGGTTATTTGCACAAACGGTAACATCTGTTCCTGCATTTGCAGTTGGTGCAGGAGTAATGGTAATTGTCATTTGATCTGATTCGGGATTACAGAGTCC
>DAOOWN010000061.1:10145-16701 GCA_035371305.1 Bacteroidales bacterium
TGTTGTTTTTACACTTTGTTTGATCTGTTCCGGCATTAGCGGTAGGTGCCGGTGTTATGTTAATTATCATTTGGTCTGATACTGCCAAACATCCTCCATTTCCTGTAGTGGTAAGGGTTAAGTTAACTGTTCCGGATGATAATTCTGCTGGAGACGGAGTATATTGTGTACTAAGTGCATTTGGTCCAGGATTAAAGCTCCCAGTTCCTCCTGTCCATGTTCCTCCTGTTGCAACAGTAACTGCTCCATTGAGGTTTACAATGGGATTATTAGCACATATAGTGATATCTGGTCCTGCATTGGCTGTAGGGGAGGGTGTAAAATTTATAACTATTTGATCTGTTGCCGGATCACAGGAGCCATTACCGGTGGTTGTTAAAGTAAGTGTAAGTGAACCACCTGCAATTTCTGCAGGTGTAGGAGTATAGGTTGCATTTAATGAAGTGTTGCTTGGAGAGAAGGTTCCACTACCTCCGCTCCAAATCCCTCCGGTGGCAATGGTTACTGAACCGGAAAGGTTAATGCTGGGATTATTAGCACAAACGGATTGATCAGGACCTGCGTTTGCTGTTGGTGCAGGTGTTATTGTTAGCGTTAGGCTGTCACTAACAGGGTAACATTCGGATGTTGATGTCAGATAAAGCTTAACACTTCCATTCAAAATATCTAAACCACTTGGTGTATAAGTGGCATTTAATGTATTTGCATTAGGAGTAAAAACGCCCGTTCCTGTGGTTGTCCATATTCCGGCCGTAGCTCCTCCTGTTACATCACCTGATAATGAAGCAGACTGATTAGCACAGATAGTTTGATTAGGTCCGGCTTCAACAAAAATTTTTGCTACGAATTCAGAAAAATATCCATATCTACATCCTGTAGATGCACCACCATTTATTAGACCCATGGCAAATAATGATTCGGAGTTACTAATACTATAAGCCGTGTTGATTGGAATTTGGGCTGTAGTGAACGTCTTTTTTGCTGCAGACCATTCTCCATTTGTTCCGGGTACTATTTTAAAATCGGAGGCTGTCAATGTTGCAGTTCCCGGTGTAAATGTGAAGGCATCGGTTGCAGTTGTTTTTACTAAGAAAGTTAAAATAAATGTTTCGGTAGATGAGCGAACAAACGAAACTTTACTACTACCGGCACAATTTAATGGTGGCAGAATGGCAGAGCCCAATTCGCAACCAAATCCGGTGATATGTGTGGCAATAACAGGTTTTGAACAATGTATAAATATTGCGTTGTTTGTACTTGTATTTAAAGAATCGATTACTATTTGATAGGTTTCGCCTGCAAATATCGTAGCAATGGGAGTTGTACTTCCATTAAGATAAACCTTCGTGTTGTTTTGAGTTCCGGTAAGAATAACGCTTTCTCTACCGTTATTAGCTAAGCCTCCTTTTACAGCAATATAATCAGTTCCTGCAATATCTATTGGAATAATCTGGTCGCCGATTAAGTCATAACATCCTCCGGCTGAAACATCGTGATCTGAGTCATCTTTGTATGTAATTGCGATAGGTTTATCTGAAATAACTGTAGCTCCTGCAGGGTGATTAATGGGGTTTTGATAATAATCGTTCATAGGTGCTGATTGAGCAGGTGTTAGTGCTGTTGTTGCGCAAGAGTATGTTTGCCCAGAATTTAAGGTAATTGAAAACTGAGTGTTAGCAGCATGGCCATCAACAAGCACAGGACTATATATTATAATATTTGTATTATCGGATGTAGCAACAATATCAAAAGAAGCAATAGCATAATCGACAGGAGTATTAGTAAAACGATGATTATAAAAATTTGGATCTTTGTGCATGGGGATATAGAATTCAGTACCAAGACCATTTTCGCCTTTTAATGCAAAAAGTTCATTATTGTTTGTATTTGAAACTTCGTAATAGGCAGTAATTTTATCCGTGGCTTGTATTCTTAGACCCGTATTTAATACTGAATTTGTAGGTTGAGTTTCTAATTGAGTCCGTACAGAAGTTAAATCTACTCTTTGCGAACTATTGGCCGGCAAATTGTAAACAATTGGAGTAAATCCAACATTGGCAGGCATAGAGATGGTAACTGTAGCCGGATTATCTAAAGTTGTAATCAATAAATATATCGGGAAACCACTAACTGGATTATGATATTCGGTTACATTTGGCGGAGCAAACCAAAAATCGGTACCTACTTGTGCCTTTATTTCTGTATAAAAAAATAGCAAAGCACTGATTGATAGGAATAAATATCGTTTCATAAAAAATAAGATTTAGAGATTTTTACGTTAAAAATAGTTAAAGGTTTTAGTAAATCAACCTTTTCTTATGGTTTTATAACCGAGTTCGTTAAGAATCTTTTCGATTTTATCGCGAAAATCACCTTGTATAATAATTTCGCCATCTTTGTTTGAACCTCCTGTTCCGCATTTAGTCTTTAGTGTTTTTTCGAGCAGTGATAAATCATCTTGTTTACCTATAAAATTAGATACAATGGTTACTATTTTGCCATTCCTGTTTTTTTTATCGAGGCTGATGTAGAGTTTCTGTTTGCCGGGTGCAAGTGTTTCTATATTTTCTTCTGCGTTTTCGTAATTATATTGAAAATCGGGATTAGTAGAATATACAATATCAATCTTATTCTTGTTTTTGCTCATTAGAGTTCCGAATATTTAAAAGGTTTAAATTATTTTTTATTCCTATTAGCTCTTGTTTGATGTTGTTCAGCTTCGAAATGATACTGACTTGCTTATCGAGACGGCTTTCATTTTTATTTTTTATATAGTGCTTAGCTCCCTCTATTGTTAATCCTTTTTGCTTTAATAAATATTGAATCAGTTTTAAGTTGTCAATATCTTTATTGGTATAATAACGATTCCCTTTTGCATTTTTAAATGGTTTAATGATAGAGAATTCTTTTTCCCAATACCTTAATACAGAAGGTGCAACATTAAGCATTTCTGCTACTTCACCTATAGGGAAATGAATTTTTTCGATATTTGGTTTTTTATATGGCATATTAATCGAGTGCAATACCTCCTTCTTGTGCAGATGTTTCTATCATTTGGTCGTATTCTTCGGGCGATAGATCTAAATAGAAGAAGTTGATGGGATTTATAGCTTTATTGTTTTTACGCACTTCGTAGTGAAGATGAGGTCCTACTGATTTTCCGGTGCTTCCAACTTTTCCGATAATTTCGCCACGACTAACTTTTTGACCTTTTTTGGCTATGATTTTACTTAAGTGAGCATATCGGGTTTTATATCCGAACCCATGATCAATAACAACTTCGTTACCGTAACCCCGATTAGTAAAATTAGCTTCTATGACCACTCCATCGCCTGTTGCACGGACATTTGTGCCTGTAGCACAGTTGAAATCAATGCCTTCGTGCATTTTTTTTATATTTCTATATACCGGGTCGTATCTAATTCCAAAGTGAGATGTTATTTTAAATTTATCTTTAATTAAAATAGGTAAAACTGCCGGCATTGATTTTAGCCATTTTTCTTTATTTTTAGCTAAATAAACAATTTCGTCGAACGATTTTGACTGAATATATATTTGTTTCATTACTTGGTCAATGTGTTTAGAGGTATGGATGATAAGGTCTGAATGTTCCATGTTTTCGAGTTCTTCGTATTTTTTACTGCCACCAAATCCTGCTTTGCGAACTGTTTCAGGAATAGGTTCGACTTCAAAAAGACTACGGTAAATATTATCATCGCGATATTGGAGTTCAGCTAATATTTTTTCAATATTCCTAAGTTTGTTGTCAAGTTCTTGAAATTGAAAGGCTAATAATCTATTTTCGCGTTTTAATATCTTTTCTTTAGGGGAATCAAAAAAATAGCTATAAATAAAAGCTCCCAAAACGGTAAAAAATAAAATCGTAATAAGAGAATAGAAAATACGTATCAGTTTGCTTCTGAAACTGCGTTCAACTGTATGATAAGTAAGGGTTTCAGGGTTGAATTTGTATTTTATTTTTGACATGAGCTACAACATCATTAAAGCTGACATTGCAAAGTTAGTAAATAATTTACAAAAACCTTCCGAAAAGTTTTGATTGATATGCGTAAAAATATGTTGTAAATGCCATGATAACTCCCATTGAATCTGCTATGAAATCGTTCAGTTCAGCTGAGCGTTTTATAAATACATATTGTTGAAATAATTCGATAACCCATCCAAAACATATAATGGTTATGATTAAAAATAATCGATATCGGATTTTAATAAAACGTACATTCTTTTTTAAAAAATAGGAATACCATGATATATAAAGTACATAATACCATATAAAATGGATGATTTTATCTATGTGCGGTATTTTTAAAATAGAAACGTGGTCTAAGGTATTTCCCGAAATCGCAGAACCTATGATTATTATAATTGTCCAAATGATGGAAAATACTAGGTTCCAAATCATTTTAAAATTACTTTTTTTATACTAATAATTCCTTTGTCGGTTTTGATTTTGATGATATAGAAAGTGTTTGTGTTCAGATGATTCAAGTTAATTAAATTTAAACTGTTTTCAAGTACAGCTTTTTCATAATAAATTTCTTGCCCATATAAGTTACAAACTGATATTTCAGCAATGGTTTCCGAACAGTTGTTTTGAATATATAGAACATTTTTACCGGTATAAGC
This sequence comes from Bacteroidales bacterium, assembly GCA_035371305.1. Taxonomy (GTDB): domain Bacteria; phylum Bacteroidota; class Bacteroidia; order Bacteroidales; family GWA2-32-17; genus Ch61. The sequence continues at coordinate 14,793 of DAOOWN010000061.1, forward strand.
ATTTATACAATTTGATAGAGAGTTTTCGGGCACTGATATATACAACGGATGAACATATTTAGATATGCTGTCCATATCGCAATTATTCCATACTTTTAAATGAACTAATATACTGTCTGAACCGGAATATTGATGAATAGGCGAAAGTTCTTTCGAAAAGCTTCCATCGCCAAAATCCCATAAACACGAATCTATACGTTGACTTTGGTTATTAAAGTAAACAAAATACCCTGCTTTCGTAGGTACCAATTCATTAAAATCGGCTGTTGGTGCATCGCAAATTTCTACCTTATCAAATGCAAATCCGGTATTCTGAATGGTTCCTTTAAAATAGAATTTTGCTTTAAAATTCGTGTATGTAGCATAGTTTTGGAGTGAATGTTTTACTTGTTTCCAACCGAAAGAGTTTTCTGTCCACGAGTAGCCAGAATTGTACCATTGAGGGTCGGATGCCGAGCCTAACGTTTCCCAAATGGGTGCTTGGTTGTTTTTTACTTGAACCTGGCAGTAGGTGGGATAGGTTTCTTGGTACCATATATAACTTTTAAATATTGGTTTGTGCAATGAACTGAGGTCGAAACATGGGCTATAAACAGAACTTTCTTCTGCCAGATTGTGATAGCCGGATAAGTTTGTTGCCCAAACATTTAAACCGGAAGCAGCAGAAGTTAATGAAGTGTCATTTGGCTGTCCCCATTGCCAAGAATTGTTAGTGCCATTAGAATTCCAATATCCGTTATTTACTTCAAAGTCTTCAATATAGGGGAATGAAGTTATTATCGGGAAATTCATGATTTTACTATTAAGTGTATCGTTAAGTCTGTTTTGGTCACCGGGTAAATCGGCAAATATCTTTAAATTGTGTAAACCATAAGCACCAACATTAAAGAAAGATTGTGATGTATATATTTTATTTTCTTGGAAAGAAAGTGTATCCGTTATTATTTCTTGTGTATAATTAATTCCTCCGTCAGTTGAAAAATATACGGGGATATTATAAATATCATTTAACCCGTTATTTGTTAATTGAATCGTTATTTTTTCATGGTCAGAAAGTCCACATGAGTCGTATGGATATTTGATAAAATCAACAGAAACATCATTTTGCGGAGATTCGCTAATTTTAAAATTATCTATAGCAACTCCTTCGTTCGTTCCATTTATACCGCCTCTAAATGAAATGCGTAGTAAAACATTCGATTTTCCACCTAATCCATCCAGTGTGTGTTGTGCGTGTATCCATTGACCTGTACTTCCATTCCATCCCATATCGCTGTATCCCGAAGGTGTGTTATACCAATTAACACCCTCACCTGTGTTTCCAACTCTATGCCAGCTATACGATGAATCAATGCTATATTCTAATTGAATAAAATCGGCTACTGCTGTTTCGTACCAGATATCAAAATCGATGATGGGTAAAGTAAGTGTCGAAAAGTCAAAACATGGGGATAAAATATATGAATCTTCCGGTGATGAATAGTTTCCGCTTAAATTGGTTACCCAACAATTGTTTCCGCTTGATGCGTGATTAATTATTGCAGCATTGGGTTGTCCCCATTGCCACGAAGTCGAAGGTTGAAGGTCAGAAATCCATTGTGTGCTAAAACCTCCGTTGGATGCTTCAAAATCTTCAAAATATGGGAAAGAACTAATGGCATCGCCATGATATATCCATTTGGTTATGGTATCGTTTAATTGGTTTTCATCTCCATATTTTGAAATAAACATTTTGATTTTATAACTATGATTAACAATAGATAGATCAGCAGGAGTATAGAAGGAATAGTAAAACTCCTGACCTGCATTAAGATGTTGTATGCTAGTTTCCAATACAGGTGGGTTATTGTCAATTTGATATCCGCATATAACAGTATCAACTGGTTGAGTTCCGAAATTTTTATAAACA
>DAOOWN010000062.1:0-16551 GCA_035371305.1 Bacteroidales bacterium
TTAATGCTGAAATTACATGATTATTTGTTAATAAATTCAAATATCACTATGTTTGTTTCAAAAAAAAATGATGGATTTTATTCACTGGTTTATCGATTTTGTTTTACACATTGATAAGCATTTAGTAGAGATTGTTGCAAATTACGAAACATGGACATATTTAATATTATTCGCCATTGTATTTTGCGAGACAGGTTTAGTCGTAACCCCATTTTTGCCGGGCGATAGTCTTATTTTTGCTGCCGGTGCATTGGCTGCTGCCGATAATAGTCCACTCAGTATTGGTTTGTTATTGGTCGTTTTTTTTAGTGCTGCTTTTTTAGGCGATAATACCAATTATTGGATTGGTCATTTTTTAGGGGAAAAAGTGTATCAAAAAAACTATAAGTTGATAAGTCGAAAAAATCTTGATAAAACGCACAATTTTTACGAAAAGCATGGTGGAAAAACGTTGATTTTTGCTCGATTTATGCCTATTATCAGAACTTTTGCTCCTTTTGTTGCCGGTGTAGGAAAAATGTTTTATTTAAGATTTTTGTCGTATAGCCTGATTAGTAATTTGTTGTGGGTTAACTTTTTTGGTTGGTTCGGTTATTTATTTGCTAATCATCCATGGGTGAAAAACCATTTTTCGGTTGTGGTTATTACTATAATAATCATTTCGCTTATGCCTCCTTTTTTTGCAGTTGTTAGGAGTTATTTTCTTAGAAAAAAGAATCAATAATTCTTTGTTTACTATTTTTTGTTTCTAATATCTTTTATTGCTTGCAACGGATTTTTCGAGGTAAAAACAGCATTTCCGGCGACTAAAATATCGACTCCGGTTTTATATAATTTTTCGGCATTTTCAAGACAAACACCACCATCTAATTCAATCAAAAAGTTTAAATTTTTTTGTTCTTTCATTTTTCTCAATTCGGTAATTTTGTCGTAAGAAAATTCGATAAATTTCTGACCTCCGAACCCTGGGTTTACAGACATGATGAGAACTAAATCAACTTCGTACAAAATATGTTGAAGTAGAGAAATGGGTGTGTGGGGATTTACAGAGACTCCTGCTTTTGCTCCTGTTTGTTTTATTTGCTGAATAGTACGATGAAGATGACTGCAAGCTTCATAGTGAACTGTAATAATGGCTGAACCGGCATCGGCAAATTCTTGAATATATCGCTCGGGTTGAACTATCATTAAGTGTGTGTCTAAGGGCTTTTGTGCAATTTTATTCAATTGTTTTACAATCGGCATTCCAAAGGTAATATTCGGCACAAACATGCCGTCCATAATATCGAGGTGAATATAATCGGCTTCGCTTTTGTTTAGCATTTCAATAGCATCTGCTAAGCGGGTAAAATCTGCTGACAATATGGAAGGAGCTATCATAGCGTTTTTTTTCTCAAAGGTAATTACATTATTTCTTTTCTCAAATATCTGTTCAAAAACCAAAAAATTACTAACAAAAATCATTTTTTTTAGTACTTTAATTAAGTAATTTTGTACTGAATAATTTATAATAATTTATTTTATGAAATTTAATCCAGAAAAATGTAAGATAGAAGATAAAAGGATGCAACCTTTTATTGACCCCGATGAATTGTGGCATTATATAAATACAGTAAAGCCGGATAAGCAGCGTGTTCGTGAGGTTATAGCTAAATCGCTCGATAAACAACGTTTAACACTCGAAGAAACGGCTGTACTGATAAATACAACCGATCCGGAATTGATTGAAGAAATTAAGCAAGGAGCTCGCACACTGAAAGAAAAAGTTTACGGCAACCGTATCGTATTGTTTGCACCTCTTTATATTGGTAATAAATGTTCTAATAACTGTCAATATTGTGGCTTTAAAGTAACCAATCAAAAAGCCTTACGAAAAACATTAACCGACCAGGAAATTATTCAAGAAATTGAAGCACTGGAAGATAACGGCCAAAAACGTTTAATATTAGTATATGGTGAACATCCCGAGTATTCAGCCGAATACATCGCTCACACAGTTAAATTAGTTTATGGCGTAAAAAAAGGACATGGAGAAATAAGGCGTGTAAATATAAATGCTGCTCCTTTCGATATTCAAGGATTCAGAACGATTGGTAAATCAGGAATCGGAACCTATCAGATTTTCCAGGAAACATATCATCCTGAAGCATATTCGTGGTATCATTTGGGAGGTAAAAAGAAAGATTACGAATGGCGTTTAACCTCGCTCGACAGAGCTCAGGAAGCCGGTATAGACGATGTTGGAATAGGTGCGTTATTCGGTTTATACGATTGGCGTTTTGAAGTAATGGCTTTAATTCGTCATACCAATCATTTAGAAGCGTGTTACAACGTAGGTCCTCACACAATATCATTCCCTCGTATAAAAGATGCTTCGGAGTTATCGGTGGGCGATAAATACATGGTTTCTGACGCCGATTTTGTTAAGCTGATTGCTATACTTCGCTTAGCTGTGCCTTATACCGGTATGATTTTAACGGCACGCGAAAATGCTGAAGTACGAAAAGAAGTAATGCGATTTGGTGTGAGCCAGATTGATGGTGGTACTGTAATTGAATTGGGCGGTTACGCAAAAGCAAAGTTGCTGAATCGTGAACAAGATTTAAACCGTGAGCAATTTAAAATTAACGACGACCGTTCGTTGAATCAAATTATTGACGATTTGCTCGATCAAGGTTATTTGCCTTCATTTTGCACTGCATGTTATCGTAAAGGCAGAACAGGTGAGCATTTTATGGAATTCTCGGTTCCGGGATTCATTAAGCGGTATTGTTCGCCCAATGCTATTTTAACCCTCACCGAGTATTTAATTGATTATGCAACGCCCGAAGTTCAAGAAAAGGGATGGAAAGCTATTGATAAAGAAATTGCAGGCTTGGAAGGACATATGAATGTTCAGGAACTTAAAAACAGGATAGAACGTATTAAAAATGGCGAACGCGACATATATTTTTAACCAAAAAATTTGAATTATGACAAATTATAAAATTGTTGGAATAGCTATTAAAGACAGAATAAAAGAAGCAGGAAAAACCCAGGCTACATTGAGCAAACATGCTTGCATTATCCGTTCAAGGCTCGGTTTTCATGAAGTAAGCGAATATACATGCAGTAGAGTAGGGTTTATTATTTTACAAATAATAGATGATAAAGAACATTATCAACAATTCTTAGCCGATTTAAATGAAATTGGCGGTATTGAAGTTCAAGAAATGAATTTTTCTATTTGAAATTTAAATTATTGTTTTTAATTTAGCCAAAAAAAACATATGAATGAAATTATTGTTTTGGGTATTTATATTCAGGAACGTTCTAAAAATGCTTTAGCCGTTCAAAATTTATTAACTAAGTTTGGTTGTTCTATTAAAACTCGCTTAGGTCTGCATGAGGTTGTGGATGGTTTTTGTAGCAATAGCGGGCTGATATTAATTGAATTAACAGGCGAAAAAACAGAGATGGAAAATCTTGAGAATGAATTAAGAAAATTAGGTGAAGTAGAAATTCAAAAAATGGTATTTAAAAAATAAAATTATGAGTTTAAAAGGAACAGAAACCGAAAAAAATCTTTTAAAAGCCTTTGCAGGCGAATCACAGGCTCGCAATCGTTATGAGTTTTATGCAAAAGTTGCTAAGAAAGAAGGGTACGAACAAATAGCTGCACTTTTTCAAGAAACAGCAAACCAAGAAAAACAACATGCCAAACGTTTTTTTAAATTTTTAGAAGGTGGCATGTTAGAAATTACCGCTGCATTCCCGGCCGGAATTATCGGAACCACTCAAGAAAATTTAGAAGCTGCTGCTAACGGAGAGCATGAAGAGTGGGCAGAGTTGTATCCTCATTTTGCAGAAGTAGCAATGAAAGAAGGTTTTAAAGAAATTGCCACCGCTTTTAAAATGATTGCTAAAGTAGAAGCCGAACACGAAAAACGTTATCGTAAATTATTGCAAAATATTTTGGACGGAACCGTTTTTGAGCGTGGTGAAAAAGTTAAATGGGTTTGCCGTAACTGTGGATACGTTCACGAAGGAACCAAACCTCTTGAAACTTGCCCGGCATGCTTGCATCCAAAATCATTTTTTGAGCTTTTAGCCGAAAATTATTAATATTTAGTATATGCGTTGGCAAACGCTTGTTCTAAAGTGCCTCGGTTGGAAAATCGAAGGCACTTTTCCTGCTTTAAAAAAAATGGTCATCATTGCTGCTCCTCATACCAGTGTGTGGGATTTTATTAATGGTTGGCTTGCATTACGGCATTTTGGTCTCAAAACCCGTTTTGTGATAAAAAAAGAATTTTTTGTTTTTCCGTTTGGTTATTTGCTCAAGGCGTTGGGGGGAGTTCCGGTTGATAGAGGAAATAAAAAAAATAATATGGTTGACCAAATGGTTCAGCATTTTGAAAAAAATAAAAATTTTTATCTGGTAATTACACCCGAAGGTACTCGAAAAAAAACAACACGCTGGAAAAAAGGCTTTTACTTGATTGCACAAAAAGCCAACGTACCCATTATCGTTACTAAACTCGACTACGGACATAAGCGTTTAGGGCCTGTAAAAGCCATTGATTCTTCGCTTCCGTACAATGAGGTTTTAAGGCAGATAGCCGAATGCTATCAGGGAGTAATTGGTAAAAAACCAAATCAATTTGATGTTCCGCATTATGAAGAATAATTTTACCGTTGCTGCAATACAAATGGAGCTGGTTTGGGAAAACCATGAAGCAAACCTCCAGAAAATGGAATATTGGGTAGAAAAATATGCATCAAAAGCCGAACTGATTGTTTTTCCTGAAATGTTTTTAACGGGCTTTTCGATGAACGTAGAATCCTGTTCCATTTCGCCAACACATCCATACATTGAAAAAATTAGAAGTGTTGCCCAACAGTATAAATTAGCAATTGCCGGAAGTATAATGACGGTGGAAGATGGACACTATTTCAATCGTTTTTACTTTTTCAATCCGAATGGAACCCTTCAAACATACAACAAGCGTCATTTATTTAGAATGGCAAAGGAGCATGAATATTATTCTGCAGGTATAGAAAGGCAACTCATTGACTATAATCAAAACAACTTGATGCCGGCAATATGTTATGATTTGCGTTTTCCAGTTTGGTTGCGAAATCAAAATAATTATGATGTTTTGATTGTTGTGGCAAATTGGCCTCAAGTACGCATAGATGCATGGAAAAAATTATTAATGGCTCGTGCTATAGAGAATCAGTGTTATGTTGTTGCAGTAAATTGTTGCGGTACCGATGGAAAAGGAATTGAATACAATGGAGCTTCGATGATTATAGATTTTAAAGGAAATATAATAGTCGCTGCCGATGAGCATAAAGAAATGGGTATTGTAGCTGAACTCAATGCCTCTGAATTGAATAATTTCAGAGAAGCGTTTCCTTCGTTTATGGATGCCGACATGTTTGAAATTAAACGTTAATGGCATTAATAGGCATATTATCGGATACACATGCGTATTTAGGCGATTATGTTTATCGTTTTTTCGACGATTGCGAAGAGATTTGGCATGCCGGAGATGTAGGTTCGTTGGATGTGTTGCAGGCATTGCAACATTTTAAACCTACTCGTGCTGTTTGGGGCAATATTGATGGTTCGCCTATTAGAAAAGAAATCCCTGCTGTTCAATTTATTAAATATCAAGGTCTTCGTGTATTTATGAGGCATATTGTGGGTTATCCCAATAAGTATGATAAAAGTGTTGTGCCGATTTTACAAAGTAGTCCATTTGATTTGGTTATTGCCGGTCATTCACATATTTTACGAATTATGCACGATAAAAAATATAATTTTTTGTTTATCAATCCCGGAGCTGCCGGAATGTATGGTTTTCATCAGAAAATAACCTTAGTTAAGTTGCAAATCGAAGAGGGGAAAATAAAAGATGCGTTTATTTGGGAGAAAAATAAGTAAAATCGATTACATAACAAGGCTAATAAGGTACTTCGTCTGAGTTATCAAACGAGTGATTGGGAGCTATGTCGTCGGTTTTTTTGTTCATTTTTGACGATACGGTAATGCTGGCACCACCGGAAATGGGCGTGTCGATATCGTAGAACTGGTCGTAATCGGTGAATTTTGCATAACTTTCAATAAATCTGAGGTTAACGTCAGTAACAGCTCCGTTTCTATGTTTAGCTATAATTATTTGTGCCAATCCTTTGGTAGAAATACCATCTTCCTCGTCTAAGCCATATTTTTCAGGTCTATGAATAAATATAACAAGGTCAGCATCTTGTTCAATGGCTCCCGACTCGCGCAAGTCGCTTAATTGTGGACGTTTTGAACCGGTACGAGTTTCAACCGATCGGTTTAACTGCGAAAGGGCTAATATCGGTACGTTTAAGTCTTTTGCTAATGCCTTGAGTGAGCGTGAGATTGCCGAAACCTCTTGTTCGCGTGTGCCCTGCGATTTGTCATTAACATGTCCGGTCATTAATTGCAAATAGTCGATGATAATAATTTTTACGCCATGCTGAGCAACCAACCTTCTTGCTTTTGCCCGCAACGCTGAAATAGAGATAGCCGGAGTATCGTCAATAAATATTTTTGCTTTTTCTAAGTGGATAATTTTTTTCTCAAGTCTGTTCCATTCGTCTTGACTAAGCTCTCCGGTTCTGATTTTAGAGGCATCGATTTCTGTTTCGGCTGATATTAAACGGTTTACCAGTTGCACTGACGACATTTCCAGGCTAAAAAATGCAACAGCGGCATTGTGTTCAACTGCCATGTTTCGGGTCATGGAAAGAACGAATGCTGTTTTACCCATACTAGGACGTGCAGCGATAATTACGAGGTCGGAATTTTGCCATCCCGAAGTAATACGATCAAGTGCAACAAAACCCGAAGGTACGCCGCTCATTTTGTCTTCGCGTTGGCTGGCTTCTTTTATTTGATCAATTGCCTGATGAATGATGCTGTCAATGGGTTGGGCTTCGCGTCTTACACTTCCATACGAAAGGTTGAATAAGGCATTTTGGCTTTCGTCCAACAGATCGTCCACGTCTTCTTCGTCATTGTAGGATTTTCGTTGTATGTCGTTCGATATTCTAATCAACTCACGTTGAATATACTTTTGCATGATGATGCGTGCGTGAAATTCAGCATGAGCTGACGAAGCCACTCTGGTGGTGAGTTTTGCCAAATATGCCGGTCCACCAATTTCATTCAACTCTTTGCGACGGGCAAGTTCGTCTTTTACGGTGAGCATATCTATCGGTTGCATGTCTTTGTACAACTCTAAGATTGCTTCGTATATCTTTCTGTGAATTTCACTGTAATAACACTCGGGTTTGAGAATATCAATTACTATGTTACAAGCATCTTTATCAATCATCATGGCTCCTAAAACGGCTTCTTCCAAATCTAATGCTTGCGGAGGAATTTTTCCGGTATTGTCATTTAAAATTTGTTCTGTATTTTTGTTGATATTCAGCTTTTTAGCCATAAATTTCTGTTTGTACCAAAGGTAATGGTAGGTGTTGAATTGAACAATTATTTTTGATAAATCTTATTAACTTCGTATCTTTGATAACGTGTTAATAAATTCTTAACCAAAAATTTTGAATTGTAATTTTTATGAAAACGTTTTTTTATATATCGTTGCTCTTTATATTGATAATTAGTCAAATAGCTTGCAAAAAGAAAGACCTGAACGAGGCTCCTTCGTTAAATATAAATTTTCCCGTTGAGAATTTTACCGTCCAGTCGGTTGATACTTTTGAGGTGAAAGCCGTTGCAACAGATGATAATGCTGATAATTTAAGATTAACTATTTATGTTGCCGATATAAATCTTCAAGCGGTGAGTAGTGCAGCTGTTTATAACTTTTCAGGAAATTCTGCAAACTTAGATGTTTTATACGAATTAAATGAGCGTTGGCTTTCATCGGGTGTTTATTATTTAGTCGTTACAGCAAGCGATGGAGAGCTCTTAACCCGAAAATTTGTTAAATTATATGTTTCATCTATTTCAAAAAAATTATCGGGTTATGTGGTAGGAATAAAATCAGGTCAGAATTGCGAAGTATATATGGGAGACACCAATTTTGTGTTTACTAAAAAGTTGACGATAAGTGCGTGTTTAGATGGTGTATTTGATTCGTACAATAACTATATCAATGTTTTAACCGAAGACGGGAAATTAGTAGCTTATAATTATCCTTTTCTTAATGAAGTATATTCATTGCAAGGCTTAAAAAAAGTAGGCATTCCGTTTAAGGGAGATGTAGCATGGAAATACCCGTATATTTATGTTACTAATGCAAATGGAAGCATTATGGCAGTTGATAATAATGGTCAACCGAGGAATAGTTTCAGAACGCTTTTTAGCCCTTATTTATTAGTGTATTGGCAGGATAAATGGGTTTGTTTATCCGATTTATACCCTCAGAATTATTCTTGGATAGAAGTTCCGCAAAATTCAAAAAACTATCAAAACAATTTTAAAATGGACGATTTAGTTTGTTTGGATAATGAACGTTGCCTTGCAATTCAGCAAGATGGGAATTTTGTTAAATTTTATACGTATAAACCAGAGATAAATTATTTGAACAGTTTTGGACATACACAGAACGGATATTATAATGGCAGCCTGAATATCAATGGTCAGGTATTGTTGTCAATTGACGATGAAATGTATGAAATGAACCCAATATATGGCACGTTAACAAGTGTTTATCAAGGTAACTATTTGTCATTGTTAAAATACGAATCAACACATCAGCTAATATACGGAGTTAACAATAATATTTTCGTTGCTATGAAAGAGAATCCCATTCAAATGATAAATTCGTTTAGTTTTAATGGCAATATAGTTTTCTACGACTTTATTTACGAATAGAATTAAAATACTTGCAATAATCTGAAATACAACATTCATTACACATGGGGGTTCGTGCTTTACAAACATAACGGCCGTGTAAAATTAACCAGTGGTGAGCATCGGGCAAATCGCCGGGAGATATATGTTCTGTTAATTGCTTCTCAACTTCTAAGGGCGTTTTGGCATTAGAAACAAGCCCAATTCTATTGGCTACTCTAAATACATGTGTGTCAACAGCCATTGCCGGTTTGTGAAATAAAACTGATAGAATCACATTGGCAGTTTTGCGACCAACTCCAGGCAATGACGTTAATTCTTCCAATGTATCCGGAACTTTCTCGTTAAATTTTTCGGTTAATTTTTTAGCAATGGCCAAAAGGTACTTTGTTTTTGAATTGGGGTATGAACACGATTTGATATATTCAAAAATTTCAGCTTCGCTTGCTAAAGCCATTTCTGACGGTGTTTTGTATTTTTTAAATAATGCAGGTGTGATAGCGTTGACTCTTACATCGGTACATTGTGCCGAAAGTACAACTGCGACTAACAGCTGAAAAGGACTTTGGTACCTTAATTCTGTTTTTGGCAACGGATTATTTTTTTTGAAAGCTTCGAATACATTTTTATATAATTGTTGCTTACTTTGCTTCATATTTTTTTTTCAAAGTTACAAATTTATGTTATTCGGATTAATCGGTAAACCCATTTCTCATTCAAAGTCAGCAAAGCTGTTTGAAGCAAAGTTCAAAAAAATCCACCAATACAGGCTTTTTGAATTGGAGCAATTGAATGAAATACATAAACTTATAAAAAATCATCCCGATTTATCCGGTTTAAATGTAACCATTCCATATAAAAAAGAAATTTTCGATTATTTAAACGAAGTGGAAGCTGCTGCTGCTGAAATAGGAGCCGTCAATACAATTATCATCGAGAGAAGAGTTAACGATTTTTATTTAAAAGGATATAATACAGATTTTATTGGTTTTGAACGAGCGTATGCTTCTGTTTTATCGCAAAATCATTCCCATGCATTAATATTGGGTACTGGTGGGGCTTCTTTAGCGGTAGCATATGTGCTTAGAAAGTTTACTATTCCGTTTTATTTTGTAAGCAGAAAAAAGCATTTTCCATCCTGCTTGCATTATGATGATTTAGTTAATTTTGAAAAAAAAGTATCGTTGATAATAAATACAACACCGGTTGGCATGTTTCCAAATATTAACGATAGTATTAACATCCCTGAGGTGATATTAAAAAATCGCCCTTACGTTATTGATTTGATATATAATCCATTGGAAACTTTAATCATGAAAAATGCACAACGGTACGGTTGTTTTGCAGTTAATGGCATGGATATGCTAAAATATCAGGCAGAGGAGTCGTGGCGCTTATGGAAATTATGCTAAATCGAGCATTTTTAAGAAATCTTCGCTACCAATAATTTTAATCCCTAATTTTGAGGCTGCTTCTATTTTATCGGGTCCGGGTTTATTGCCTGCCACAATAAACGAAGTCTTTTTTGAAACAGATTTCACCAATTTTGCACCATTTTGAATTACAAGTTCTTCCATTTTTTTTCTGTCGTATGGCTTATCAAAACTACCGGTAACAACGATAGAAAGATTAGCTAATTTATCTGTTCTGGTATTTAATTCAACAGTGTGCGAAAATTGAACGCCGGCATTTTTTAATTGACTTATTATTAATAGATTATCTTCATTATTGAAATATTGAATAACGCTATCAGCTATTTTTTCTCCTATTTCATCAATCTGTAGAAGTTGCTCTTTGTTTGCATTTATTATTAAATTTATGTCAGGCAATGCTTGAGCTAATTTTTGTGCTACTGTTTCGCCCACATAACGTATTCCAAGTGCATACAATACACGAGGATAGGGAGTTGATTTAGAATTTTCGATGCTAAGCAATAAATTATCGGCAGCCTTATCGGCAAAGTGTTCGAGTAACAAAAGCTGTGTTTTATTTAATTTATATAAATCGGCCGGAGTTAATACCATTTTATTTTCGACCATTTCATCAATGGTTTCGGAGCCAAGACCTTCTATATTCATTGCTTTGCGCGAAACAAAATGTTCAATTCTGCCTTTAATTTGTGGCGGGCAATGAAAATTTGGACAAAAGTGTGCGGCTTCGCCTTCGTTGCGTTGCAATGGAGTATTACATGCAGGGCAATTGGTAATAAAAGTAAGTGGTACTAAATCATCACTTCGTTTTGAATAGTCAACCCCAACCACTTTGGGAATGATTTCACCGCCTTTTTCTACAAAAACAAAATCTCCGATTCTAATATCCTTTAATGCAATTTGATCGGCATTGTGCAAACTGGCACGTTTTACGGTTGTTCCCGATAAATAAACGGGTTCCAAGTTTGCAACAGGCGTAATGGTGCCGGTTCGCCCCACTTGATACGAAATTGAAATAAGCTTGGTGGAAGCTTGCTCGGCTTTGTACTTATATGCTATGGCCCATCGTGGGCTTTTAGCAGTTAATCCAAGAATTTCTTGCTGTTGAATATCGTTTACTTTAATAACAATACCATCTATATCGAATGGTAAATCGTGCCTGTGTTTATCCCAGTAATGGATATATTCCATTATTTCTATTTTATTTTTGCATACTTTCATCCATTCGGGGACATTAAAGCCTTGATGTTTCATCCATTGAATTCTATCGTTGTGGGTTTGAAATGGAATATTTTCTCCTATTAAATAATATAGGTATGCTTCGAGTTTTCTTTTTGAAACAACTTCAGGGTCCAGTGTTTTTAATGTTCCGGCGGCTGCGTTGCGGGGATTGGCAAATGGATTTTCCTCGTTTTCGATTCGCTCTTTGTTCAATTCTTCAAAAACGCTCCGCGGCATAATGACTTCGCCTCTTACTACTAAAAATGGAATATCCGTATATATTTTTTGGGGAATGGTTGGAATGGTTAAAATATTTTGAAGTACATCATCGCCTTTTTCGCCATCGCCTCGTGTAATGGCTTCGGTCAATGTACCATTTTTATAATGCAAGCTTATAGAAGTTCCATCAAATTTAGGTTCACAAACAAATGCAGGGGGATTATCTAAACTTTTGCTTATGCGAGTAATAAAAGCTTCAATTTCTTCTTCGGAATAGGTGTTGGCCAGCGATAGCATAGGGTAGGGATGCCTTTTTTGAACAAAACCTTTGCTAATATCGCTTCCCACTTTTTGAGTGGGAGAATTGCTTGTTTTTAAAATTGGATATTTATCTTCAATAGCTTGAAGTTCTGCCAACAATAAATCGAATTCAAAATCGCTGATACTGGGTTTATTTAGTACGTAGTAGTTATAATTATGTTTTTCAATCTCTTTTCTAAGTATTTCGACTCGTTTTTGAATTTCGTCCATGTTCATAATTATTCATTCTGGTCTTGCAAATTAAATTTGTATTTGGAGGCAAATTGTTTTTGAACTTCGATAAATCTATTGAGTGCTTCTTGCAATTTATCATTTGCAATTTTATTTGTCTGCAAAAAATCGTCTTTTACATTCTGCGTGTATAGCGAGTCGGGAAGTGTATATAAATCAATCATTTTTGAATAATCGTTTTTTACAACATCTTGATAGACTGTTAATAGAGTTTTATATTCTTGCTTAAATTGATTATTTCCGTCAAAATCGGGAAAAGAATCAATAGATTTCAATTGATGTTCAACTTCCTGCATTAATTCCTGATAAATGGTTTTAAAGCTTTGATTTACAGTATCGGTAAAGCTGCTGTCTAATTTATTAAAAAGTTGAACTATTTTTTGCTGCTGATTGATAATCTGGTCGTTATAATTTATTGCTTTTTCGGATTGGTTGGTACAAGCCCCAAAAAATAGTATTGAAATGATAATCAACGATAAAATTGTTTTCATATGTATCAAAATTTGCTTGTTTAAAGATAAAACAATTTTATTTATCGAAAAAATATTTTTTGTCTTGCATTTTTAAAACATAGATTATACCTTTATGCAACATAAAAATGCAAAATTGCGTCATTAAAATGTTTAACTAAAAATTATTTCTATGAAAAAACTGTTACTTTTAACCATGTTCCTTTTTGTAACGGCATGGTGGGCTAATGCTCAAATCAGTCAAGGTGGTACTCCGCCAAGTTTTAAGCATGGTATTTATACCGATGTGGACAGAGTTACGCTTCATCCGAAAGACATGAAATTTATCATGGACGAAGAATTAAAACTTTCAAAAAGCGGTTATTTACCACACATTGGCTATAACCTGGAGTGCGATATTGACATGAATAACTCTGGTACTTGGACCGATTTGCCCGATGGTGGAAGAATTTGGCAAGTTCAGATTAAATCACCCGGCGCCTTGGCTCAAGTAGTTTACTACGATAAATTTCATTTGCCGTACGGTGCAAAATTGTTTTTGTATAACGAAGACAAATCTCAGGTTTTAGGTGCTTATACCTATGAAAATAATGATGAATCGGGTGTATTCGCAAACGAATTGGTTTATGGTGATATTGTAAATATCGAATATTACGAACCAGCAAGAGTTGCCGGAACATTAAAATTCCACATTGACCATGTTGGTTATATTTACAGAGGTGTAGCAGATAGAAAAAATCCAACTTGGACAGAACCTTCTGATCCTTGCGAAATTAATGTAAATTGCTCACCGGTTGGCGATAACTGGCAAGATGAGAAAAAAGGCGTTGCAAGAATTTTAGTATCTACTCCTCAGGGACAAGGTTGGTGTACCGGTTCGTTGGTAAACAATACCAATCAAGATTGTACTCCATACTTTTTAACCGCATGGCATTGTTATGAAAATGCTACAACTACCCAACTCAATCAGTGGATATTTTATTTTAATTACGAAGCAAGTGGATGTACTACTCCTACAACAGAACCCAGCTCAAATACAATGACAGGTTGTACATTAAAAGCTGCTGCAAGTATTACCGGCGGTTCTGACTTTTTATTGGTACAGTTGAAATCTACTGTTCCAACGAATTACAATCCGTATATGAACGGATGGGATAGAAATAACTCTGTAAGCGGTCCCGGTGTTGGTATTCATCACCCGGCTGCCAGTATAAAGAAGATTTCTACATATAATAGTGCTACTTCATCAACTTATACAGGTTCTGCTTCAAATGCACACTGGAGAGTTGTTTGGGTATCAAATTCTAATGGTTGGGGTGTTACCGAAGGTGGCTCTTCTGGTTCACCATTGTTTAATTCAGCCGGAAATATTGTTGGTACTTTAACAGGTGGTTCGTCATATTGTACTGCTCAATCTTCTCCCGACTATTATGGTAAAATGTATTATCATTGGGATCAAAATGGCTCAACTTCATCCGTTCGCCTAAAAGATTGGTTGGACCCAACCAACTCCGGAGTTACGTCGTTAAGCGGTAAGAATTGCGGTACTGGTGGTTCAACTTTAAATGCCGATTTTACTGCAAGCGCTACAAATGTATATGTCGGACAAACCGTTACTTTTACCAATACTTCTTCAGGAAGTCCGACAACATTCAATTGGAATTTTGGCAGCGGTGCTTCACCTGCAACGTCCACTTCAGCAGGTCCTATTAATGTAACCTATTCTACTACCGGTCTTAAAACCGTAACCTTAACTGTTGGAAATGGTTCTACTACCGATACAGAAACTAAAACCAATTATATCAACGTAATGAACCAAACAACAACCTGCGATACATTACATTTATTAGGTGCTACCGATACCTTAAAATTATATACCGCAACAAACAATGGTGCCTATGCAGGTTATGTTTCCGGTAATAATTCATGGGCAGATAAAGAAAAAGCCGATTATTTCGATACCTATGTTTCTACTAAGAAATTGAATTCGGTTATTTTCTATTTTGGTGTTGGTAAAGGTTCTAATACCAGCAATGTGCCTGTTAAAGTTTATAATAATACCGGTACAGGTGGTGTTCCCGGCTCTACTGCTTTAGCTACTCAAAATCTTTCATTAGGAACTATTAAAACCGACGTTACAAACCAAGCTCCTACATTGTTAACCTTTACAACACCCGTAACCGTTACAACTCCTTTCTATATTTCTGTCGTTTTACCAACCGCTGCCGGTGATACGGTATCGTTATACACAGTTGAAAAAACTACCAATACAGCTTGGGAAAAATGGAGTGATAATTCATGGGTTGCTTATTCAGACGCAAATTCATGGGGATTTAATGCTCAACTTTCAATATGGCCCATTATGTGTCCTACCGGATCGCAAATCAACGAATTGAATAATGTACCGGTTTCAATCTATCCTAATCCGGCTCAAAATGGTGCTTATGTTGTTATGCCTTATCCTGCTGATACAAAGGTTAATTTAACCTTAACCGATGTATTTGGAAAGACATGCAAAAACATTGAAGTTACTACTACTAACATTGAACCGTATTTCTTGGATATGAATAACTTACCCGATGGCATTTATATCATTAAAGGTGAGTCGAAATATGGTAAATTTGTTGAACGAATTACTAAAATCAAATAATAAAATAAGTTTTAAAAACAAAAGAGGCTGTCTCAAAAGGGGCAGCCTCTTTTATTTTATTAAATACAAGAATTACTTCATTCTACAAGCAAATGGGTAGTATCCCATTTTGTGTGAAAAGGTAAAAAATTATGAGTAAATTACTTTTAAAACTTTTGTGGAAACTATCAAAGTAGTTTACTTTTTTTTCTAAGCAGAATGGCAATATTTCGCTGAACAAGTGATAGACCAGAAAGCCCGTTAATTTCAATATTATCGGGTTATTGGGCTATCATCCTAAATATTGGATAGTAGTTAATTTTTTACAATCTTATAAAATGCTTTCGTATCTTTAGTTGATATTTCTAATAAATATACCCCAGTTTCTAAATCCCCAATGTAAAGTTTACTTGTGTCTTTTATTTTGTGCACTTTTACAATATCACCTATGTTATTGTAAATTCTTATATAAGAATCACACAATTGTATTTCTTTATTGTCTATCTCGATAAAATCTTTTGCAGGGTTTGGAAATATATTAAAACTATTATTTCTTTGATAATCTGAAACGGTCAAAGGTATTAAATTAAATTCAATTTTGTAATTTACTGTATCATTCACATTTTTTATTTTAATATTCAAAGCATTAATTGAACAAAAAGGATTGCCGAATATAGTATCGCTAATTATTGTATCATTAGTAATTTGATTGTCAGTAATGATTCTTTGATTAATGTCAGATACTCTTGTAATATAAACAGCCTTTGGACTATCCCAAGTTGTAACTAAATAACCAGTATTTGAATTTACTAAATAAAATCCTAATAGAGTAGGAGTTCCGCCACCAATAGCTGTCCATGAAGTACCAGAGTTATTCGTTTTATATACAGTATGTCCGTTCGGATTTGATTCAATTAAAAATCCTGTTGTGTCATTTATAAATTGTAATTGAAACACTGAACATCCACCAAATTCTATGCACTTTTCATATACTTCATTACCATCTTTATAAATTTTATACCCACTGCTATGAGAACCACACATCATGGAAATATTTTCAAATGTGTATCCATTGTTTATAATTATTCCACATTGAGTTTGGTCAAATCCAATAAATGAAATTTGGGCTATCATTTTCGAAATGAAGCCTACAAAAATTAAACTTAAAATAAATCTTTTCATAATTATTTT
>DAOOWN010000063.1:0-16514 GCA_035371305.1 Bacteroidales bacterium
AATTTAACCGGAGGTTATTCGGGAACAGGTCCTCAAACAAAAGTAGGTCAAGCTTTTGCTTCTGATATTTCTGCTTTTTACAAAAAACAAATGGAAGTTCAAAAGAAAAATGCTGAATTAGGCGTAGGTATCAATATTTCAAACATTGGTTCCAAAATGTCTTATACAGATGGAGCAGTAAAAGATTTTCTTCCTGCCATGTTGCGTCTGGGTTCATCGTTTAAATTAGATATGGATGATTATAACAGCATACTGGGTGTAGTAGAAATGAGTAAACTTTTGGTTCCCACACCACCCATATATTACGCTGTTGGTGATACCCTACCCGATGGTTCCATTGTAAGCATTCCACAACACTATGTTCGCTATGGCAAACCTTCGGATGTTTCTGTTCCAACGGGAATTTTCCAATCGTTTTGGGATGCTCCCGGAGTTCAGTTAGATCCGTTAAATCCTGATGATAGAAGTCGATTTAAAGAAGAATGGAGAGAAGTGAATTGGTCCATTGGATTAGAATATTGGTATTCAAAGCAATTTGCATTAAGAGGTGGTTACTTTCACGAAGATGCTACCAAAGGAAACAGAAAATTCTTTACCGTTGGTTTAGGCTTAAAACTCAAGGTTTTTGCTTTGGATTTTTCATATCTAATTCCGACTGCTCAACGACATCCATTGGGCAACACTTTGCGTTTTACAATCATGTTCGATTTCGAAGCTTCTAAAAAAGACGCTAATCCTCAAGATAAAAAGTAATGTCATTTAGAATTGGTTTTGGATTTGACGTACACCGCTTAGAGACGAACCTTCCTTTTACTTTAGGTGGCGTTGTTATTCCCAGCGAAAAAGGGATGGTAGCCCACTCAGATGGTGATGTATTGATACATGCCATTTGTGATGCCTTATTAGGAGCTGTAAATTTGGGCGATATCGGCAAACATTTTCCCGATTATTCCGACGAATTTAAAAATATAAGCAGCATTATTTTGTTACAAAAAACAATAGAACTTATCCGTCAAAAAGGTTATAGAATTTCAAATATCGACTCCACTGTTGTTGTAGAAAAACCCAAATTAGCTGCTTACATACAAAAAATGCAGAATACCATTGCAGCAAGTATTTCTATCAGCGAAGATCAAATATCCATTAAAGCTACCACCAACGAAAAACTTGGTTTTATTGGCAAAGAAGAAGGAATAACGGCTTATGCCGTTGTTTTATTAGAAAAATAAATCAGAAATTAGGTTTGTGATAATATTCTAGATAATAATCGTGAATATGTTTAGCAGCATCTTCGGCATCGTCTGCAATATATATTAAATCCATATCCTTTTCGCTGATATTATGCTCTTCGGCTAAGACTTTTGTCTTAATCCATTCAATTAATCCCGACCAATAATCTTTGCCAACTAACACTATCGGGAAACGAGCTATTTTATGAGTTTGAATAAGTGTTAATGATTCAAACAATTCATCAAATGTACCAAATCCGCCGGGCATAATTACAAATCCCTGGGCATATTTCATAAACATCACTTTTCGAACAAAGAAATAATTGAAATTGATAATTTTATCATCGTCAATATAAGGATTGGGGTGCTGTTCAAATTCTAACACAATATTAACTCCAACCGACTTTCCCCCGCCCCTTTTGGCGCCTTTATTGGCTGCTTCCATAATCCCGGGACCGCCACCGGTAATGATACCGAATCCTTTTTGTGTTAAATTATAAGCAATGTTTTCTGCTAATTGATAATATTTATTATCGGGTTTTGTACGAGCAGAACCAAAAATTGTAACACAAGGACCTATTTGCGAAAGTTTCTCAAATCCTTGAACAAATTCAGCCATTATTTTAAAAATGTGCCATGAATCGTGTGTTTTAATTTCATGCCAACTTTTGGGTTCTAAAGCCCTAATAATTTTTTCGTCACCGTGTTGCATAATTATAATTTTTTAGTCTTTCTACGTTAATTGATTTTAAAAGTTTAATTCTTTTTTTAAAAAAGCAGCTGTAAAACCATCATTCACTTTAGCTATTTGTTCTGGCGTTCCTTGCGCAACCACATATCCTCCTTGCTCTCCGCCATCCGGTCCCATATCTATTATATAATCTGCTTGCTTTATTACATCTAAATTGTGCTCAATGATAATCATCGTATTCCCTTTATCTACCAAACGCTGAATAAGTTGCAATAAAATTCGTATATCTTCAAAATGTAAACCGGTAGTCGGCTCATCTAAAATATAAAGTGTTTTACCGGTATCGCGTTTTGTAAACTCAGAAGCCAATTTTACACGCTGTGCCTCGCCACCGCTAAGTGTTGTTGCCGGTTGTCCTAATGAGACATAACCTAAACCAACTTCGTACAGTGCTTTTAGTTTAGTATGTATTACCGGAATGTTCTCGAAAAAATCTAATGCTTGTTCTACCGTCATATCGAGCACATCGCTAATTGATTTTCCTTTGTATCTTACCTCTAACGTTTCGCGGTTATAACGTCTCCCGCCACATTCGGGACACTCCACAAAAACATCCGGTAAAAAATTCATTTCAATCGTTTTCAATCCCGATCCGCCACAAGTTTCGCAACGTCCTCCCTTTATATTGAACGAAAAACGACCTGCTTTAAATCCTCTTACTTTTGCTAAAGGCATTAAAGCAAATAGATTGCGTATATCATTGAAAATATTTGTGTAAGTAGCAATATTTGAACGAGGTGTCCTTCCAATAGGCGATTGATTAACCTCAATCACCTTATCAATATTTTCAATTCCTTCAATCGATTTATATGGAAATGGCTTTTTTAAGCTTCGGTAAAAGTGTTGAGATAAAATGGGGTATAAGGTTTCCCTAATTAATGATGACTTTCCGCTTCCGGAAACTCCGGTTACGCATATAAAAGTGCCCAACGGGAACGTTACATCAACGTTTTTTAAATTATGCCCCGTTGCACCTATTAATCGAATGAATTTTTTATTGCCTTCTCTTCTTTTTTCGGGAATATGGATGCATTTTCTTCCGGCTAAGTAATCAGATGTTAGCGATTTTTGATTTAATAATTCGTTCAATGTACCTTTTGCAATAATTCTTCCACCATGTTTTCCGGCTCCCGGACCAATATCAATTATATAATCGGCCGATTCTATTATTTGCTTATCGTGCTCCACTACAATAATTGTGTTTCCTATATCACGCAATTGTTTTAACGAATCGATTAATTTTGTATTATCTCGTTGATGTAACCCTATACTGGGTTCATCTAATATATAAAGTACATTGACTAATTGACTACCGATTTGAGTAGCTAAACGAATACGTTGGCTCTCACCCCCCGACAAGCTTTGCGAAGGTCTGTTTAAATGCAGATAATTAATACCTACATCTAAAATAAATTTTAATCGGTGTTTTATTTCTTTTAAAATTTCTGATGCAATTAATTGTTGCTTTGAATCAAGAAAAGGCTCTAAATTATTTATCCAATCGTACAGAACATCAAGATTCATTGAAGCAAGTTCGCCAATATTTTTGTTGTTAATTTTGTAATGAAGTGATTCTTTTTTTAGTCGATAACCATTACATTCGGGGCAAATACTTGTTTCGACATAATCTTCTGACCATTGACGAGCTTTTGAGCTTGATGGGTCATGATGTTGTTGCATAATATAATTGACGATTCCCTCCCACTGGAAAAAATCATAAAAATAATTATTACGTTGTAACTTATAATTTTCGGAAGAACCGTACAAAATAATATGTAAAATTTCTTCGGGCAAATCGTTAATAGGCGTTTTAAGCGAAAAATTATGATGTTTGGCAATGGCTTCAATTTGATTAAACAAGATAGAGACATGATACTTGCCAATAGGTAAAATACCTCCGGATGCAATCGAAAGGTTTTTATTTGGAATGATTTTATTTTCATCTATATGAGTCACCACTCCCAATCCATTGCAATGTGGGCAAGCCCCTTGGGGTGAATTAAATGAAAAAGTATGAGGAGCCGGATCGTTGTAGGACAAACCGGTAGTCGGGCACATAAAAAGCTTACTAAAGAATCGCTCTTTTTTATTAGAATCGTCCATTACCATGCACGTTCCATTACCATGTTTTAAAGCCAAACGTAGCGATTCGTTTAATCGTTTTTTATTCTTTTCATTTATGGTTAATTGGTCTATGAATAATTCAATAAAATGGACACGGTATCTATCTAATTTAAGCCCGGGTTTTAACAAAACCAATTCCCCATTAACTCTGACATATAAAAAGCCTTTGTTCCTAAATTGTTCGAAAAGTTCTTGGTAATGTCCTTTGCGACCTCTAACAATTGGAGATAATATTGAAACAGAAGAATTTTGATATTGATTGTAAATTAATTCTCTTATTTGCTCCTCGTTATATTTTACCATTTTTTCGCCTGTTTCATACGAATACGCTTCGCCAACTCGGGCAAATAATAATCGCAAATAATCGTATATTTCGGTTATGGTACCTACTGTAGAACGGGGATTTCGCGAAACTGTTTTTTGTTCAATGGCAATAACCGGGCAAAGTCCATCAATTTTTTCAACATTCGGACGTTGCAGATTACCAATAAACTGACGGGCATAAGCCGAAAAGGTTTCCATATACCTCCGTTGACCTTCTGCATATATGGTATCAAAAGCCAAAGATGACTTACCACTCCCCGACAAACCGGTTATTACCGTCAATGAGTTATGAGGAATAGAAATATCAATATTTTTTAGGTTATGCTCATTGGCTCCTAATACTATAATCTTTTTGTCGTACATAAAAAGTTAAATTGAATCTTTAGGGGCAACAATGGAGTCTTCTGGTGGAAAATATTGCAAAAGCTTATTTAAATCTCGATATTCAGGTTTTGGAAGCTGAATAAAGTACTTTTTCCCATCTAATACGGTTAATTTATATTTTCTAATCCAAGGGTTAAATATTTTTAAAAGCTTATAATTTAAACCCTTATCAATAGCAAATTGAGCTAAATCATTAATGGTTGTATCAATAGCAATTTTTTCGGTTGGTATATATGGATAACGCTGACTTTTGGGGATGTAAAAGCCATACTTTTTAGGATTTGAAAGAATCGTTTTGATTGCCAGAATTCTAAATATGTACCGAGCCGTTTCTTCGTTTAAAAAAAGTTCGTAATAACTATTAACCTTTTGATTAGCCAATGCTTTATCGAGGTTGCCTGTACCAACATTGTAGGCCGCTGCTACCAGAGTCCAATTTTTGTAATACGAATATAATTCCTTTATATGTTTTGAAGCAGCTTCTGTTGATTTTTCCAAATTATATCGCTCATCAATTTCATCGTTTATTACAAGTCCATATTTTTCGGCAGTAGGTTTCATAAACTGCCAAAAACCGGAAGCTCCTGCCGGACTAACTGCATTAGAAAAAGCACTCTCGGCAACAACTAAATATTTAAAATCATCGGGAACTTTGTTTTTTTTTAATATAGGTTCAATAACAGGGAAAAAGCGGTATGCTCTTTTTAAAATCAGAATAGTTTGCGAATGCCAGTATGAGTTAACTAAAAATTCTCTGTCAAGACTTTCGTAAACATCAAAATTTTCTAACGGCACTCGTTCTCCTGCAAAATCAAGAGAATCCGGAATTTCTATGGATGTCGCATAATATTCAGAACTATTTAATATTGATGTATTTTGATTATTGGTCGAATAATTAATAAAAACCAACTTATGTAACAAATAAATACAAAAAATGGCAACGATAAAAATTAAGACTTTAAGACTTATATTACTTGCGAATGCTGTTACTTTGTACCTTATTTTTAAAATTGACCCTAAACGCATTGATATATAAAAAAAGAACGACAAAGGTACAATAAAAAATCGAGATATATAATAATATTGAATTTGAATTATCCGAATATATAAAATATGTTGCCATAATGACTCCTAATAAGTTTAAAAAGAAAAGTAAACCGGCAATTTTATTTTCTGATAAACCAATAAAATACAAAGCATGAGTTGTATGATCTTTGCCTCCAACAAAAGGTGACCGTTTTTTTAATAATCGGTTTATCGTTACAGTCGTTGTATCGGTCAATGGAATTAAAAAGTACAATAAAATAAGCAGAAAATGAAAATATACAATACCATCATTTAATTCATAAAACGTATGGTTCCAAATATACTTTACTCCAAATATTCCCAAGAAAAGCCCAAGAAAAAGACTTCCGTTGTCACCCATATACATTTTTGCCGGATGAAAATTAAAAATCATAAAGGTTATTAGAGCAAACAATAATCCTAATAATAGAAGCAGTTCGTACAAATTATGAGTAAAAAAAACGTTTATAAAAATAAAACCCGATAATATTGTAATACCAACCAAGCTGGAAATAGCATCCATATTATCCAACATGTTAATAGAATTCATCATGCCAACATACCACAAAATCGAAATCAAATAATTTAGCCACTGATAGTTAAATAGATGTATATATACTCCGGCATAAATTAGCATACAAGCAGTTATAGATTGAATAAAAAGCTTTAATAATGGTGAAATAGCAAGCATATCATCCGCTAATCCGGTAAAAAACATAAAAATCAATGCCAGAGCAATAAACATATATTCAGCCTCAACAAACTGGCTTTTTACAGGTTGACTTAAAAGAAAAAAAGTTGTCGCAAATAAAAAACTTAGAAAAAAAGTAATACCTCCGGCCACCGGTTTTTTTTGAGAACTCCAACGAATGGCTTTTTGGTTTGCTTTTTTAATATTAAAATATTTTGCTTTTTGATAAAAAAAATTGTGCAATAAAATAAATACTGCAATGGATAAAACAGAAAATATGGTTAAAAAGAAAATCATATACCAAGCAAACGCAATAATTTTCTAAAAAACGATTTTTTTCTTATTGGTACATCTTCGTAATAATGATTTTGAGTATCTGAAATATATCCATAACCATAATTATACGAATATCCATATTGATTGCCATATTTTGATTTCTCAAAATCAAATGCATTAATCAAAATCATTAAATTTTGAATTTTTTTATCATCAATTAAATGATTAACATTATATAAAAATGAACGTTTAGAAAAATGTGATTTCATAACGTAAACCGGAAAATGGGAAGATTTAAAAATAGTAAGAGCATCAGAAACCAATCCAAGAGGTGGGGTATCAATTATAACAAAATCATATTTTTCGGAAAGTTGTTTAATAAATAAATCATAACTGGGTGATGAAATTAATTCGGACGGGTTAGGCGGAATAGGACCGGCTGTAATAAAATCTAAAGTAGGTAATTTCGATTTCTTTATACAATCTTCAATTTTGTTTTTGCCAATAAGTACAGTAGAAACTCCCTTGCTGTTATCTACATTAAAACCAATATGAATTCTTGGGCGACGAAGGTCTAAGTCAATTAAAACGACCCTTTTATTTTGTAACGCAAAAATACCGGCCAAATTGATGGCAAAAAAAGTTTTACCCTCACCACTTATTGTAGATGAAACCGAAATAATATTTTGTTGTGGATCTTTCTGAATAAATTCAATACTGGAGCGGCAAGCTCTAAAAGACTCACTAAAAATTGAATTGGGTTTAATATCTATAAGTAATTGGGATACAGGCAATTTTGATTTATATAAAGGAATAATTCCCAACACTTTAGCATCTGTATAACTTTGAACATCTTCTACAGAAGTTATTTCATTATACATTAAATACCTAATTACAACAAAACTAAGACTTATTAATAAAGCTAAGATAATGGCAATTACCAATATCATTTTTTTTGATGGTGAAATAGGTTCTGATGGTGCAATAGCATTTTGCAAAATAATATTTTGACTCACACTCCCGGCCTGACTAATCAAATATTCAGCTTTTTTCTCTAAGAGTTTATTGTAATATCCTACATTTATATCGTATAATCTCTTGATTTTTAAATAGTCGAGATCTGACAATGCATTATCACCAAATTCGGATTGTTTATATTTATTTTGTTTTTCAATTAAAAGGGTTTTCTTATCGTTTAATCGTTGTGAGTTTGCTTTAAGTAAATCGATCAGTGTTTTTCGTTGCTTTTCAATCTGGCCATTTATTGTTTTTATCTGAAAACTATTAGGAGTTTTACTTGATAATGCCAACTCTTTCTGATCGTCTAAAGTTTGAATTTTATTTATAATTGACATTACTATAGGATCGGAGTTGGGTATTAAAGAAATTAATTCAAACGTTGGTAAATCAGGTTTTTGTTCTAGTTTAGAAATAAGCTTATTGTAGCTGAATAACTCTAATTCTACATCTTCTATTTCTTGTTGTATTTTATCGGTTAATTGTTCGTATTTTGATAATGCTCCGCCTTTTTCGTCTTCCGTTGAAAAAGATATGTTATGACTGTTTTTAAAAATCAGCAATTGTTCTTCTAGGCTATCAATGGTGCGATATATTAGTTTACTTTGTTCTTCAATAAACTTTAATATTAACTTTGAACTTTCTACTTTTTTTTCTACATCAAAATTTATAAATTCTTCGGCTATCGTTTTTACAATTTCGGTAGCTTTAACAGGGTTTTTATCGGTAAAATTAATTTGAATGGTATTCGCTTCTCCATTTAAAACAAATACCTCAAGTAAATTAGAGTTAAAATTCTGAACATAATCCGAATCGTTGATAATAAAATAATACGAATCTGTTTTTATTTTTTCGGTTTGTTCTTTAACTGCATTAGAATCTGTAACGTTTAATTTTAATTTTAATCCATCCAGATCTACCCATTTATTTATCGGAATCGTTTTTTCTTTTTTATCGGTTCCGTATTTTAGTATAACCCTGTGATCTATAAATGATACATAAAAAGGCAATCGATAAAAATATGGATTTGAAATTTGATACTCGATATTAAAAGGACTTGAACGATACAACTCAAAAGCCAAAAAAGTACCTTGAGAAAAATAAGTTACGTTGAGTGGAAGTTTATTGAAGGTGCGTTTTAAAAATTCCGGTGATCTCAATAATTCGATGGTTTGATTTAGGTTTACCTCGTCTGTTTTAGAAGTATTAATCTCTAGAATTTGATTTGTTTTATCAACATCATTTTTTATCTGAATCACAGATGATGCTTTATACAATGGAGGTGTATAGCGTAAGTAAACAAGAGCAGCACCTATAGCTAATATAAAAATAACAGCCGAAAAAATAATGGATTTTTTAAATATATACCATAAAATAAACGGGTCTATTTTTTCATTTAATATCGGTATTTTTCTGCGTTCCATTTTATTTAAACAGGCTGTAAATTAGTAAAGCAGTCGAAAATAAACTTAAATAGGGTGTTATTTCAGCTAATACTTTTGAAGCATAACGAGGACGAGCTTCAACGTAAACGATATCATTAGCTTGCAAAATAAAATTAAAATCTTTCATATTAGATACTTTCTTCAAATTAAAAAGAAAAACATCCGGATTATTTAAGTCGCCTCTTAATAATTTTATTTTATATGACTTCGTTTGATCGCTTATTCCACCCGATTCGGCCAAGGCCTCAATAAGTGTATAATTATCATTTTTTAATGTAATCACCTTACCATTAGACGATCCATTGGTAAATACGATGATTCGCTTATTTGTTACGTTTA
Organism: Bacteroidales bacterium; assembly: GCA_035371305.1. Lineage (GTDB taxonomy): Bacteria > Bacteroidota > Bacteroidia > Bacteroidales > GWA2-32-17 > Ch61. The sequence continues at coordinate 9,646 of DAOOWN010000063.1, forward strand.
TTTTCACAAAGGGTTCAATCATCAACTCTTTGTATTTGTTTTCTAAAAGTTCTTCGGCTTGACGTATGGTTAAACCGGCTAATGCAACTCTTCCCAACGATGGAAGTTTTACTAAACCATCGTATTCTACATTATATTCTATCGGCGTTTGCATCATGGAACCGGATTGTGATTCAATAAGATTTACACCATTATTATAAAAAACCTTTACATCTAACTTATCAAAAGGTTGAATTTTATATTCTTTTTCATTTGGTTTAAACGTTGCATATTGATATTCATTAGGAACTTTAAACATCTCGTTAGAGTTAAAAATTCCGCAGGAAGTTAAAATAGTTGTGAGTGCAATCAGAATTAAATATAAAAGATTATAATTTCTCAATTCGTTATAATTTTAGTTCAAAGGTATGAAAGTTAATAGTTTTATGCAAATACTTTTATATTTCTATTCATATTTTTGGTAGAAAGTAAATTTGAATATAGTTCTGAAACATCCGAAACCAAACGATGATAATCAAAACGTTTTATAATAAAATCTTTTGCATTATTCTTCATTTTTAATCTCAATTCATCGTCATTAATAAGTTTTATTAAATTATCAATAAATGCTTTTTCATCATTGCTTTCGGATAGCAAAATTGATTTTCCTTCGATTGAAATATCTTTAATGCCGCCCACATTTGTGCTTACAATAGGTTTTCCTGCCGCTTGAGCTTCAATTAAGCTAACGGGAGTGCCTTCATTCAAAGAAGTAAGTGCAACGATATCTACTCCTGCATAAACATAATCAACATTTTTAATCCAACTTGAAAACCGAATATCAGGCTTTAAGGTAGTTGTTCCATTTGGGCTAATTACTAAATTCAATTTGTGAGCTAACACCTCTATCTCGTCTCTGCTTTGTCCATCGCCAACAATAAACGCTCTGATTTTTTTTTGTGTTTGCTGTTTTGCCTCTGCTATTGCTTTTACAAACAATTGGTGATTTTTTATCGGTACCATTCGTCCTACTATAGCTATAGCAATTTCATCGTCATCTAAGTAATTTTCCTTTCGGAAGACGTATCTTTTTTCATCTTGGTTTGTAATAAATCTTGATAAATCCAACCCCAACGGAATGACGTTAATTTTTTCTTCAGGAGCAATACAAAAAACGTTGCTTAACTCGTTTTTTTGAGCCTGACTAATGGCAATTATTGCATCGGTTTTACTTGCTAAAAAACGCTCAATTTGAATAAAAGTTCGAGTTTTTATAGGATTAAAATACGAATGAAAAACATGACCATGAAACGTGTGAACAATGACAGGTACATTTAAATCTACAGCTGCTTTTCTACCTAACATTCCGGCTTTAGAGGCATGTGTGTGAACAATATCGGGTTTAAATTCTTTAATAATTTTCTTTATTTTACGATAGGCTTGATAATCGCCAATACCATTAATAGATCTTCGCATCTCGGGTAAAATAATAGCATTGATTCCTAAGTTATTCAAAATGAATTCCGAGCTTTCTTCGTCGTCTTCATGTATTCCACCAATAAGCATTGTCTCATACTCAGGACTCAAGTATTTCGTCAGGTATGCTGCATTAAACGTCGGACCACCTAAGTTAAACCTATTAACAATTCGCAAAACACGTTTCATAGATACAAAGTTAATTTATTTTTTAATACGTAATATTACGTGGTAACTTAAAAGTGTTTTATGAAATTATTAATTCAAGTGATTAAAGATATTTATTTATATACCAATACTGAAAAACGATAAGATTCCATAGATGAATAGCAGAATCGGATGGACGAAAACTATTTAGTCGAGCTATTGACTTGTTTATTTCATTTATATTAAACAAGTTATGTTTAAAAATATTCTCTTTGTTTAAATAGAGCAAGATAAGTTCTTTTAACTCCCCTTTTAACCATTGTTCAATAGGTATTTCAAAACCATGCTTGGGTTTCGTTAAAATATCTTGTGGTAAATTTTCTCCTAATGTTTTCTTTAAAATATACTTTTGAATATTTCCGTTTATTTTAAATTTAGAAGGCAAAGGAGCAACAAAATCGACCATTGTATGATCAAGCATGGGAACTCTCACCTCTAATGAGTGTAACATACTCATGCTGTCTGCTTTAAATAGCATATCATTTGGAAGTACCAAATGCATATCGTTGTACAGAACTTCATTAAAGCTGCCGGCTTCAGTTGGCAGTAATGCATCTTTAAGCTCACTGGCATTAATAAAAGTATTATTCAATAAACTATTTACGTTCTTCTGTTTTTGAAAACAACACCATAGCCAGTACCGCTCTTTGCTGCTTAAATTTATTCCTTCAGCCAATTTTTGAATTTGACGAATTTTATTTGAAATGGCACTTTTACGAGAAGAAGGTAAGGTTTTAGTAAAAAATGAAGCTGTATTTAATAATTGTTTTTTATTTGCATTTTTAATAGCCCAATCATGTGCTTTGTGTTTTTGATATCCTCCAAAAAGTTCATCGGCTCCATCACCGGAAAGAGCAACAGTAATATTTCTTCGAGTATAATTTGCCAAAACGGAAACAGCAATGGCAGAGCTATCGGCAAATGGTTCATCCAAATAATCAAGTACATTATAAACCTCCTCCAACATTGCTTTTTGCGAAACGGGTATAGTATGATGATGGGTTTGTAAAAATTTAGAAACTCTTTCTGCATCATTTGACTCGTCAATAAACTTATTTTCAGTAAATTGAACAGTAAAAGTATTGATGTCGGGCTTAAATTGTTTTGCAACAGCTGTAATAACACTGGAGTCAATTCCCCCGCTCAAAAAGGTTCCTATGGGAACATCCGAAATAAGCCTTCTCTCAACCGAACGGATAAAAATATCTTTAAATGAATCAAAAACGGCATTTTCTTCTATAATTTCATTCTGGTTTTCTTCGGGAATTGTATAATATTTATTTATTTCTACATTATTTTCACTAATTAAAATATAATGAGCCGGTTTTAACTTAAAAATATCTTTATAAATAGTATAAGGAGCAGGAATATAATTGAGTTGCAAGTACAAATTAAGCGCTTCGTACGAAAGTTCCGGTTTTCGCTCTAGAAAGGGTAAAACACCTTTTATCTCTGATGAAAAAATAATAGTTGAATTGTTTCTACAGTAAACTAGAGGTTTAATTCCAAACCGATCACGTGCAATAATGAGTTGCTTTTGTTTTTTATCATATATTGCAAATGAAAAATCACCGTTAAAAAGCTGTAAACAATGAATACCAAATTTAATGTAGGAATATAAAACCACTTCAGTATCTGATTTGGTTCTAAACATAAATCCTTCTCTCTCTAAATCATTTCGTAATGTACGAAAGTTATAGATTTCCCCATTAAAAACAATGGTGTATTGCCCTGAAATGTCCGTAAATGGTTGGTTTGCTGCAGGCGATGTATCTATCACCGCTAAACGAGTGTGCCCAAGTAAAACGGAATGATCTATATATGTGTTTTGAAAATCGGGGCCTCGTTTTGATAAGTTTTTAATCGCAATAGTTAAAGACTTATCATAAGAAACAACCTGGCTTTTAAAGTCTGCAATTCCTACAATCCCACACATGTTTTATTCGTCTTGTTGAAACATAGGGTCCCAAGGTGGAAGTTTGATTGGGCTTAGTTTAAATAAGTCGAGGGTTTTGGTATCTAAAAATTCTTTTTTTACAGCCAATCTAAACATATACTCATTAAACCAATCGTCTGTTATAACTAAATAACCATTAAATCCACTTGATGCACCCCAACTATTTTCAACTAACCATTTCAACGGCTTGTCATTATTGTCGGTATCAACACCAACTAAAGCCATTCCATGCGAAGAGCCACTTTCAAATGTTTGAATACGTGATTTTTTATCCATATTAAATGAAATTCCATAAAGCGATGAATAATCATAGTTTAGAGTAGAAAGCAAACCTTTATCCATGTTTAACTGCTTTCCAACATCGCACGAAAAATACATCACTTCGTTTGCCTTAATAGATTTTAAAGCAATTTTCTTTACCTCTTCAATAGGAAGGTTTAAATAAACCCAATTCATCCCCTCTATTGTATTTCGATCATATTCTATCTCATAGGTTTTAAAATAGGGACGTGATGGATCGTTCATTATTTGAACGTATTGCTTTGTATCAAAATCAGGGACAATATCTTTTAAAAAGCTTTTGGGAGTGTAAGTTTTTAATTCACTAATTTTATCATCTTTTGTTTTATATCGCCAAACAAATTCTTTTGGTGGAGTTCCTAGATGATACGTTAATATTTTATATATTTCTCCTAACATTTCATTTTTTCTTTCACGCATTTTAGCTTGTGGATTCTGTTTTTGAATACTTATATTACGTATTTCGATAATATCTTCCCGAATTTTATATGAAAGGATATTATTAAGTTGAGAAGTATTTTCGCTGTGATACGTTTCGGGCATTATTTCTTTTGGAACAACTCCATATTTTTCTATCAAATTAATAAGCGAAGTAAAAACTCCTCCATCCCCTATCGGGTTTTTCAGGAGCCATTCCACGGTTTTATCATCAAGTGGCTTAGCCGCAGATTCTATCGCTATTTCAAGAGCCAAGTTGGCTTTTTCGAGCATATCATAAAAAAACAAATAATTAGTACTGAACTCAAAACTACTAACATTTAGTTTTTTTATCACCTTGGGTCGAATGATATTTAACCCCGTAAACATCCAACACCGTCCCGTTTTTTTTTGGTCTGTAATTCCGACTACTTCAGCTTTATACTTAAAATAAAAATCAAGATTTGCTAATTGTTCTCGATTTAGCGATAGCGACTTTAAATCGTTGTTTGAAATTGCATTTATTTTAGCTTTCGAATCAGGTGCAGTTTTTAGTTGCTTTTCCCACTCATCTATTTGTCCCAATGTTATTTGCCTTTCAATTTGAGAAAAAGCAATGGATGTTATCAGTAATAATTGTAAAAAGAAAAGTGTTCTCATGATTTTTTTCTACAAACCTACAAAAATATACTATGATGACAAAATAATACGAGAAATGAATGTTTTTAAATTAATTACCTATCAATTCTTGGATGGGAACACCGGTCGCACCCATGGGAACTTCAATTTGCATCAATGTTGACAAGGTAGGTACAATATCTATAATATTGACTTTACGATTTATCGTTAATCGAGGAATTTTCCAACCATACCAAAACAAAGGCACGTGCGTATCATACGAGTAAGCAGAATTATGGTCATAAAAATATGATGACTCTTCAATCCATCCGGGTTCCAATGCAATAAGTACATCACCGGAGCGTTTGGGGTTATAACTATTTTGCATTGCTTTTAATAAGCCATCTGTAAAATTTTGTGTTTGTAATGAATAAGCAGTAACTGCATTAGCAACACCATTAAATTGAATCATAAAAGAAGCTACTTTTTCTTGAACTTCTTTCAACGATAATTTTGCATCTTCAATTAAATTACGGTTTAAAAATATTTGTTGGTCAGAATAACCCAGTACCCATTCTGCTTCTCCATATGTAGCATTCAAATATGTTTTCAATAATGATAACGCATAATATTGCTTAAATTGACCTCCATTCATATTCAAATCATTAAGATAAACAGGATTATCGGCGACACCATGATCTGCAGTTAAAAATATTAATACATTTTCTTTTCCTATTTCCGATTCAATAAAATCAATCAAATGAGCTATTTCTTTATCCAATCTTAAATAAGTATCTTCCAATTCTACTGAACGAGGACCAAAACGATGTCCGATGTAATCTGTTGCAGAAAAACTTATTGTTAAAAAATCGGTAATATTATCTTTTCCTAATTGTTCATTAATAATGGCAGCTATAGCGAAATCATGCAATAGAGTGTTTCCAAAAGGAGTAGATTTTAAAACTCCATAGTCCTTATCGTTTTTATCTTTTTTGCTAATAAATGATAAATCGTAAGGAAATACGATTTGATTTTTTCCAAAGCCCAATTCATATTTATTTGAATCTCTTAAGCTCTCGGTATATTCATTTATCGGAAGTAAAGGGGACCAAAGTCTGCTTAAATACAAATCAGATAGTTTTTTATTATTAAATTCCTCTACCCAAGTGGGTAATGATTTCATATAATAAGAACTGGTAATCATATTTCCAGTGGCATCATCATACCAATACGCAGCAGTAGGGTTTTTACCCCCCGGAAGTATTGCTGCCCTATCTTTCAAAGAAATTGAAATCACTTTCGATTTCTGAAGTGTATGCAATCTTAGCTGGTCACCAAATGTTGAAGTCATTAAATATTGAGGGCTTACTTTTCCGTTATTTGAATTGCTTCCAACGGTTGACTGTTTCGAATCATCAACACAATATATTTTTTGCTTTTTTAGTGGAATATACCATTCGTTAGAAACAATACCATGATTTGAAGGTGTTGTACCCGTAAAAATAGTTGCATGTCCCGGACCGGTTTGCGTAAATATGTAGTTTAAATATGCATACCTGCATATCGTCCCTTCGTTCATCAGTCGTTTAAAACCATTTTGATCATATTTATCATAAAAACGAGTCAGGTAATCAAAACGCATTTGATCTACTACAATTCCGATTATCAACTTCGGTTTTTCAGGAGGTATATTTTTAGATTTTTGCGAAAAAGAACTAGCAGTACAAATAATTAGCACCAATAAAAATATCCACTTCATATATTTTTTTTTACGATGCTAAAATAGTTATTATTTAACGTTTATACAAACAAATAGAGCCGCATTTTGCGGCTCTATTTGTTTATTGGGTTAATACCTGTTATTTCTTTTCTTTCAGCAGATAGAAGTATCCTTTTTCTTCGTAATCTGTGCCTT
>DAOOWN010000064.1:0-16399 GCA_035371305.1 Bacteroidales bacterium
TTGCTATTTACGAAAACGATCGAATTGTAATCTATTCAGAACGTGAAAGGCATACTGTATTATATCTGGACGAAGTAACATTTATACCAAAAAGCGAAAAATACATGAAAGAAGCACTTGTTGCGTTATGCTTATGTTTGTTTGTAAATGGATTTAATGAAATAGATATTAGACAAGCTGTACGTTCTATTCCTGCAAATCTTTTTGAATAATATTTTTATTTGCTTTTCTTAGCTCAAAATTCTTTCCTAAATATAATCTGCGTACATGTTCGTCTTCGCTTAATTCTTCTGCCGTTCCTGATTTAAAAATAGTTCCGTCAATCAGCAAATATGCTCTGTCTGTGATGCTAAGGGTCTCGTGAACATTATGATCTGTAATTAAGATACCTATGTTTTTTTCTTTTAATTTACTAACAATTTCTTGAATATCTTCAACAGCTATAGGGTCAACTCCGGCAAAGGGCTCATCCAATAAAATAAACTTAGGATTTAAAGCCAAAGCACGTGCTATTTCAGTTCTTCGTCGCTCACCACCCGAAAGTTGTATTCCCAAGCTTTTTCGTATTCTGTTAAGTCCAAATTCCTCCAATAAAGTTTCAAGTCGCTCACTTTGATATTTTTTTGTAAAATCTGACATTTCTAACACAGATCGAATATTATCTTCAACCGTCATCTTACGAAAAATGGAAGCTTCTTGAGCCAAATAACCTATTCCTATCTGTGCTCTGCGATAAACCGGCATGGATGTAATTTCATCGTTATTGAAAAATATTTTTCCATCATTGGGCTTAATCAACCCCACAATCATGTAAAAAGTTGTTGTTTTGCCGGCACCATTGGGACCTAAGAGACCAACAATTTCGCCTTGCTTTACCTCTACGCTTACACCATTTACAACCGTGCGTGACTTGTATTTTTTAACCAGATTTTCTGTATATAGTCGCGATATTATTTCCATACATGCAAAGGTAATGATAAAATAAGACAATAATAACGTTAAACAATTCCTGCCTGAAATAAATCATGCAAGTGAATCATACCGACATAGCGATGGCCGTCCAAAACAATAAGCTGGGTAATTTTATGTTTTTCCATTAAATAAAAGGCATTTACAGCCAATTCGTCCATTTGAATATTTTTCGGATGGAGCGACATAATTTGATGAGCTTTAATATTACTAAAATCCGTATTGCGTTCAATCATTCTTCTTAAATCTCCATCGGTTATGATACCTATTATTTTATCATCTTCTACTACGGCAGTTGCTCCCAATCGTTTGGACGAAATTTCCAGAATCACTTTTTTTATATCATCTGTCGAATTAACCTGCGGTGCTTTTTCTTTTTGCAAAATATCCGATACCCTCATATACAACTTGCGTCCCAATGTTCCTCCGGGATGATATTTAGCAAAATCATCGGCTGTAAAACCTTTCGATTGCAGCAACGCAACTGCCACAGCATCGCAAATAACCAATTGAGCTGTAGTGCTCGAAGTTGGCGCCAAATTATTAGGACAGGCCTCTTTTTCTACAGTAGCTGCAATAACATAATCGGCATGGTTGGCCAAATAAGAATGAGTATCAGATACGATGGCTACCAATATATTGCCATTATGTTTTATTAAAGGAACCAACACCTTTATTTCGGGAGTATTTCCACTTTTCGATAAACAAAAAACTATATCGTCAGGCAATATAACTCCTAAATCTCCATGAATGGCATCTGCAGCATGCATAAAAACAGCGGGCGTACCGGTACTATTTAGCGTAGCAACAAATTTTTGAGCTATTATTGCACTTTTGCCAATACCTGTTGCAATAACTCTTCCTTTAGATGTTAAAATTTTTGAAATAATTTCGTTTATTGAATCATCTAAACCATCTACTAAACGGCTAATTGCTTGAGCCTCTGTCAAAATGGTTTGAACTACAACTTGCTTAACATTGATTTTCATGGATTTTTTTTAAAGATTCGTCAAAATACTTACAAATGGCATGATTTATTTGTAAAAAACTATTTAATTTAGATTGCAAATTTAAATATTAATTTAATAGATAACAATCATATCGTTATGGAAATAGAAACCGCCAACCAGACTGCTTTACATGAACTTTTGAAGAAGTATTTTGGTTTCGACAAATTTAAAACAAAACAAGAAGAAGCCATCCGCAACATTATGAATGGTAGAGATTCTTTTGTTCTGATGCCAACAGGGGGAGGGAAATCGCTCATTTATCAATTGCCTGCCTTAGCATTAGATGGTACTGCCATTATTATTTCGCCACTTATCGCTTTAATGAAAAATCAGGTTGACTCCATGAGAGCATTTAGCATGGAAGATGGTGTTGCTCATTTTCTCAACTCATCATTATCAAAAGCAGAAATCACAAAGGTTAGGAACGATATTATACAAGGCAAAACAAAAATGCTTTACGTTGCCCCCGAATCGTTAACCAAAGAAGAAAATATTGACTTCTTCAAAAAAATTAACATTTCGTTTTATGCTGTCGATGAAGCACATTGTATTTCTGAATGGGGACATGATTTTAGACCTGAATACCGCCGTATCAGACCCATGATAAATGAAATAGGAAAAGCTCCCATTGTTGCTCTTACTGCTACCGCAACACCCAAAGTTCAATATGACATTTTAAAAACGCTGGGTATTCAAGATGCCGATATTTTCAATACCTCCTTTAACCGTCCTAATTTATATTACGAAATACGACCTAAAATCGGTGCTACCAAAGAAATCATCAAGTACATTAAAAATAATCCCGGAAAATCCGGTATCATTTATTGCTTAAGTCGCAAGAAAGTAGAAGAAATGGCCGAAAAGCTCGTAGCCAACGGCATTAAGGCCTTACCCTATCATGCAGGCATGGATGCTAACACACGAAGTCGTAACCAAGATGCATTCTTAATGGAAGAAGTGGACGTTATTGTTGCCACCATTGCATTTGGTATGGGCATTGACAAACCCGACATTCGCTTTGTAATTCACTACGATATGCCCAAAAGTCTCGAAGGGTATTACCAAGAAACCGGCAGAGCAGGACGAGACGGCGGCGAAGGACAATGCATTGCCTTTTACAGCTACGACGACATTCTTAAACTCGAAAAATTTATGCAAGGCAAGCACATTGCCGAACAAGAAATAGGCAAACATCTGTTGCTCGAAACCGTATCATATGCCGAATCGTCATTGTGCCGCAGAAAAGTATTATTGCATTATTTTGGCGAAGAATACAATCACGAAAATTGCGAAAACTGTGATAACTGCCTCAATCCTAAAACCCAATACGATGGTCAGGAATACTTTGTTAATTTATTTAATTGCATTCTTGAAGTCAACGAAAAATTCAAATCCGAACACATTGCCGATATTCTTACCGGCAATGCTACGGCTGCCATAAAAAGCTACAACCACCATTTTACCGATTCGTTTGGTATTGGTAGCGACGAAAGTAAAAAATTCTGGCTTTCGGTTATCCGTCATGCCATGATTAATAAGATGGTAGAAAAAGACATCGAAAACTATGGCTTACTAAAATTAACCGACAAAGGACGTCAATTTATTGAACATCCATTTGAAGTTATGCTTCTCCGCGACCACGAATACGAAGAAGGTGATGACGAAGATTATCAAACCCGTCAAATTGGCGACAATGCCAGCGACACCGTTCTATTCTCCATGCTCAAAGACTTGCGTAAGAGCATGGCTAAAAAGCTCAATCTGCCACCATTTGTCATTTTCCAGGACAATTCACTGGAAGAAATGGCCATACAATACCCCATTACAATGGACGAAATGAAAAACATTGTAGGAGTAGGTTCCGGTAAAGCACAAAAATACGGACAACCATTTATTGACCTTATAAAAAAATATGTTGAAGAAAACGAAATTGAGCGTCCGCAAGATTTAGTCATTAAGTCGGTCGTAAACAAAAGCAGCCTTAAAGTTTACATTATTCAAAGCATCGACCGTAGAATCCCCTTAGAAGACATATACAAAGCCAAAGGAATGGATTTAAACGAAATGCTCGACGAACTCGAATCGATTGTTTATAGCGGAACAAAAATAAATATCGGATATGCTGTCGCTCAAATGGTAGAAGAAGAAAAATTAGAAGAAATATACGATTATTTTAAAACAGCTGAAACAGACGATATCGAAACCGCTATCAAAGAACTGGATGCACCGGACATTACAGAAGAAGAAATACGACTGGTTAGACTAAAGTTTATTTCGGAAGTAGGAAACTAAAAAGACAAGTTTATACAATAAAGGCTTTCTCAACTTCGAGAAGGCCTTTTTGTTTTAATTATTTCTCACTGTAACCGCGATGTTGTATTTTGTGGATTATATAATCCATCAATATTTGTGGTGCGAATAAAAAAGAGGCTTACTTAATTAAAAGAAAGCCTCTTAAAAACTACTTCTTTTTTAAATTATTTAGCTACCGCTACCGCTCTTGTTTCACGAATAACGGTTATTTTAACCTGACCGGGATACGTCATTTCGTCCTGAATACGCTTAGCTAAATCAAACGACAATGTTTCAGCTTCTTTGTCGGTCATTTTATCGCTTCCAACAATAACTCTTAATTCTCTACCGGCCTGAATAGCATACGTTTTAAGAACACCGGGATACGAAAGAGCTAAATTTTCGAGTTCTTTTAAGCGTTTAATGTATGCTTCGGCAATTTCGCGGCGTGCACCGGGACGTGCGCCACTAATGGCATCGCATACTTGAACAATAGGAGCAATAAGAGTATTCATTTCCACTTCTTCGTGGTGCGAACCAATTGCATTGCAAACTTCGGGTTTTTCTTTGTATTTTTCGGCTAACTGCATACCCATTAATGCATGAGGCAATTCCGGATTTTCGTCGGCTACTTTTCCTATATCGTGAAGCAATCCGGCACGTTTGGCTATGGTTGGATTTAGTTTCAGTTCGCTGGCCATTACTGCACAAAGGTTAGCTGTTTCGCGAGAGTGTTGCAACAGGTTCTGTCCGTATGAAGAACGATATTTCATTTTACCAACCAGACGCATAAGTTCGGGATGCATTCCATGAATTCCCAAATCGATGCACGTACGTTTACCTATTTCCATAATTTCTTCTTCGATTTGCTTTTTCACTTTTTCAACCACCTCTTCGATACGTGCAGGATGTATTCTGCCGTCAGCTACTAACTGATGCAAAGCTAAACGGGCAATTTCGCGTCGTACAGGATCAAATGCCGACAATACAATAGCTTCGGGCGTGTCGTCAATGATTATTTCTACACCGGTAGCAGCTTCTAAAGCACGAATGTTGCGACCTTCGCGACCAATAATGCGTCCTTTGATTTCATCGTTTTCGATGGGGAACACGGTAACACTGTTTTCGATGGCAACTTCCGGAGCTATACGTTGAATGGTTTGAATAACAATCTTTTTCGACTCTTTCGTAGCGGTCAATTTTGCTTCTTCCATTATTTCGTTTACGTATGCCATCGCAGCTGTTTTTGCTTCAGCCTTCATCATTTCTACCAATTGTTGCTTTGCTTCTTCGGCAGTTAAACCGCTTATCACTTCGAGCTTTTCTAAATGCTGACGGTGAATTTTTTCTACTTCTTCTTCTCTTTTTTTCAAGGCTTCTGCCTGATTGTTCAAATTAACTTGCAGCGTGTCCACTTCTTTCTTTTTACGCTGCACTTCTTCGAGTTTTTGCGAAAGCAACGTGTCTTTTTGAATAATTTTGGCCTCCATCTGAGCCATTTTTGAATTGCGTTCGTTTGTGTACTTTTCGTGGTCAGACTTTAATTGCAAAAATTTTTCTTTTGCGAGCAATTCTTTTTGTTTTAAAATTACATCTGCTTCGTTTTGCGCATCTTTCAAAATTTTTTCTTTTTTCTTTGCCAACGCCTTATCCCAAATAACATAAGACAAGCCTGAACCCATCGCAAATCCTACAATTCCAATAATAATACTTAATACCATATAAAATAAATTTTAGTTAATATATATAAAAAACCCGCATTATATTCTGAAAAGCATTTTAGAAAACCCTAATTATACAGTGGGGCCTACCGTTAGCTTTTGATGTCCACCGGCAAAAAGCACCTGCATGCAGGTTGAGGCCTATCATACGCTAATCGAGTTTCAACCCCTAAATTAATGGTGTTGATTTTTAAAACGGTTTTAGAATTAATGCGGGCTATAGCCTTATTCTATGTTAAAGAACCTGCTCTTGAACCAAAAATTCTTCCATGTTTTTATCCAATTGCTCCAGCTTTTCTATTATGGGAGCTACGTTATTTTGATTGGACAACGATTGAATTTTTAAAGCGTATTGAAGCAGCGACATTGCCATATAATCCTGGGTTTCTTTTCCAGGATAACGTTGGCTATATTGAAATAAAACTTCGTTAATCTGCTTTGCCATTTTTCGCATGGCTTCTTCTTCGCTTCGAGCAATAGTGAGCGGATAATACCTTTCGGCAATATTTAAGCGTATGGTAATTTTTTCTCCGTTCATCATTTATTCATTGGTCATTAGAGCTATACATTCATCTATTTCCCGCACCAAGCTGTCTATACGATGCCTCATCCTGTTGACATCCTCTTTTTCTACCAACGACAACACTCCGGCATCTTTCAACAACTTGTATTTTTCTTGCCATTCGTTTAGCTGGTACTGCATTTGACTGTTTTGCTCCAGTTGATGAGTAAGTTTTTCTTTCAACTGTACATTTTCGTTCTTTAATTCAATCATCTTTTGCTGAAGTCTTAACACGTTTGCTTCTAACGATTTATAAAGAACTTCAAATGTTGTATCCATACTTTACGAATGATATGCAAAAATAATATTTTTACGTCAAATAAAAAAACGTGTTTAAATTAAATTACGTTAAAATCACAATCATTTCATTATAAGTATATTATACTTAATACTTTTTGTCTTTCTTTATACATAACGAATAGGATTCATATTTGGTATTAATTAAAATGTCATGTAGATTTGCAGAAAAAAAAGCATATGAAAGTTTTAACTGTATTTTTATTTATTAGCCTCATTTTTACATTGTTTTCGTGTAATTCGAATAACACCGATTCGGATCAAAATTCGTATTTGGGAAAAGCAAGCGAATTGCTCCCATGGATTAGCTCTGATGCAATGAGAGAAGCAAAAATGGAAAATCATCCTTATGTATTTTTTGTAGATACTACGCACGAATTTAGCTATGGATTTAAAGCTAAAGTGAAAGATTTAAAAAATAAAAGTGCAAAAAAAATAACCGTTTCCTGCGATGGATATTTATATCAAGTTCCGTCAAAAGTACAATTGGTCATTGATATTAAAAACGATGGCAACAATATTTTTTGGCAATCGCAATCGTTTGACAAAAACATAAAAGAAGCTTCAACATGGGGCAATGTTCAACTGAGTGTCGATTTGCCCAAAGAGATAAATTCGAATACCGAAATTTTGGTTTATGTATGGTCGCCATCACACGAAGTAGGATTATTTGATAATTTAAAAGTTAAGTTCGAATAAATGATTCGAGGCAAAAAAGTAGTGGTTGTAATGCCGGCATACAATGCCGAAAAAACGCTTCGTGCTACATATGCCGAAATTCCATTTGATATTGTTGACGAAGTAATATTAGTTGATGATGCCAGCAACGACAACACCATACACGTTGCGAACAGTCTTGGTATCCAACACATCATTCAGCATCAAAAAAACCTGGGCTACGGCGGAAATCAAAAATCGTGCTACCAAAAAGCCTTGGAATTGAATGCCGATATTGTAATAATGGTCCACCCCGATTACCAATATACACCCAAATTAATTCCGGCAATGGCATCTGTTCTTGCTAACGGATTATATCCGGTAATATTAGGCTCCAGAATACTGGGAAAAGGAGCATTAAAAGGTGGCATGCCCAAATACAAATATTTTTTCAACCGTTTTTTAACGCTTTTTCAAAACTTCGTTATGTCTCAAAAATTGTCGGAATACCATACCGGATATAGAGCTTTTACAAAAGAAGTATTGCAAAATATTAACTATCAGGCAAATTCCAATGATTTTGTTTTCGACAACCAAATGCTGGCTCAAATTTTTTATGCCGGCTTCTCGATAGCCGAAATTTCGTGCCCGACAAAATATTTTGAAGGAGCATCGTCCATTAACTTCAGAAGAAGTGTAAAATATGGCTTGGGGGTATTAAAAACCTCCCTACAATATCGCTTTCAAAAATGGGGTTGGGCAAAATATTCAATTTTTGAGCAACCTAATGTATGAGCATTACCTGCCCTTTTTGCCATAACAACCACAGCATTTTTCAATGGGAAACAACCGATTTAAAAAATCAAACGTGGGCATTGTATCAATGTCAGGCTTGCCATTTTTACTTTCTTAACCCCTTCCCTACACCAAAACAATTAGAAGAAGCATATACCCAAGATTATTACGGCGCAGGAGAAAAAAAATTTAGCTTTCCGCTAGTTGAAAATGTGCTCGATTTTTTCAGAAGCGGACGAGCTCGAAAATTGAATAACTATTTAAACAAAAACACTTCATCGTTCATACTGGACGTAGGTTGCGGTAATGGACGCTTTTTATATTATTTGCAAAAAATTGGTTTGAAAAATCTCTATGGAATCGAATTACCCGGAAACAGTGCCGAGAGAGCATCTAAAATACCTTTTTTAAACATAAAAATTGAAGAAATTGAACATGCCCATTACCCTGCCGATTTTTTCGATGCCATTACGATGTTTCATGTATTGGAACATATGAAAAATCCTATTCAAATATTACAAAAAATGACGAGTTGGTTGAAAGACGAAGGTATTTTTATGGTTTCATTTCCCAATATCGCATCAAAGCAAGCTCAAAAATATAGGGGCATGTGGCTTCATATGGACCCGCCCCGCCATTTAAACTTCATCACTCCAAACGACTTTATTAGACATATGAATCAATTGGGATTTGAGCATATAGAGAGTTCCTATTTTTCTCTCGAACAAAACCCTTATGGCTACGTTCAAAGTTTTTTAAATAAAAAATCGAAGAAGCGTGAAATACTTTTTGAATCGATGAAAGGAAATATAAACTATTTAAAAGACGTACCTAAAAAAACACTTTTCTTTCATCGTTTATTTTTTATTTTATCAACCCCCTATTATATTCTGTTAGATTTAATAGAATCATGGCAAAAAAAATCAGGAACCGTTACATTTGTATTTAAAAAGAAAAGTTATGCAAAAAGGTAAAGAACAAAAACCGCATATTGGTATCTATGGACGAAGAAATTACGGAAAAAGTAGTTTTATCAATTGTATTACAGGACAAGATATTGCTATAGTTTCGGATGTGGCGGGGACAACTACCGATCCTGTAAAAAAATCGTATGAAATTACGGGTTTTGGTCCTGTAATATTAATCGACACCGCCGGATTAGACGACGAAGGCGAAATAGGTCAAAAAAGGATAAAAAAAACATTCGAAACATTATCTATAATTGACTTAGCCATTCTTATTATTACCGCAAACACATTTGATGCTTTTGAAGAAAAGTTAATTCGCGAATTTCAGAAATTAGACATTCCGTATATCGTAATATATAATAAAACCGATATTTATCCTGCTCAAAAGGAATTTATAGAAAAAGTAGAAAACATAACGCATCAGCAACTCCATTTTTTTAGTGTTAAGCAACCCATTCAATTAAACAACATTATACAGGCTATAAAACAAGCCATTCCCGAATCAGCATTTACTATGCCTGCTTTGGTCGGTGATTTAATAAAGCAAGGTGATATTGTATTGCTTATAACCCCCATTGATGTCGAAGCTCCAGAAGGAAGGCTTATATTACCACAGGTACAGGTAATCAGGGACGTGCTCGACAACGATGCTGTTTGCATTATTCTAAAAGAACGTGAAGTAGATGCCTTTTTACGCAATACAAAAATAAAACCCGCATTGGCCATAACCGACAGTCAATTATTCTTAAAAGCGGCAGCCATGATTCCGGAAGACATACCGTTGACAGGATTTAGCGTTTTGCTTGCTCATTACAAAGGACATTTTCATGAATATTTAAAAGGCACGCCCAAAATTAGCGAGCTAAAAGACGGCGACCGAATTCTTTTACTGGAATCGTGCACGCATCATGTCTCGTGCGACGATATAGGTCGTGTAAAAATACCCCGTTGGATAAGCCAGTTTACCGGGAAAAATCTTCAATACGATGTAGTAGCTGGTTTAAGCAGCTTAGAACGTCCCATTTCCGACTATGCCTTAGTTATTCAATGCGGTGGTTGTATGATAACCCGCAAACAACTTTTTAACAGATTAAAGCCCGCCATAGATGCCGGTATTCCGGTTACCAATTACGGAATGACCATCGCATACGTACAAGGAGTATATCAACGAGCCATTGCTCCTTTTGTAAAAAATCAAAAAGCCGATTATTTATAAAGAACTGAAACCCCAAAGCTGCTTTTACGTAGAAAACGTTGGTTTTGTCATTTTTTATGAATATTGGGAATAATTTGCAAATAAATACCGTTGTTTTAATTGAAGATGACCATACGCTTGGTACATTATTAAAATATAAATTAGAAGGAAACGGAATACAGCTTATTCAGGCACTATCGGGCAAAGAAGCATTTGAATGTTTTAAAATCATCAATAAGCCGGTATTAGTAATTGTAGATTATGAGTTAAACGACATCACAGGAGATGTGCTTATACAGCAATTAAAAGAGATGGGACATGACTTTCCTTTTATTGCTATAACCGGAGCAGGAAGCGAAGAAATAGCCGGCGATTTTTTACGTTTAGGTGCCGAAGACTATATCATTAAAGACTTAGGATTTCTTACCAAAATAGAAAATTCCATCTATAAAACGCTAAAATCCTATTCCTATAAAATTCAAATTGAAGAACAACAAAAAATTATCGCTCAAAACGAAGAACGCTACCGAATGATTTTTGAAAACATTCAGGATGTATATTTGATATTAGACCAACGCTACCATATAAAAGAAATAAGCCCCTCCATTGAAAATATTCTTCAAATTCCGTCTTCGATGCTTATTCATCAGCCTATATTTTATATCATTAAAAATCGAACACAATGGAAAGACGGACTAAAAAAATTGCTTCAAAATAAAACATTGTTGAATCACGAAGTTGAATTATATAACAAAGCTAAAAACATTCAAGCCACTTGCCAGATTAATGCAAAACTTATCGAAATGAATGGCTCAAAATGCGCTGTTATTACCCTTCGTGATATATCTGAACTAAAAAAACTGCAAAAGCAATTACTTAATATTGTATCAGTTACAGAAGAAAAGGAACGCCGCGAAATATCCGAAAATTTGCATGACCAGGTGGCTCCCTTGTTTGCAACAAGCAAAATGTACCTCATGCGAGCATTTGACCAGAATAAAGACCCAAACGAACGCCAAGAACTTTTCAACGAAGCATTGAGTTTATTAGACGAAGGAATACAACATATCAGAAATTTATCTTCGGATCTGATTAGCCAAGTATTGAGCCAATTTGGACTCGAAAAAGCGTTGATGCAATTTATACAAAAACACTCCAAAATAAAAAACACAAACGTTAACTTTCATTTCAACACCCAAAATAATCGCTTTGAACCGGCAATAGAAAACGTTATTTTTAGAACAACAACAGAGCTTATTCACAATAGCTTTAAACACAGCCAAGCCACGCTAATAGAACTTAAAATAGAGCAAAATGGAAACCTTTTATTTATTTTTTTCCAAGACAACGGAATCGGGTTCGACTTTGAAGAAGAGATAATAAAAAACAACATAAATAAAAAAACACAGGGATTAAGGTCATTCATAAATCGCTTAAAAATGTTGTCGGGAGAGGTAGAATTTAAGCGCTTAGAAAAAGGGATTTCGTACACCATTTCCATTCCACTTTAATAAGTTAATGAAAATATTACGTTCCATAGTATTTATTATTCTAGTTGTTTTTAGCCTAACACTACGTGCACAACTAATCGGCGACCGTTACGTTAATGCTAAATTAGGTCAAGGGGTTTTATACGGAGGCAGAGGAATCCATATCGAGTATCGCTACAAACATGTCGGAATAGGACTGGATGGAGGTTATCAGAGCGAACAATATATATACGAACACACCGTAAAACCAAGTTACAACGCCGGTTTTAATGCTCGTTATTATTATTTCCATAAAAATGGAAGTTGGCAGGCATACGGAGGTTTTTATTTTGGTTGGCTGAGCAATTATTATTTACCGCTAATTGGCGAAGAAAAATACAACCCGATGGTTTATGGTGCCTCACCTATAATCGGTATTGAAATTCGTGAAGAAATTCTAAATGTTGACTTAGGCTTGTCGCTCGATCCGGGTGTTTTGATACTTCAAAAAAGCCAACACCCTCACTATGGAGACCAGTGGAATATTTCACCCAATATTGGAATCGGAGTTAATTTATATGCACTTCGTTCAGCCATTAAATTCAGGAAAAAAATTAAAAATAAAGAATGGTCAGCCAAACCCATCCATTATCAAAAAACAGACAGCATATTGCCACAGCTTGACAAAAATATTCATGATTTGTTAATTGAACAAAAGGCAGCAAACATAATTGAAAACTGCAATCAGTCAGCAATGTTTGTCAACGAAAAAGCCTTTTATGCCAACGACACATTATTCCTTTTAAAGCAGGTCGGATTAAAGCAGTATATTTATATTAAGTTTTATTTGCCCGAAGCGAATAAAGAGCAATTTTACAGCGCCGGATTAAATTCCCTTGTTCAGGTTTATTATATCAATCAGAAATTAAACATTCAATCGACAGATGAATTGCCCACTATTTTAGAAGATTGCGAAAACTCAGTTTCTGCTCTTAAAGGGCTCTTTAATATATACATTAAGAACAAGTCTTGCTCTGCAACACTTGATCAGCTAATGTTTAAAGACGCTTCGGGTTCTGTTTTCTTCGACAGTATATCGTTTTGTAAATTGTCGTTTTAACTAATGCTGCAAATTGTCTTTTTTATAAAAAAACAACTGCTGTTTGTCGGCTATTACAAGTTGTTCATTTATTAAGCAGAAACTATCATACTGCTGATTTTCATCAAAATACGGCAAATTTTCCATGTTTTCTAAATTCAAGACCCGGAGCTTCTGTTCTGCTAAATAATAAACATAAGACCCCATAACTTGTATATATTTTAAATCTTGTATTGGGAGAAACTTTTCAAACTTGGCTGTTTGGTCAAAAACATAAATACCTTTCCCTTGAAAGGCAATAAAAAGCTTTTTGCCCTGCTCACTCATATAAATAGGCGCAGGCCATAACGAATCGGTAAACTGAATTTTAGTCCCCTTATAAATAACTTGTAACGCAGAAGAAATCAGTACCGGTTGACTGTTTCGGGTGTCGAAAATCCAAAAACCATTTTGAGACGAACTGCAAGCAATGCCCACACTTGTAAACCCCAAGTCGTCAAGCGAAACAGGCTCAGATATGGGACTTAGCTTCGTATTAATAAAAACCACCTGATTAAAATTTGCATAAAATAAAAGGATGCGCATCGGATTTGTTGCATCGACAAATGTTATATCGCCTAAATTACGGTTGGAATAAGTTTTTAAAACATCGCCGGTTGAATTTAATTGCTTCAAATCTGATTTTGATATAACATAAACGTTATCAAAAATATCGGAAGTGATAAAATTTGATTTAATCGGAATTTGTCTTGAAAGAACAAAACCAACGATGATTAACCATATAGCCGTTTTAATTAACATGATTCAAAGCAAAATGGATTTGTTTTAATTCTTCCACAACATCTCTGTTATTAGCTAATCGGGGCACTTTATGTTGTCCGCCTAATTTATTTTTTTGCCGCAGCCACTCGTAAAAAGTACCATCTTTAACCACCAAATAATGCGGAAAATCCAACGACATGTTTTTATATCGTTTGGCTTCATAATCAGAATTCACACTTTTTAACGCGATATCGAGTTCTTCTATAAAAGCATGAATACTGCGAGGTTGTTTTTCAAATTCTAATATCCATTCGTGTGCTCCGCTTTTTTTAGCATCCATAAAAACGGGAGCGGCAGTATACTCGCGAACGACAGCGTCGGTTTTTTCTGAAGCCCATCGTATGGCATACTCGGCATTATCGACCATCAACTCTTCGCCAAAGGCATTGATAAAATGTTTGGTTCTTCCCGTAATTTTAATTTTGTGCGGAAAGAGCGAAGTAAACTTTACGGTATCGCCAATTTTATAACGCCACAAACCGGCATTGGTGGATATAACAACTGCATAAGGTTTATTAAGTTCGACTTGGCCAATGGTTAAGGTGTTTGGATTTTCCTTATCCCAATCTTCCATAGGAATAAACTCATAATAAATGCCTAAATCGAGCATAAGCAGCATATCCGATTCTAACAAATCATCTTGAATGGCAAAAAAGCCTTCCGATGCATTGTAGGTTTCAAGATAGCGGATAGGTTTATTGCGGAAAAGCCCCCGATAATAATCGCGATATGGCTCAAAGCTAACGCCTCCGTGCATAAAAAGTTCGAGCTGAGGCCAAATTTCGTCAAGATACGATTTGCCGGTTATTTCCATCAAACGTTTAATTAAAACTATCATCCATGATGGAACTCCAGCCAAAACCGAAACTTTATGTTTATATGTTTCCTGTGCAATTTTTTCAATCTTGCTTTCCCACTCGTCCATTAATGCAATATCTAGCGTTGGAGTTCTTAGAAATTCTGCCCAAAATGGGAGGTTTTGCATCAATACAGCAGAAAGGTCTCCATAATATAAATCGCTGTTAAACTCGCTTATTTTATGACTGCCGCCCAGTGCCAATGTTTTGCCGTTAAAGATTTCACTATCGGGATATTGTTTTAAATAAAGCGCAATGGCATCGCGACCACCTTTATAATGGCAATCTTCGAGCGATTCACGGCTTACCGGAATAAATTTGCTTTTGTCGGAAGTGGTTCCGGATGATTTTGCAAACCACTTAATTTCCGAAGGCCAGATTATGTTTTGTTGGCCTTGCATAATACGTTCTATATAATGTTTAAAAGCATCGTAATCAACAACAGGAACCGTTTCGGAAAACTGTTTTGCCGTTTCTATTTGCTCAAATTTATATTTTAAGCCAAATTCAGTATTTTTTGCTTTTAAAAGCAGGTCAGCAAGGACTTCATCTTGTACTTCCTGCGGATATCGTTTAAACAAATCTATCTGATTGATTCGTTTTAAATTTATCCAATGAATCAATGAATTTATTAAAGGCATTTTTTATATTTTTACACAAAATTAAAAAATATGCAGATACTTGATATCATTTTGTTGATACCTTTTTTGTGGTTCGGGTTCAAAGGCTTGACAAACGGGCTATTAAAAGAAATTTTTTCTACACTTGCTTTACTCATCGGTTTATATATTGCTATACATTTTTCGTCATACATTGGAAATCTTTTGGCCGGTTTGATGTCGTCCACCTCTCCCTATTTTAAATTAACCTGCTTTGCCATTACTTTTATTTTGGCATTACTCAGCATGAAACTTGGCACATGGGCAGCCGATCGGTTCTTCTCTAAAATAGGAATCGGTTGGATTAATAAGTTGGGAGGACTTGCTTTTGGATTACTGAAAGGGGTTTTTATTGTGGGTGCATTTATTTATTTGATAAATAGCTTTGACAAAAACAGTAGTCTTATTGAACAAGATACAAAAAACAAATCGTTGTTGTATTATCCCATTTCCAATTTCGTAACAACGGTTTACCCGTCTTTACATAATTTAATAGAAGTCAGCAGCAATAAGGAAAATCAACCATGACGTTCTGGTTTGGTTTTGGATACTGGGGATTGTTTTTTGTTTCGTTTCTTTCAGCTACCATCATCCCGTTTAGCTCCGATGCCTTTGTTGCAACGATGGTAGCACTTAAATTTAATGCCGGGTGGGTATTTATTATCGCTTCAATAGGGAACACCTTAGGGGGAATGACCAACTATTATATAGGGAAAGCCGGCAAAACCGAATGGATCAACAAATACTTACGAATTTCGGATAATAAAATTCAAAAAGCCCAAAAATACGTGCAGAAATATACCGTATTATCGGCATTGTTTACATGGTTGCCCGGAATTGGCGACGCCTTAGCATTGGTATTAGGCTTATTTAAAGCCAACGTTTATAAAGTGCTTCTTTTTATGCTTATCGGTAAGGCAGCCCGTTACTTTGTCATTATTTTTTTAGCACAATTGTTTATATAGTTATAATTACTACTACCCGATTAAAATTTAAACGTCCTTTCTTTTTTCCTTATTCACCAATG
>DAOOWN010000065.1:0-16227 GCA_035371305.1 Bacteroidales bacterium
CATTACAACAAGGATTGAGATTCTTCTCCGTCTTTCGACGGAGACAGAATCTTAGCACTACGTTTATTACAACAAGGATTGAGAAGGGTCTGTTACTCTTCGACTTCGTTCTAAATGACCATATGAATTAGATGTTGACTTGCCTAAGCTTTTCAACTAAAATTTCTACGTAGTGTAAAAATGTTCAGATTGTATTATAAAAAATGAATAGGTGGGAGGGTAAAAAAACTTACGATTTAAAAACCATTTTATAATGTTTAATGTTGGCTTCTAAAAAAGGTTCTCCTTCTATTTTAAATCCGTTTTTCAAATAAAAATTAACGGCTGTTTCTTGCGAATGTAAATAAATTGTTTTGTTGAATACCATCGTGTCGCTCAGTATATTATCTAAAATATGTTTGCCGTAGCCCATATTGCGATAGTCTTTTAGTACGGCAAAACGTTCCAATTTAATGCCTTTTTCTGTAATTCTCCATCTGCCGGTTGCGACGGGAATTTGTTTTTCGTCCGATTGGTTAACTAAAAGCAAATAATGGTACGAATGTTGGTCGTGATCGTCCACTTCAATATCTTCGCTAATGCATTGTTCTTCAATAAACACCTTGCGTCTGATGAGTAAGCATTTTAAAAAGTCGTTTGTTTTATTTCCAAACGTCTTAACAATAATATATTTATAATTATTCATGCGGATTTTCTTTTTTATAATGATGTAAAGTTACATTTTTTCCATCATAAATAGCATAGGTAAAATGAAAAAGCCAATCGCCCAAATTAATGAATTTTGATGTTGGGTTCAACATCAATTCAAGTGGCAAATGGCGGTGTCCGAAAATAAAGAAATCGAAAGGTTCGTTTTCTAATTTACGCTTTGCGTATTGAATAAGTCGTTCTTTATCTTCGCCTAAAAAAGTGAAATTTTTAGGATTTTCGTGATAGCGGTTGTGTTGCGACCATTTTATTGCCATACGTACTGCAAAGTTGGGGTGAATGCGTGCAAACAGCCATTGAGCAAAGGGGTTTTTAAATATTCGTTTCAGGTATTTAAAACCGATATCCGATGGACCTAAGCCATCGCCATGAGCGATGAAAAATTTTTGTCCGTTTATAGTTCGTATTTCGCGGTCGCGATGAATATCGACACCAATTTCGTTGGGTAAATAGTCAAACACCCAAAGATCGTGGTTCCCGGTAAAAAAATGAACAGGGATGCCGTTGTCGGTCAGTTCTGCAATCTTACCCAGCAAGCGTGAATAGCCTTTCGGTACCACTCGCTTGTATTCGAACCAAAAATCGAAAATATCGCCCAAAAGATAGATTTCTGTAGCATCAGTAGAGGCTTCGTTAAGCCATTTTACCAATAGTTTCTCTCGTTGCAAGCTTTCTTTTGCATTGGGAAAACCTAAATGAGCGTCGCTCACAAAATATATTTTAGTCGGCTTATTCAATGAACGTGTGAATTTTATGTGAATATTTAAACGGATTTAATTGCGATAAACGAAGCGTGAAGCGAATTTTATACAGATAATTATCGCCGTACATAAAGTTCGAAATAGAAGTTATATCGTTTGACATTTTAATAGGGAAATAGACTGCAAATATATTTTTAATCATTCTAATTTCAAAACCAATTTCCCATGGAAATTGTTGGGAGCCTATCCATGCATTTTTTGCACGATAATATGTTCCGGTAGTTGCGTATAAATAAAACGGCGGAGGAATAGGTAAAGCAATGCTTGCCCGAAAACTTGTAAGCCAATGATTGGATTGAATGGGGGTATATGCAGCAAACATTCCATCGTTTAATACAAATTGATGTTGCCAAAATGTGTTTGTAGTGTTTGTATTAAATCGGTCCACAAAAACATCATTGTAAGTATAGTCTTTAATGCCATTTGTGCCCGATAAAAATAAGTTGTAAATAAAATATCGGCTGTGATTAAATAAGAACGCACCCAGAAAATAATCGAGGTCAATACCTTTCTTTTTTGCATTATACGGCATAAAAAGATGTGCATTGAATTTAAACTTGGCAAAATCGTGGTTGTTTTCGAGTGATAAATGCAAATCTGTTTTGTATATGTTAAATTGCTTAAAGGTTGAGATTTCGTTTGTGAAATAAAGCTCTTGTTCATATGGCGAAAACGGGAGTGTTGAGTAATCAATGCTAGATGAAAATAAAAAAATCCAACGACTAAGATCGCTATTAAATGATAACGGTATTTCGAGATTAAATTTTAAGTCGTTCCATTGTGTTTTTTTTGTGTTTTTTGGCAAAGAATAGGTTTGGTAAAGCATGGATGTTTTTATTTTTTGAATATAGTTGTTAATAGGAATATTTTTTTCAACTAAATACGCTCCATTTAACCTTTTATTTTCAATGCTATATAGAGGCAGGAGTCTAAATTGAAACGTTGGATAAGGAATTTGGGGCGAATAAAGCAAAAGGCCTGCCATCGATTTATCAATCGTATTATAGGCTGCCATCGGAAAAAATAAAATATCGTAGCAATCTGGTTGGTCTATTATTCCCGCAAAACGAAACGATACTTTTTTTAATCCGGGAAGCAGGGTGCGATAGGTATATGAATTGTTGCCGTAATTGCTTTCTAAAAATGAGATATTAGAGTGGCGATTGTTAATAACGAATCGGGTGCCTTTTTTTATTTGTTGGTCAATGGTGATGGTTTGCGTTCCGGATGAAAATCCCTGTTGAATACTTTCATGCGAAGCTATAGACGAGTTGTTGGGGTAGATGTGTAAACTAAAAGGGAAGTCGGCTTTTCGTTTGTTTTTTATGGTGATGGTAGAGGAAGTCTCGCTCGAAACGACGTTTACAATTTTATAATCGCTTCTGCTGGTGTTGTTTAAATAAGAATTAAAAAACCAATCCATGGGGCGTTGACCGTTTTTTTCAAACAGGCTTTTTATATCTTGTTCATCAACATGTTGAAATGATTTTTGTTTGTACAATTGTTTCATTACATCATTAAAGTTGTCTTCGCCCAAATATTTTTTTATAAAAAACCAAACCGACGATGTGTTTAGGTAAGCGTTAAAATAATAGTCGATAGTAGAATATTGTTCAGATTTAAGCCCAATAGGCAATGCATGTCCGCCAAAGTAAAAGTAATCGGTTAAAAGAAAATCGGGAAAAATAGACTGTCCCATCATTTTATTGAAACGTTCCCAGTCGTTTTTGGGAATAGAAAATGCTGTATGAGCATAGTCAGATTCATAAAAGCTATTAATACCTTCGTCAATCCAAGGTTGTTGGCGTTCGTCGCTGGCAAGTATTCCGTAAAACCAATTGTGCCCGACCTCGTGCATTATAACATGGAACAAATCATTTTCATTTTTTGTTACGCCAATGGAGGTAATCATAGGGTATTCCATGCCCCCTTCCGTGATGTTGGGCGTTTCAACTGTAGTACAATGTTGGTAAGGATAATTGCCCACCTTTTCTGAATAGTATTTTACGGATTTTGAAACGTATTGAGCAGCCTTTGCCCAAAAATTATTTTCATAAGGCAGATAATATGCCCATGTATTAATAATTTTGCCCTGAATCTGAATACTATCGTGCGCAATTTTAAAATAAGGAGAAGCAAACCATGCAAAATCATGAATACTGTCTTGTATAAATCGCAGGGTTTTGGTTCCGTTTTTATTCAGTTCTTTTAGTTTATTTGCAAAATCAACGATGTTAGGATAATCGATAGAAAGAGCTGCTATTTTTTTTATTCGCTCCCATTCTTCCACGTTTTGCAAGCATCCTGTTGCGGTAACCGTGTAATTATAAGGGACCGTAATGCTTACATCGAATTTGCCGAATTCGCTGTAAAATTCCCCATTTTCTAAGTATGGATATGGGTGCCATCCTTTATGGTCGTAAACTGCCGGTTTGGGATACCATTGTGTAATACCAAATATATAATCGTAATACCCCATACGGGTATAGCCGGCAACGGGTATTTTAACATAAAAAGGTGTTTCGATTATAATGGATTGGTTGGGCAAAAGAGGTTGGTTTAAATACAGTTTTCCAATGTCAAGCGAATCTTTTACTATTTCAAACCTTGCTTCGTTTTGGTTTATTTTAAAGTGCAAACTATCGATATATCCTAAATTTTGTTCTTGTTCAAAATAAAGCGAAAGTTGGTTGCTAAATAAAAATTGTTTTGCCAAGGCAGTTTTTGTTTTGTTGTGGGTAGCATTGGGGTATAAATGGAAATAGATGTATGGTAGCGTGTCCGGAGAGTTGTTTATGTAGGTAATTTTTTCATATCCTTTTAATGTTTTAAACGATGTGTCTAACGATACTTGAATAGCATAATCTACCTTTTGTTGGAAATAGTTTTGACTGAACGAAAAAAAATGTATTACAACAGCCCAAATTAAAAAAAGGTTTTTCACTTATGCTTTTTATGCGTTTTTTGCGAAGAAAAAATTTGCTCTAAAGTAGCAAATAATTGTTCACCACGCAAATTTTGAGCTATTATTTTACCATCGGGAGCGATTAAAAAATTAGCCGGTATAGCCTGTATTCCATAAAGTTTAGCAACGGGAGAGTCCCAGTATTTTAAATCGCTAACATGTGTCCATGGTGTCAGGTTATCTTTTTCGATAGCTTGAAGCCATTGTTCTTTGTTGTTGTCAAGCGAAACTTGTACTATATGCAGTCCTTTTTTAGCAAAATCCTTGTAGGCTTTAACTAAGTTTGGGTTTTCGTAACGGCAAGGAGTGCACCACGACGCCCAAAAATCGAGTAGGACAAAATTTCCTCTTAGGCTTGATAGTTTAAACAATTTGCCGTTGGAGTCGGTGAGTGAAAAATCAGGTGCTTCGTTTGTTGGTAACATGCTATGATTTGGTTGATTATACGTTGGAAATTGTTGTTTTAATTGTAAAATTTGGGCATGAAATTCCTTTGTTTGCATCGAATTGGGATGTATTGCTTGTAAAGCCGAATCAATTAAAAGAAAATACGGAGCATCCATTTCGAAACTGAAAATAGGGTTGCGACTGTCAAATGCTTGATAGATAGCAGGCAGACAAGCAAATGAACCGGGGTTTTGTTTAATGAAGTTAAACACATATTGACGATGTTGCTCTACCAACTCGTTGCTTTTTTTTACGAACAAGGTTTGTATAGAATCTCGATGAAAAGTATCTACATTGTTGGCAATCATTGAGTTGTATAAGTTTTTTACATTGGTAAATGTTTGAGTAAGTTTATTTTGCAATTCTTGTATTTGTTGCGATGTTTTAGAGCCGTTTAACGTATATGATTTTGCAAAATTTTCAGCATCGGTTTTTATTTCAATGGTAAAGTTATTAATAGAGTCGATGAAAAGTAATATAGGGTTAGAGCGATCAAGGTAAAGGTTGCAAAAATCAGGTTCTGTTAGTTTTCCTTCAAACTCGAATTCGTTGTCGGAATTTATTTTTGTTGAGTCGGTATTTCCTTGATATGAAAGGAAGATGGTTTTACCTTTGCCTCCTTTTACCAGTCCTTTAATTTTAAATCCTTCAAATGAAGAAGAACACGAATAAAAAAGTATGATAAAGCCCAAAAATGGAATAATAAGTTTTATCATAGTCTATTTTTCAGCAAAAGTAAACGAAAAAAATAGAGTTTAAAAGGTGAAAAACATTATTTTAGTACTACCTTTGCATTTTTAAAGATTTTTAACGTGAAAATCATTAGCTCAAACGAGGATGTATTTCTTGATTGTTCGGTAGTTACTGTTGGAACATTTGATGGTGTACATCGCGGACATCGGAGGGTTATAGAATACTGCAAGCAATTGTCAAAAAAGCAGAATTGTCGTTCGGTAGTTTATACGTTTTTCCCACATCCACGAAAAGTATTGGGCAAAGGCGAATTTAAAAATATTACTTCACAGGCCGAAAAGATTTATTTGCTCGAAAAGTTAGGCGTTGAGTATGTTTTTATTCAGGAATTTACGTTGGCTTTTGCTCAAAAGTCGGCACAGCAATTTATAGAAGAACATTTATTGAAGCAACTTTCGCTAAAAGATTTAGTGATAGGTTATGACCATCAGTTTGGAAAAGACAGGGAAGGAAGTGCGGAGGTTCTTCAGGCACTTTCGGAAAAATATGATTTTCGTTTGCACAGAATAGAAGCCCTGTATCATGAGAACTTAACCGTAAGCTCTACAAAAATTCGTGCTGCATTAGAAGAAGGCCATCTAACTAAAGCAAACAATATGTTGGGTTATCCTTACTTATTTATGGCAAAAATTATTGACGGCTTAAAAATTGGACGAAAATTAGGTTTTCCAACGGCTAATTTGGATATAAAAGAGTATGAGAAAATAATCCCAAAACAGGGTGTGTATGCTGTAATGGTCGATATTGATGGTGAGTTTCATAAAGGGGTATTAAACATTGGATACAGGCCAACGTTAAATTTACCCGACTCACAACTGTCAATAGAGGTTCATCTTATTGATTTTGATGGCGATTTGTACGGAAAAACAGTTGTTGTCTTTTTTATGGAGCGCATTCGAGACGATATAAAATTTAATTCAATAGACGATTTAAGTAAACAAATTGAGTCGGATGTCTTAAAAACGAAAGAACTCTTTTCAGCTCACAAGGAATGGGAAAGCTTGGAAAGAAATTTATTCTCAGATTAAAAGACAGGTCTCATTATTAAATAAAAAAAGAGGCTGTACACACAATGACAGCCTCTTTATGAATTAAGTTCAACGGATTATTTTACTTCTTCAAAATCTACATCGGTAACTTCTGAGTCAGTTTTAGCATTGTTGGTCGGATTGTTTTGTTGTTGACTTTCGGCATTGGGCTGAGCTCCGGTGTTTTTATACATTTCTTCACTTGCTTTGTGGAAGATTTCGTTCAGTTCGTTCATCGCTTTTTCAATACGATCGAGATCTTCGCTCTTGTGAGCATCTTTAAGTTTTTGAATGGCGGCTTCAATTTGGCTGCGTTTGTCGGCCGGTATTTTGTCGCCAAACTCTTTTAGCTGTTTTTCGGTTTGGAATATTAAACTATCAGCTGCATTTAGTTTATCAATGCGTTCTTTGAACTTACGGTCTTCTTCGGCATTGGCTTCGGCTTCGGCTTTCATTTTCTTGATTTCGTCTTCGGTTAAGCCGGAAGATGCTTCAATGCGAATGCTTTGTTGTTTACCGGTAGCTTTGTCTTTTGCAGAAACATTTAAAATACCATTGGCATCAATGTCAAATGTTACTTCTACTTGAGGTACACCACGAGGAGCAGCCGGTATTCCGTCTAAATGGAAACGCCCTATAGTTTTATTTTGGCTTGCTTGTGTACGTTCGCCTTGAAGAACATGAATTTC
This sequence comes from Bacteroidales bacterium, assembly GCA_035371305.1. GTDB lineage: Bacteria > Bacteroidota > Bacteroidia > Bacteroidales > GWA2-32-17 > Ch61. The sequence continues at coordinate 7,352 of DAOOWN010000065.1, forward strand.
AACGGATGTTTGGTTGTCGGCAGCAGTAGTAAAGGTTTCGGTTTTGCGGGTAGGGATAGTAGTATTTGCTTCGATGAGTTTGGTCATTACACCGCCAAGCGTTTCGATACCTAAAGAAAGCGGAGTAACGTCGAGCAGTAATACATCTTTCACTTCGCCTGTTAACACACCACCTTGAATAGCAGCTCCAACAGCCACCACTTCGTCGGGGTTCACTCCTTTTGAAGGAGTTTTTCCAAAGAAATCTTCGACAACTTTTTGAATAATAGGAACACGTGTCGAACCTCCCACTAGAATAACCTCGTCGATGTCTTTTGCTGTAAGCCCTGCATCGCTCAATGCTTTTTTACACGGTGTAATGGTTTTTTGAACCAAGTCGTCAATAAGTTGTTCGAATTTTGCTCTGGTTAGGGTTCTTACAAGGTGCTTGGGAACTCCGTCAACGGGCATAATGTAAGGAAGGTTAATTTCTGTTGTTGATGAGCTGGATAATTCGATTTTTGCTTTTTCGGCAGCTTCTTTTAAACGTTGAAGTGCCATAGGGTCTTTTCTTAAATCAATGCCTTCGTCGTTTTTAAATTCGTCTGCCAACCAATCGATAATGCGTTGGTCAAAGTCGTCACCACCTAAATGTGTGTCGCCATTGGTGCTTTTTACTTCAAATACACCATCGCCTAATTCAAGGATAGAAATATCAAAAGTACCACCACCTAAGTCGTAAACGGCAACTTTCATATCGCGGTTGCGTTTATCCATACCATATGCCAATGCTGCAGCAGTAGGTTCATTGATTATTCTGCGAACATTAAGTCCGGCAATTTCGCCGGCTTCTTTGGTTGCCTGGCGTTGAGCATCATTGAAATAGGCAGGAACTGTAATGACAGCTTCTGTAACTTCCTGACCCAGATAATCTTCGGCAGTTTTCTTCATTTTTTGAAGAATCATAGCCGATATTTCCTGAGGTGTATAGGTTCTATCATTAATTTTTATCCTGGGTGTGTTATTATCACCGCGAACAACCTCATATGGAACGCGTGATATTTCATTGGAAACTTCATCATAACGATTTCCCATGAATCGTTTAATAGAAAAGATGGTCTTTTTAGGATTGGTTATGGCTTGGCGTTTAGCCGGATCGCCTACTTTACGTTCGTTGTTGTCTAAAAATGCAACAATAGATGGAGTGGTTCTTTTACCTTCGCTATTTGGAATAACTACCGGGTCGTTCCCTTCCATTACGGCTACACATGAGTTGGTTGTACCAAGGTCTATACCTATTATTTTTCCCATATAAATATTTTTTTTAAATTTCATGGCTTATAAACAAGCATAGTGCCAAGACTAAAAAATGCGAAAAATATGAAAAAATGTCAGTAAACGATAAAAAACGATGTCAGTATTATGGAAAGAGTTCCCAATTTAATTGGGTGGTGGCATAATTTGAAAATTTAAGGTGCTTGGTGTAAATTCCCATAGCAAGCGAATCAATGGTACGCTGTGCTAATGATTTAGGAATTTCGCGTTTTGTATAGCGTGATGTAAATAAACCTAATCCATTTACAATATTGGTATAGCTTGGTTTATCCATTGACAGACCGGTGCTTGGAGCACTTACTTGCATATAAGCGTACAAGTCGTTGCTGCCAGCATATGTAATTATTTGTATGCTTCCTTGTGCGGGAACTCGTTTTATTACTTGGCTGTTTTCTTTTACATGATTTTTAACAGCATCAAAAAATTTAATACTTGGATATTCAATGCTAATAATTTCATTTCCATCAATAGTATTGGTGGTATATATGGGTAATTTAATATCAAAAAAATGTTTGGTAGTATCGGTTGCAGTGATTTCATAATAAAAAAATCGAAGATTCGGTTGAATTAAGCGTGCGTTAGCCGGAGTTTTTATAGAAAATTTTAAAGATGTAGATGTAAACGATATAGCAGCAGGAACATTGATTAATGAAAAACTGTTAATCATTTTTGTTTCTGAACTAACGGTTTTCCCGTCAATTTGAATATTTAATTTATATTGAGCATCGGCATTTAAGACTTCGTTTGTAACGAAATAATAATTTTTTTGGTATTCAAAAACACCACTATCGCGGGCAATGGACGAATCTTTGTGCAACGAAATCGTTTTAACAAGATTACCATTCAGCCATTCTTCTATTTTAACGGTAATGGGCTTATTGTAATATATTGAATCGTGAATTTGAGCCATGTTATAAGCATTTCCTTCGCCTAAAAATGATTTTGAAACCCTAATTACTTGTTGGGAGTCCGAGGCGTTCAATAAGCCATATACTATTGTGTTGTCTTTCCAATCGTCAAAAACATCAAGTTCATTGTTGCAAAAGGTAAATAGGGTTGATAATATCAGAAAATATAAAAATCTAACAATGTTAGTTAAATGGTATCTGTCTGATATGTAATTAAATAAATTAAATTTATTTTTCATGGCTTTTTCGTAAAAAAAACAGAACTTTGTGGCAAAGATATAAATTATATTTCAATGAATTTTCCTACAGTAAAAAAAGTTACTACGCATGTCTTGGCAGAAATGAAACTGCGTGGTGAAAAAATATCGATGCTCACAGCTTACGATTATTCAATGGCAAAAATTCTGGATAGTGCCGGAATAGATGTTGTTTTAGTAGGCGATTCGGCATCAAACGTAATGGCAGGATACGATACAACCATACCGATAACGTTAGACGAGATGATCTACCATGGAGCCTCCGTAGTTAGAGCTGTTAAACGAGCACTGGTAGTGGTTGATTTGCCTTTTGGTACTTATCAAGGAAATTCTAAAGAAGCATTAAATTCGGCTATTCGCATAATGAAAGAAACCGGAGCTGCTGCCGTTAAGTTAGAAGGGGGAGAAGAGATAAAAGAAAGCATTCAACGAATATTATCGGCAGGAATTCCGGTAATGGGGCATTTAGGGTTAACTCCTCAAAGTATTCACAAATTCGGAACCTTTGTAGTTAGGGCTCGCGAAGAAGCAGAAGCAAAAAAATTACTGCACGATGCAACTGTTTTAGATGAATTAGGTTGTTTTGCAATTGTATTAGAAAAAATTCCGGCCCAGTTGGCTGCCAATGTTGCTCAATCTGTCAAAACGCCCGTTATTGGTATTGGTGCCGGTGGCGCTGTAGATGGGCAAGTGTTAGTTTTGCACGATATGTTGGGTATTACAACTGAATTTTCGCCTCGCTTTTTAAGACGTTATTTAAATTTATTTGACGAAATTAAAAATGCTGTCGGAAAGTATATTATAGATGTAAAAACCAACGATTTTCCAAATGAAAAAGAACAGTATTAGCAATGTTCAACAGCGAAAATATACTTTTTGAAGATAATCATATCATTATTATTAATAAGGTATCGGGTCAATTGGTTCAGCCCGATAAAGAAAAAAACGATTCGCTCGAAGAAGATATAAAAGCATACATTAAAAAAAGAGACTCAAAACCCGGTAATGTTTTCCTGGGCGTTATTCACCGTATTGATAGACCTGTAAGCGGTGTGGTGTTATTTGCAAAAACGTCTAAGGCACTTGCTCGTTTAAATCAAATGCAGCAAGAACGTAAAATCAAGAAAGTGTATTGGGCAATTACTGCCAACTCGCCGCAAAAAACCGAAGGGACCTTGGAGCATTATATTGTCAGAAACGAAAGTAAAAACATTTCTATAGTAAAAACCAAAGAAGCGAAAAATGCAAAATTGGCAGTTTTAAACTATTCAATATTGGCAAAATCCGATTTATATTATCTGTGGCAGATTGAATTGCTCACGGGTCGCCATCACCAAATCAGGTGTCAGCTATCGTACATTCAATGCCCAATAAGAGGGGATGTGAAATACGGCTTTCCACGTGCAAATCCCGATAAAAGCATTTCACTTCATGCTCGAATGTTGTCGTTTTTACACCCTGTTACAAAAAACCCGATAGCCGTGATAGCCCCCGTACCAAACGAAAAATTATGGAATTATTTTGAAATGACCATTAAATAACTGATAATAAAATAAATGCCACGAATTATAAGCCATGAGTAAGGTTTTGAACAATTGATTGTTAGTAAAAAAATAATCTCCAATAAATCAGATAATTAAAATAATTGCTAAAAATCGTCTGAATTTATAAAGCACATAAATACAGATTGTTAGATTAGTTTAAAAAAAATGTTAATATTGTTGTTAAAAACTAAATTAGCAAAAATAACTTAATTGATATAATTTGCTCAACGAAAAATCAGAAGCTATCCTATTGAAAATAATAATAGTAAAAATATAAAATGGAAACACTGGTAGATAAAAACGTCATGTCAAAAAAGGAAAATGTTAATAATGAGGCTCATACGATTTATTCGTTTGATGAAGCATACCAAGGCGCACTCGATTATTTTAAAGGGGATGAATTAGCTGCAAAAGTTTGGGTTACAAAATACGCTCTAAAAGATTCATATGGAAACATATACGAACGCAGCCCCGAAGATATGCATTGGCGAATAGCTAAAGAATTGGCTCGCATCGAAAAAAAATATCCCAATCCCATGTCGGCTCAAGATATTTATGATTTATTAAAAGATTTCAAATATATTGTTCCTCAAGGGAGTCCGATGTCAGGTATTGGTAACAATTTCCAAATTGCATCGTTGTCCAATTGCTTTGTGATAGGGATGGAGGGGAACAGCGATTCGTACGGTGGCATCATGAAAGTGGACGAAGAACAGGTGCAGCTAATGAAACGCAGAGGTGGAGTTGGCCACGATCTTAGCCATATTCGCCCGTCAGGAAGTCCGGTGCTAAATAGTGCACTGACTTCTACCGGTTTAGTGCCTTTTATGGAACGATACAGCAATAGTACCCGCGAAGTAGCTCAAGACGGAAGACGTGGAGCATTAATGCTTACTGTTTCCATTAAACATCCGGATGCAGAAAGTTTTATTGATGCAAAACTTGAACAAGGTAAAGTTACAGGTGCCAATGTGTCTGTAAAAATCGACGATGAGTTTATGCGTTCGGCTATTAATGGGGTAAAATATACACAGCAATATCCCATTGATAATCCTAATCCAAAATACACCAAAGAAATAGATGCAGCTCAATTGTGGAAAAAAATCATACATAATGCATGGAAATCAGCCGAACCGGGAATCCTTTTCTGGGATACCATTATTCGTGAATCGGTTGCCGACTGCTATAAAGATTTAGGATTTAGAACTGTTGCTACCAATCCTTGTGGCGAAATTCCTTTGTGCCCGTACGATAGCTGCCGTTTATTAGCAATAAATTTATATGGTTATGTAGTAAACCCCTTTACTGCAAATGCATTTTTTGATTTTGATTTATTTAAAAAACATGCACATGCAGCTCAACGCATGATGGATGATATCATAGACTTGGAATTGGAAAAAATAGACGCCATTTTGCAAAAAATAGACAGCGACCCCGAATCGGAAGAAGTAAAACGAACCGAACGACAATTGTGGGAAAAAATAAGAATTAAAGCCATTCAAGGACGCCGAACCGGAATTGGTATTACTGCCGAAGGTGACATGTTGGCAGCCCTTAACTTACGTTATGGAAGCGACAATGCTATTGATTTTTCGGTAAAAGTGCATAAAACACTTGCCTTAGAGGTTTATCGTTCTTCTGTAAATACAGCTAAAGAACGCGGACCGTTCCCCATTTACGATACAAACAGAGAAAAAGAAAATCCGTTTATCAACAGATTGAAAGAAGCAGATCCGGAATTGTATAAAGAAATGACGCGTTATGGACGTAGAAATATTTCACTTTTAACAATTGCTCCTACCGGCTCTACCAGTATTTTGACACAAACAACTTCCGGTATCGAACCGGTTTTTAGACCTGTTTACAAACGCCGTAGAAAAGTAAATCCCAACGATAAAAATGTTAAAGTAAGCTATGTAGATGAGGTTGGCGATTCGTGGGAAGAATATGCTGTTTTCCACCATAAGTTTATAACATGGTTAGAACAAAATGCTTACGATTTGAATGATGTTTACTCGTATTCTGATGAAAAATTAGACGAGTTGGTTCAAAAATCACCTTATTACCTGGCTACAGCTAACGATGTAGATTGGGTAGCAAAAGTTAAAATGCAAGGCCAAATTCAAAAATGGGTCGATCATTCTATTAGCGTAACGGTTAATTTGCCCGAAGATGTTACTGAAGAAATTGTTTCAAAAGTTTACGAAACAGGATGGGAAAGCGGTTGCAAAGGAATAACCGTTTATCGCGAAGGCAGTAGATCGGGTGTGCTGATTTCAAAAGATAACAAAAACAAAAATACACAACCCGATACCTTATCATTTGAAGTAAAAAAGAGACCCCGAATTTTAGAAGCGGATGTTGTAAGATTTCAAAATAATAATGAACGTTGGATTGCATTTGTGGGAGTCTTGGACGGGAAACCCTACGAAATTTTTACAGGTATTGAAGATGAAGAAGTTTGGGTCATGCCAAAGTCGATAAAAAAAGGATATATTATTAAAAACAAAGAAGAATCAGGCGAAACTCGTTACGATTTCCAATATGTCGATAAACATGGTTATAGAACAACCATCGAGGGCTTATCTCGTATGTTTGATAAAGAGTTTTGGAACTATGCAAAATTGATTTCCGGAGTATTGCGTTATGGCATGCCTATTACCGATGTTATTAATTTGGTAGGTTCACTTCAGCTTGATAGCGACAATATTAATACATGGAAAGCAGGAGTTGAAAGAGCACTTAAAAAATATATCCCCGATGGTGCAAAGCCCAAAAAAGGTGCGGTTTGCCCTAATTGTGGACAGGATGCACTTGTATATAAAGAGGGTTGTTTAACTTGTTCACATTGCGGTTATTCAAAATGCGGATAATGTTTAAGTTTTAGGGTTAAACGATGTAAAAAAGAGGTAGAAAAAACTACCTCTTTTTTTATTAAAAAATCGTAAAAAAAATTTGCTGAATAAAAAAAAGCATCTATCTTTGCATCCGATTTCGTTCTAAAATTCATTGTCCGATGGTGTAATGGTAGCACTGCAGATTTTGGTTCTGCCTGTCCAAGTTCGAATCTTGGTCGGACAACGTGCTGTCCCGTTGTGTAATGGTAGCACAGCAGACTCTGGATCTGTTAGTCGGGGTTCGAGTCCCTGCGGGACAACGGGATGAAAAAAATTAAGAGGTTGTTTAAAAACAGCCTCTTTTTTTATATAAAAAAGGCTTTGTTCTGTAATCGAAACAAAGCCTTTTCTGTTTTTAATATTCTTTATTATCTCTTTATAAAAGGTATTGTATTGACATTTTCTTTTGTGCGAATTTTTAGCCAATAAAATCCGTTTTCAAAATCAGCAACATTAATTTTAGTGTTAATAGTCGATGTTTCTTGCATTAAAATACATTTTCCGGATGCATCAAAAATCTCTATTAGAATGGTTTCACTTATATCTGAATTAATGTTTATAAAATCATGAGTAGGATTAGGATATATTTCAAGTCCTTTTATCTCAATATTATTGCTCGATAAAGTTGTTATCATAACGGTTTGCGAAATTGTATCACTTCCGCATTCATTACTTACTATCAAATATACGGTATAGGTTCCGGTTGCCATATATGTATGAGTTGGGTTTTCAGTAGTATCACCCGAAATATATGGGAAAAAGTCAGTGTCTCCAAAAAACCATTTCCAATTGGTAGCATCCGTTGAAGTACTTGTGAAGTTAAACGTAGCATCGGTTTGTGTATAAGTAAATGATGCAACCGGCATATTGCCAGGACAGTCTATAGTTATAGTTAAATGCAACGTGTCGTTACCGCAATCATTTGTTGCTATTAAAGTAACATCATAAGTACCATAGCTTCCATAAATATGAGTAGGGTTTGGAGTTGTATCGGTAGGCATTAATGGAAACAGTTCATCACCAAAAAACCAACCATAGGTGTTCGCATCTACTGATTGATTGGTGAAACTAACTTCTAAACCATTATTGGTATAAGTAAAAGCAGCATGAGGCATTGTTCCGGGACAAATAACCGAAATCGTATCTCTAAGTGTATCGGTTAATCCACATGCATTATACGAAATTAATGTAACAACATAGTTACCATATTGTGCATATTGATGCGTAGGGTTCGTTGTTGTATCACCTTGCGATAAGGGTGGGGGTAATTGTTCATCTCCAAAATACCAAACATAATGCGTTGCATCGGTTGAAGTATTGGTAAAGGTTACATCGTGAGCATTTTGGCTAAATGTAAAAGAAGAAGAAGGATTTCCGGTGCATACATCAATATTAATATCAAAAGCAGTTTGAGGTGTAGCTAAGTTGATGCTTGAAATAATGATATAATAGGTATTGCCAGCACTTAAATTTACATTTAATGAAGGATTGCCTAAGTAAGAATTGTTGTTTGCGATACACTGAACATTTGCATCGTCCGGACAAAGGTCGGTAACAAATAATGCAACAGCCGGAGAAGTGTTAGACAAAGCAATGTGATAATCGCCCGTAATGGTTGGAGTAAAAGAAAATACATAATCTTTACCCGACATGTAGTTTGTCATACCACTACCGCTGCATGGTAAAGAAGCATACGTTGTCCCGACAGTTACGAGTCCTGTTGCTGCATAAGGAACAGAAGTTATTACATCAGCTTCTGAACATGTAGCACCCGTTTGAGCAAATATACCACTTGCTAAAAACGTTAAATAGAAAAAGGTAAATAATTTTTTCATAGCAATTAGTTTAAATTTTGGCAAAAATAGTAAAATTTTCAAATAAAGCAAAAACCTATTTAGATATTAGAAAAAAAAATATATATTTGCATCGAATTTTAAAAACAAATAAATATGAAAA
>DAOOWN010000066.1:0-16222 GCA_035371305.1 Bacteroidales bacterium
GTTTATCAAATAATTAAACAGGCTGTTGCAAAAAATATGTTTAATAACAAGTTTTTTTGAAGATCAACGAAGTAAGTTAATTAAACCATTCTTGGTTAATGTTTTATTTCCAAAAGTAATGGCTTTAACAGTATAAGCATAGGTATCCATATCCTGTTTCATCCCTTTAAATGTACCATCCCAACCTTGATGCAAATCATCGGTTTCGAACACACACTGACCCCAACGATTAAATATTTTAAATTCTTGTAGTTGTTTTATGCCCCAACCTCTTACGTAAATTATATCGTTATTCCCGTCTCCATTGGGTGTAAATGCCGATGGAACATCAATGCTGTATTCTTCTTTTACTTCTATGTAAACACTGCCCGTAACCTGGAAACAATGCATGCTATCTGTAATTAAAACGGTATATGTGGTGTTTTGCAACGGCTGCGCAACAGGATTTGAGCAATTAGTGCATGATAAACCCGTTGCAGGAGACCATAGGTAGGTTACGGTTGATTGATCGGAAGTTGAAAACAGGTTAACTTGCTCACCAATAATGATGGTTGTATCAGAGCTGTTGCTGAGCGATGGTTGCTGCTGTACATATACCGAAACCGATTGTGTATTTGAACAGCCATACGTATCATAAACAGTAGCTGTGTAGGTCGTTGTGCTATCGGGTGAAACATTGGGGTTATAAGAAGACGGGTTATCAATACCCTGAATAGGTTGCCAAACGATTGAATTACCACCCGAAGCCGATAATTGGACACTGCTTCCATGACAAATAGCAACATCATTTCCAACTTGAATAACGGGCAACGGATATAAAACAAATGGTTTTCTGATGCTGTCAACACATCCGATCTGGCTTGTAACGACCAAATTAATATAATACGTTTGTTGGGTATTGCCGGTATTTTGATAGTAGTGCGCCGATGGTGTTTGAGCCGTATCACTTGAACCATCGCCAAAAGTCCATTGCGAAGCGTTAGAACCTATGCTATTATTCGTAAAAGTTAGGGTTGCATTACCACACGCTACACTATCTATACTTCCGTTGTCCTGCACATACGAAAAATCGGCAAATACTTGATGAACATGCAAGGTATCAAATGCAGACTGACAACACGTTACATCACTACAGTAAATTAATGACGGCACAAAATATCCATTCGAAGGATAATAATTATAGGTATGGCTGGTTGGTATTCCATTGGATGTAGCACCATCACCAAAGTCCCAATTATATATTAAAATATTTTGATTTTGGCTGACATTAAAATCAACCGTTGCTCCTTTACAAATAATCGAATCGCTCATGGTAATTTCTGTATAGGGACCTCCAACAGTAATGAGTAATGAATCTTTATCTTTACAACCAAAAGACGTTGTAGCTTCAAGGCTTAACCAATAGGAGCCGGGCTGAGTGTAATTATGAAAAGGCAACGATTGAAAAGCAACTCCACCATCGCCAAAATTCCACAGCCATGTAGGATTATAAGCCGTATCGGTTGTATTAAAGATGGTTATCGGAAAGGGATAACAATTTGTATCTGCATCGAGAACACTAAACTGCACATGAATATCCTGAACCTGTACGTAATGATTTGCCACAACGGTATCCTTACAACCCGGCAAATTATTTTCAACATAAAGAGTAACAGTATATTTTCCGGTATCAGCATATAAGTGATTTGGATTGACAGTTGTTTCTAAACCTGTCCCATCACCATAATCCCATGTGTAGGAGGTTGCCCCTTGAACAGAAGAAATAAAATGAATCGTATCGCCTAAACACAATGTATTATCTAAAGAGGAAAAGTTCCCCTGAAAATTATCAGCCTGAAAATATGTATTTTGAATTAAAGATGCGGAACAACCTAAAGCATCTACAACAGTTAATTCGACCGAATAATAACCCGGGTTTGTTATTGCAAAAGTCGGATGTTGATTTGTATTGATTACATTTCCGGGGGTTAACGTCCATTGCCAAGCAACGATGGTTGTATCTGCATGACTTGTATCGGTTAATAATGCATTATAAGGCACACAAAAATGGGTTGGGTTGCCCATAAATCCGGGCTGAGGATAAAATACTCTGAACGTAACCGAATCGGTATCATGACAACCTATATTATTAGATAAATATAAATAAGCCGTAATGGTATCTGAATGTGTCGGGTAATCGTGAAAAACATATTGATGATTTATCAAGCTATCTAATAAAAAATCAGAATAAGATAAGCTTGCTACGTTACCATCCCCATATGCAAATGTGATAACATCAAAATCTTGCGAATTGGAAGTATTCATAAAAACATGATTCGGACAGGTTGGGCTTATTATTGAAAGATGAGCCTGAATATCCCTAATTTTTAAAGAATACTTTTCTTCCCAAAAGCAACCCGTACTATCGTTATATGCTATAAAATAGATTTCATATTGCCCTCGATCTGGATACGTAAACCAAACCGTGTCTCCCGAGGAATAAACATTATGGGCAAAGACAGTAGAATCTTCGTACACGCCATCGTTATTCATGTCCCAATACCAACGATTCGCTTGCTTAATAAAAGGTACAAATGCACCAATGGTATATGGGTCGTTACATCCAACCATAATGGTATCGATATGACCAACATAAGGTCCGTGTAGAACAAATATAGAATCTAACTTTAAGGTATCGTAGCAACCATTTTGATTTATAACATATGTTAAAGAAATAATGCCATTTCCTTGGAAATAAATATCCGGATTTGCTTCCATACTATTTCCAACAACTAAGCCACTATCACTTACAAACGACCAATTATATTGATCAATAAAATTAGAATCGGTTGACAAACTTATAAAATGAATGGTATCGTTAGCACAACCTTCTAAAAAACTATACTGAACCTGCGGGTGCTGATGTTCGCCCACTTGCACCTCAACAGAAGTTGTTGCTGTGCATCCTAAATCGGTAGTAACCGTTAAGGTTACACTATAAACGCCCGTATCTTGATAGGTATGATTTGGATTTTGCAAATTGGATGTTTGCCCATCACCAAAATTCCATGACCAATTGGTAAAATGTGTGTAATTTGTATTGCAAGAACTTGAATCGGTAAAAGAAACCGGTAATGGTTTACAACCTTCTTTGGGCGAAGCATTAAAGTTGGCTACCGGTTTTTCTACAATGACCGGAGTTGGATATTGATAAGCCCCCTGACAACCATAACTATCGGTCAATATTAAACTAACATAATAATTTCCATTATTTTGGTATGTATGACTTGGACTAACACTCGTTCCTATGGGTGAATTATCTCCAAAATTCCATTGATATGCGGTTCCGTTTGTATTATTTGGAGTAAAAGTAATCGCATTACCACACGAAAAAGCGGGATTGAAACTAAACTGAGCATTGGGTGCCGGCCTTACATAAATTGTGCGGTATGCCGTATCGATACACGAAGTACCCGGAGCCGCAATCATCATAACGGTATATGAACCCGAAGTCGTATAGGTATGCGAAGGATTGGACAATGTACTGGTACCTCCATCACCAAAAGACCACAATGCGGTAGTTCCGGCATCATTAATAAATTGAACAATTTGATTTATACATACGCTATCGCCTAAATTGGTATGAAATGCAGCATTGACACTGCTTATATTAATATAATTTGTATAAACCGTATCTTTTGAGCAACCGTATTGGTTTGTAACCTGAAGACTTACCGAATAAGAGCCTGTTTGAGTATAAGTATGCGATGGATTCTGAGCGGTTGAAGTTCCTCCATCGCCAAAATTCCATAAATAGGTTAATGTTCCCATGCCTGAGCTTTGATTGGTAAAATTAACCGTAAATGGAGCAGTACAATTAGAAGTAAAATCAGCCGAAAAAGCTACTGTTGGAACAGACGATGCTACAACAGCTCCATTTTGAGTAAAAGTAGAATGGCAACCATGTCCGTCCGTTATTTGTAATGACACATTATACCCCCCAGGTTGAGTATAGTTATGCGAAGGGTTTTGAGAACTAATGCTTCCGCCATCACCAAAATCCCAAACATAATTTGTAATGACAGTATCGCCCGGCACAGAAGTATTAGTAAAATTAACCGTTAACGGAATGCAACCCGAATTGGGACTTAACGTAAAATTTGCAGTAGGGTTTTGAAAAATATGAATATAATGAGTGCGAACTAATGTATCTGAAGAGGTTCCATTAGAAACAATTAAAGTAACAGTGTACGTTCCCGGATTTACATAATTGGCAGTAGGATTTTGCAAATTAGAAGAATTTCCGTTCCCAAAATTCCATTGATACGTTAGGGTTCCCGAACCGGACGAATTGTTTATGAATGAAATGGTCATGGGAGCACATCCTTGTGTTGGATTTGCTGTAAAATCAGCATGCACCTGAGCTCTAAGGCTCATTACAACAAATAATAACGGAAAAAATGTTATATAAATTTTCATTTTGTATCGATAAAAAACAGTGCAATTTACAAAATAAATTTAAACAGACCTTTTTATTTTCAAAAAAAATTATACTACCTTTGCCCCATACATCAATGGGGTGCCTTAATACCACGGGCTGAGATTATACCCTTTGGACCGGGACGGGTAATGCCGAGCCGGGAACGAAGACTCCCATTGACAATTGTAAAAAATTGTCTAACTAAAAAAAAGTTTTTATGAAAAAGTTTCATTTTTTGTTTGCAGTCTTATTTCTGCATGTGTCAGCATTTTGTCAATTTACCATTAGCGGTAAAGTTTTGGACGAAGAAAATCAACCACTGAGTTTAGCAAACGTTATGCTCGAAAACACGTTTAACGGAACATATTCCGGTGTTCAGGGCGACTTTACCCTAAAAAATGTAAAAAAAGGAACGTACCATCTCAAGATTAGCTTTATTGGTTACGAAACATTTGTTCAAAAAATAGAAATCAGCGCAGATATATCAAACCTTAAAATTGTACTGAAAAAAGCTGCATTCATTGCCGACGAAATAATTGTACAGGCAACCCGAAGCGACAAAACTATGAGCGGAAGCCAAACCTCTGTCAATAAAGAAATTATTAAACAAAACAACATGGTTAAAGATGTTCCCTATTTATTGAGCCTTACCCCCTCGGTCGTTACCACTTCAGATGCCGGAATTGGAACAGGTTATACCGGTATTTCAATTCGAGGAAGCGATGTAAGACGAATTAACGTAACCGTTAACGACATTCCCCTGAACGATGCCGAATCGCATGGAGTATGGTGGGTTGACCTTCCCGACATCGCCTCGTCAACTGACAACATTCAAATTCAACGAGGTGTAGGAAGTTCTACAAATGGTGCCGGTGCTTTTGGAGCCTCTATCAACATGCAAACGCTTACACTCAACAACGAACCATTTGCCGAATTTAATGCATCGTATGGCAGCTATAACACTTCCAGATTGATGCTTAACACCAGTACCGGACTTATAAATAACCATTTTAATGTCGATTTACGTCTATCCAAAATATATTCGGACGGTTTTATTGATAGAGCCTTTAGCGATTTAAAATCGTATTATTTGGCAGCAGGCTATTATGCAAAAAACACCATGATTAAATTTATCAATTTTTCCGGCTACGAAAAAACATATCAGGCCTGGTATGGGGTTCCTAAAGATTCATTAAAAACAAATCCGACATACAATCCTTATACTTACGACAATCAAACAGATAATTACTGGCAAAGTCATTATCAATTGCACCTTACACACGAAATATCCGAACATTGGAACACGCATACGGCATTACATTATACACGTGGGAAAGGTTATTACGAAAGCCTGAGAGAAAATAAAAAATACAGCAAATTTGGATTGCCCAACGTAATTATAGGAAACGACACCATTCAGCGTAGCGATTTTATTGACCAAAAATGGCTCGATAATGATTTCTACGGATTGGTAAGTTCATTAAATTATCATCAAAATAAAATTTATTCAACCCTTGGTTTAGGAGCAAATCGCTACGAAGGCAAGCATTTCGGTGATATAGTCTGGGCAAAAATTGCTCCCGACACCATGTCGAACAGTCTTAACAAAAAATATCGCTGGTATAATGGCACCGGTGACAAAAAAGACATGAATGTTTTTGCAAAAGTAAACTACCACCTAATGGCAAATTTGTCGGTTTATGGCGATGCCCAACTTCGCTCCATCGATTATTCCATCGGCGGGCATGATGACGATTTGCGAAACATAGAACAATCGAAAAAATATTTATTCTTCAATCCTAAATTTGGCTTAAACTACGATATAAACAATAACCAACGTCTGTTTGCATCGTTTGCCGTGGCACATCGCGAACCCGAACGCTCGAATTTTACCGATGCCGATTCCGGTAAAGTTCCATTGCCCGAAAAACTATTTGATTATGAACTTGCCTATCAATACTCGGCTAATCAGTTACACATTGGAGCTAACGTATTTTACATGAATTATATTGACCAATTAGTTATGACCGGCGAAATCAACAACGTTGGCACTCCTATCATGACGAATGTTGCCCATAGTTTCCGAAGAGGCATTGAACTTGAATTTGGAATTAAAATAACCGAAAAATTTAACTGGCAAGCAAATGCCACATTCAGCCAAAATAAAATCCAAGAATTTATTGCTTATTATGACGATTGGGATACATGGGGACAACGTGCCGACACCATGAAAAATACCGATATTTCGTTTTCACCCTCAACCATTATAGCTAGTAATTTTTGTTACAAACCATTTAAAAATTTCATATTCACATTACAGACCAAATATGTTGGCAAGCAGTATATGGACAACACACAAAACGAAGAAACAGCAATTGGCGAATACTTTGTGAATAATTTATTGATTCAATATACTTTAAAACCTAAATGGAGCAAAGAATTTAGCTTACAGTTAGCACTTAACAATCTAACCAATAAGGTGTTTGTAAGCAACGGATGGGCATATTCATATTTTTATAATGCTCAAAAAATGTATGATATTGCATATTATCCTCAAGCCCCGTTGCATGCTAGTTTTTCTGTTTCTTTTAAGTTTTAAAAATATAGTATTGCGTAACACATCTGACATAAACAGAAATCTAAATGTTATTTACATCGCCAACGGTTTAAACTGTTGGCGATGTAAATATTACATTTTCTTAAAAACGCTAAAAAGCAGCTAAAAGCAAATTGATGGGCTTATACTGCAAATCGAAAATTTCACCGATATATTGATTTGTTAAAATACCATTAAAAACATACACGCCGTTTCTGTATCCGTTGTTTTGTTTTATCAGATGATTTATAGAACCGGCATATCCTAAATCTAATATTAAGGGTGCCAGAATATTGCTTAAGGCATAAGAAGCGGTTCTTGACACACGAGAGGCTATATTGGGCACACCATAATGAACGATGCCGAATTTTTCGAAAACAGGGTTGGTATGTGTTGTTAACCGCGATGTTTCGATACACCCACCTTGGTCAATACTAATATCTATGACCACGCTTCCCTTTTTCATCAATTTTATCATTTCTTCGGTAACATAAAAACGAGGTCCATGTTCTAAAACTCGTAAGGCACCGATAAGCACATCAGCCGTTTTAAGTGCGTTGGCTAAAACGACCGGATGAATGACCGAAGTATAGATTCGTTGACCGATATTGTTTTGTAATCGTTTTAATTTATATGCCGAAGTATCGAATATTTTAACAATTGCACCTAACCCCAATGCTGTGCGTGCGGCATATTCGCCTGCAGTACCGGCACCTAAAATCACCACTTCGGACGGATTTACTCCCGTAATTCCGCCTAACATTTCGCCCTTGCCTTGATGGGCATTGCTCAGGTATTCTGCTGCAATAAGCACAGAAGTATTACCGGCAATTTCGCTCATACTCCGAACAATAGGGTAACAATCGTTTTCATCTTTTATGTATTCAAATGCCAAGCAGGTTATTTTTTTCTGTGTAAGCTTTTGAATGTATTCTTTTGTTTTGGTGTGGACATGCAAAATAGATAAAATAATTTGTCCTTCATGCAAAAGACCAATTTCGGCATCGGTTAACGAGGACACTTTAACAAGAATATCGGATTGGGCAAAAACTTCTTCTTTGCTTTTAACAATGATCGCTCCCGACTCGCTAAATTGGTGATCGAAAAAATTAGCAGCCTTCCCTGCGTTGGTCTGAATAATCACTTCATGACCATTATTTACCAATAAATCAACCGTTAATGGAGTTAGCGCTATTCTATTTTCTTCGATGCTTTCCTCCGCCGGAATACCTATAACATAACGTTTTGAAGGATTGCGGTATGCAAGTTTTTCTACTTGCGTCAACAATTCTGTAACTCTTAATGTATCTGATTTAATGCTTGTTTTTTTGGGAGACATGATTCATTTTTTTTGAAACGTTATACGTTAATATGTATCCATCGGTTACCATCTTCACATTGTTGTAATTTTAAAATAAAGACATCGTATAAATTTAGAATGACATCGGCTATTTCGGGCCATTCTATTAAACAATAGGCATCTTTTTGGTTTAAATAATCTTCAAAACCAATATCTAAAAGTTCTTCCAGTTGTTTTATTCTATATAGGTCGAAGTGAAAAATATTGTTCGAATTTTCGGCAGGATATTCATTTACAATGGCAAAAGTTGGGCTATTGGCTTCATACGTTGAACCAAGAGTTTTAACGATGGCCGAAATAAGTGTAGTTTTTCCCACTCCCATTTCTCCATAAAACAACCAAATTTTTTTTTTGCCGGCTAATTCGAGCAAGCGATTGGCTACATGGCTTAAATTGTTAATGTCGGTATAATCAATTCGAATCATTGCTTTGTTTTTAAAATAGCGTAAGGCACTAACATTTCATCCATGCTTACCCCACCGTGTTGAAACGTATTTCGATACATACCCACATATTGACTATAATTATTAGGATAAGCAAAAAAGTCGTTTTGAGTTGCAAAAATATAGGACGAAGTTACCATCGATTTTGGCAGATAAACTTTAGCAGGGTCTTTTATTTCAAAAACCTCTTTAGGATTATAATTCATATTTCGCCCTTGTTTGTATCGAAGGTTGGTGTTTAAATTACGTTCACCAATTACTTTTATAGGTTTTTCAACACGTATAGAGCCATGGTCGGTTGTAACAAATAACGTATATTTTTCTTCTGCCAGCTTTTTCATGATTTCAAAAAGAGGGCTATGTTCAAACCACGAAACAACCAAACTTCTATACGACTCGTCTGAATTTGCCAACTCTCGCATGGTACGCGATTCTGTTTGAGAATGCGATAAAATGTCGATGAAATTGTAAATCACAACTCCATGATTGTATTTTTGAATGGTATTGTGTATGTTTTCTGAAAAATTTCTACCGTCATTGTTCGCAATTATTTTTTTAAAGAAAAACGAATCAGAAACTCCTAATCTTAAGCATTGCTTTTTCATCAATTCTTCTTCATACAAGTTTTTAAGTCCTTCGTCATCGTCGTTTTTCCAAATTTCAGGGAATATCTTTTCAATTTCAGATGGCATCAAACCGGCAAAAAGAGCATTTCGTGCATATGAAGTGGTAGTCGGCAAAATTGAAAGATATAAATCGGATTCTATATTAAAATCGTTATAAAAGAACTTCGAAATGGCTTCCCAATGGTCGAATCTTAGGTTATCAATTAAAATAAGAGCCATTTTGGGTTCGCTTTTTAGCAATGGAAAATATTTTTTTGATAAAAGATTCGCAGAATTTAACGGTAAAGAAGATTTTGTGTCCGAAAACCATTGAACATAATTATTTTTTATATACTTACAAAACGAGTGGTTAGATTCGATACGCTGCGCTTGCAATACTCCCAACATAGAATCGTTATCGGTTTGCTCTAACTGGTTTTCGAAATAAATGATGTTCTTATAAATATTTTTCCAATCGTCAATATTATCGGCAAACGTAATCTGCTGACTTAGTTTATTAAATTCACTTTGATATAGTTGCAACGATTTTTCGCTCACTAATTTCACTTTGTCAAATACTTTTTTTATTGCCAGCAAAAGCTGATTTGGGTTTACCGGTTTAATCAGATAATCTGCAATATTGGAACCAATAGCACTATCCATAATATTTTCTTCTTCGCTTTTGGTTACCATAATTATCGGCAATTGAGGTTTTATTTTTTTTATTTCATCTACAACCTGTAAACCGCTCATACCCGGCATATTTTCATCCAGCAACACCAAATCAAAAACCTGGTTTCGGATAAGTTCTATGGCATCGTTGCCATTCGAAACCGAAGACAATTCATAACCCTTACCATTTAAAAATTGAAAATAGGGGGTCAATAAATCTATTTCATCGTCCACCCACAAAACACGAAACTTATTGCTCATTATTGCGCTTTTTTCTTTAAAAATTTTCGCTTGAAAAATTTCTGATAGCGTTCTATTTCACCGCTCGATTGTAACTTTAAATAATTCGGGTCGGAAATTACAAAGAATTGATAATGCTTTTCGTTGATTCCTCTGAAAACAGCATCCTGGTTTTTATTCACATGCTTGTAATATTTAACGGCTTCTTTGTAATTGCCAAATGGAAAGACTTTGATGTAATAATATTTTTCGTTCCAAATGCCATTTAAAATTTGAAAATCGAACATGCTAAAATAGTCAATATTGTATCCAAACAGATTATATTTCAATCGATTAATGTCTGCATTTTTATCAAGCAGAATGATAAATTGACAATTATCGTTTTCGTTGAAACTAAAAAAAGCATCCTCGGTTTCTTCTTTATTCTCGGTTGGTTGAGTTGTTGAGTTATTGACATTAACTATATTTGGTTGAGTATTCGTTTTATTTGAGTTATTGTTGTTCGTTTGAACTTTATTTTGGCTAAGTGTTGCCAAATATGCCGGATCAAAATTATTCATACTTGCCAATAGCTGCTCAGCATGTTGTTTTTCTATGGTTCCCGGATATTTTTCTATTATTTCGGATAGTTCGTTTTTATATTCATTCACTTTTCCCATTTTAGCTATTGACATTGCTTTTAATAACTTAAATTTCGGGTAAATGGGATTGTCTTTATATAATGAATCGGCAACATTAAAATGAGAAAAAACAGATTTAAAATCGTTGTCTTTATAAGAATCATATGCTTCTTCGTAGAGTGATTTAATTTGAGTTAACTTTTCTTCCTGCTCTCTCAAATAATTCGGATTCATAAGCATTTGAGCGTATTTACTGTCGGGAAACTCGGAAATAATTTTATTTTTATATATGAGAGCTAAATCTTGCTTATCAATCAAGTTGTAGGTTCTGTATAAGTTATAGTATGACAATAATTTATAATTCGATTTTGGAAAACGCTCAATCAATGTTGTAAATTGTTTTGATGCAAGGGTAAAATCGTTGAGTTGATTCATTGCAGCTTCGCCCGATTTAAAATAAGCTTCTTCCATTTTATTGTTCGATACTTTCATTAATGAATCGTTGAGAGGTAGGTTTTTTAAATAAAAATCGCGTTGCTTGGGATTTGTCGAAGCTTGTTGCTGATTTTGTGCCTGATTTTGTGTACTATCTTCACCAGCAGCGACTAAAACGACTGCCTTATTTTTTCTACGCCAATCGTCTTCTAATTTTCGGCTTCCCCATTTTCTTTTAAACTCTGCCATACCCATTGCTAAAGTGGAAGGATTGTAGAAGTACCATTTGCCACCGGAAGTTTGATTAGCTAAAGGATTCATGCTTTGCTGATTTATAAAAAGCATATTGTTGGCTTGCTTCTGCTCTTCTTCTTGTTTTCGCTTTTCGTCTTCAATTATTTTCTGAATAATATCGTCTATTACTTTATTTCTATCTTTTTCAGACATTTTTGCAATTCGTTGCAAGCTGTCTTCGGTTTGGATAATAATTAAGTTATCTGCCAAATCGTTGAGGTTTGCAGCAAGTTTTTTTACACGTGCATATTCGGGATAATTTATATCCATAAGCTGTAACGAAGAGTCGAAATAAGCTTGTGCCAATATATAATCTTTTTTAGTTAGATAAATATCGCCAACAGACATGTACGATACCGCTTTTTGGTGATTATTGTTTTTTGTGCTTTCTATACTTTTTTTATAATAATTCAACGCCTCGGCTACATTATTTTCTTTGTAATAAAGATTGGCGATGGCATAATAAATTTGGTCGAAGTAATCAATATTTTTATCGTCTTTCAGCATTTTAAACAGTTCTTTTCTTATGGATTCCGCATTACCCGTTTCGAAACAAGTAGAGCGATTGATTTGGGCATTAAAGGTCAATTCGTAACGGTTGCTGTACTTTATAGCTGCAGTATAGTATTCTGTGGCTTTTGAAAACTGTTTATTAAATTGATACAATTGGGCTAATATATAAAATTCACGCGCTTTTTCCTGACGTTTTTTTGTAAACTTGATGGCTGTCGTTAATTTTGAAATAGCTTCTGAATAATTATGTTGTCTCAGATATAATTGAGCATACGACTGATTCAACATTTTTCGATATTTCTTTGGAAAGTCTTTGTCGCCATCAACTCTGTCAAGCAACGCTTTTGCATCATCATATTTTGTTAGCTGAATATACGTCAAAGCCAACCAAATGCTCGCTTCAAATTTTATATTACTCCATGTATACTCTTTAATAATGTATTCAAAATTTTCTTCGGCTGCATACCAATCATGATTAACAAAATTTGCTTTGCCATGTAATAGCCAACTATCATCCACCCATTCGCAAAATTCAGATCGGTTATAAAATGCTTTTTGTTTAGCCGACATGTTCGATTTTGCTTTGAATTTGGTAGTAATAGAGTGTTTTTTTATGACAATGGCTGCCTTTTCTTTTGCTCGCTCCATATCTGATGTAGCCTGTTTAGCCGCTTCATCGTTTAAAATGGCAAAAACGTTTAAAACGAGCGAATAGTCATCACCGGGATTGGAATTAATTCGTTTTATACCTTGTTTATATGCCTCATTTCCGTTAAAATAAGCATTATAATGAGAGGTTACATTATGATATGTTCTGGATACAAATGTATTTTTTTTGGTCGAACAACCTATAGATAAATAAATTAGAGATATAATTAAGATTAATATTCTTTTATTCATGCAACGAAAAAACTTATGCAAAATAACTAAAGATTTACGAAAATATTGCATAATTTTAAAAAAAAGAGGGCAAGCTACTTATATCGCACCGCTACAACCTCCTACCCTTGCTTCTTTCCAGACCTGGGGGAGTTCAGAGGGAGCTGGTCGTATAAGACTTGCCCGGCACAAAGATACAAATAATCTTTTTTGAAAGAAAATAATAAAAACAAAAAATGTTGAAAAATATTTAATTAATTCATTTTGAGATTTATAATCTTTTTAATAACTTTGTATCAAATATAAATACATAAAATTATGAAAACATTTTTATTCTTTTTCTTTATCTTATTTGTATTTGCTGCCAATGCGCAATATACGATTAGTTATGAGACTATTAACCCTGTTTGCTATAATCAATGTAACGGAAAGATTAAAATAACAGGTGCTACGGGCGGAGTTTCGCCTTATACATTAACGTTAGTAGGTTACTCACAAACTATCACCAACTATAACGGAACAGATAGCGTTTATTTTGAGAACTTATGCAGCGGAACCTATACGGTTGAAATTTCGGATGCTTCGCAAGTTACTATAGCTTATCAAAATAACATTGTTGTTAGCGCCCCCCCAGAAATGACCTATTCTGTTTCTACAACCAATCCAACTTGTAGCGGATTGTGCAATGGCTCTGCTCAAGTAGTGGTGACAAATGGTACTCCTCCGTATCATTTTGACTTAAATGGTCAAGTAAATAACAACGGAATTTTTGCTAATTTATGCGATGGTTATTATTATCCATATATTTCCGATGCAAACGGATGTTTTTTATACGATGCAACTATTCATATAATGGAACCAATGCCTTTACAAATTTCTTTTAACAGCCAAATGCCTTCTGCCTGCATTGCTACTGACGGAATGTTACAAGCAAACGTATTGGACGGAACACCTCCCTATACTTATCATTGGTCTAACGGTTCAACAATGAATTTTTTATCCAACATACCTTCCGGAATTTATCACTTAACTGTTACTGATATAAATGGTTGCTCAACGGTAGGCCACTATGCTTTAAACGATTTAAATCACGAAGTTACTTTACAAGGAGTTTCACCAACTTGTTATGGTTATAACAATGGTTCTGTTTATATTTCATATTTAAACACAATCGGTTTATCTTATAATCAATATATCAATTGGTCAGATGGAGTAACTACTCTATTACAAGACACATTATACAATACTAATTCTATTCCCGACACTCTTTATAACGCAAACGCTAACCATTACTTTGTTACAATAACTTCCGGTCCTTGTACGCTCTATGGTTATTATGAATTAACTCAACCCGACTCTATTAAAATTGAGGCATATATAAACGATGTTTATTGCTATGGTCAAAGCAATGGTACTATCTATTTAGATGTAACCGGTGGAAACATGGTACAAGGATATAATTTCGAATGGAGTAACGGCTTTTCTGACCCATATTCGTTATACAATTTAGCTGCCGGCAATTATTCTGTTACAGTAAGTGACATTTCAAACTGCTTCAATACATTAAATTTTACGATTAACCAACCCGATTCATTTATTGCTACCATTTCGCCTGTAGATATCAGTTGTCATGGATTAAACGATGCTTATATTTTGGTAAATCCTATTGGTGGAACCCCACCTTATTATTATACACTCGATTCCATTAATTCATACAACTATTTAGAATTAACAGGTAATACCATTTTCATCGGAAATGCCGGCACATATAATTTATTTATGAAAGATTCTCATTATTGCGATACGGTTTCGTTCACAAATATTACCATTGCTGATCCCCCGTTAATGCAAATATCTTCTGTTCAGCTAACGCACCCAACTTGCTTAAACAACGATGGAGAAATAATGGTTAATGCTACCGGAGGTACGGGGTCATATACCTATTTGTTAAATGGAGACACATCAAGCAACCATATCCTAAACTTAAGTGAAGGAAATTATATAATTGGTATTTTGGACGATAATTCTTGTTTAACAGACTCAACGATAGTTTTAACAAAACTAAGTCAGCTTCCGGTAATTAAAGGCGAAATCGTTTTCAATCAACAACCGGTCGATTCGTCAAAGACACTGCTTTTTATTCCCGGTCAATTTGGTGCTTCTCAGTGGGATACGCTTATGATGAGCCAAGGTTCATTTTTTAATTTCACCGATTTAATGCCCGGTCAATACTTTTTAAAAGCAGTTTATATTGGCGAAAGCTTAAATGTACAAAACACCTATTTTAATAATAAACTTTACTGGACAGAAGCAGATACTATTACTATCGGTTGCGATGACACATTATATCAGGATATTAATTTAATTCAACTCCCAACAACCTCGGGTATGTGTAGTATGTCGGGATTTGTTCGATTTGTTTCAAGTAAATTAGGTAAAGCCGCCAGCGAACCTGTACCCGGTGCAGAAATTACAGTAGAACAAGTGCCCGGTCCCACCATCATTAAAATGGCTCTAACCGACTCAACCGGTTATTATGAAGTTACCAATCTTCCCGATGTTTCCAACTGTAACTTACGCGTTGATATTCCGGGTATGCCACTTTTAAGTACCTATACAGGATTATCTGTTAGTTCAAGCGGAGTAGCATCACTATCGAATTTGAACTTTATTGTTGACACTACAACGAACGGCGGTATTATGAAAGATTCTACAACATGGGCAAACGTTTTGAATAACGATATTGAATCTGTAAACATCTTCCCCAATCCTTTTACTTCGTTTGCAAACGTTGAAATAAAATTAATGGACAATGCAAAAATATCGTTCGACATTATTGATATAACCGGCAAAAAAATATACACTGTTTCCGAAACTGAAATGTTTAAAGGTAATAATAAATTACAAATCAACCGTTTACAAGTTCCCCAATCGGGTATTTATTACTTCGTAGCTCACTCCCCGAAAACCACTTACGTCAAAAAATTTATCAAGCAGTAATAAATAAATCATAAATAAAGAAAGGCTGTCTCGATAGGGCAGCCTTTTTGTTTTATTAAGTTTGATAAAATTATCCGGCTATCGCTTTTATTAAAAGGAATAATAA
>DAOOWN010000067.1:0-16180 GCA_035371305.1 Bacteroidales bacterium
GTTTTCGTAAATAGCAATGGTCTTTTGCTGGTCAAGTAAATCGCGGGTTGTTTTGCTATCGGGTTTTAACGAAAAATAAGCGATGTTCACATCAATTCTTTCCTGAGCTTCCATTATTAATGGTTCATCAGCATTAAGTATGGCTGTCCCTTCGAGTTCAATTTCTTCTAAAACAACTGATTTTGCATAGGCCACATCTTCTAAATCTCTTATATGGTCGTACGTGTAATAAATTTCCTGATCTTCAATGTTAAGAAAGATACCGGTTGATGCCCATTTGTATCCTATGCCATATTCTAATATGCTTTCTACGGGTGTTTCGGTGATGGCAAAAGTTACCGTGGGGTCTTTAAAAATAATGGTCGTATTTGTACTGTCGGTACTGTCAATGGGGCGTAATAACTGACCATTGATATAGATGCCGGTACTGTCTATACAACCAACAATATGTCCTTTTTGCAAAAAAATAGCATTGAGCATTTTGCTTAAAAAAGTTTTACCTTTAGAACCGGTAATAGAAATGTGTGGTATTTTGAATGGTGATCCTTTAGGAAAAAGCATATCAACAAACTGCTTTTGAACGGGTTGAGATTTGCCAAGGGTGGGGTTTATATGCATTCTAAAATCGGGAGCAGCATTGATTTCAATTACTCGTCCCTGATTATCGTGAAGCGATTGAGATATGTCGTCCGAAATAATATCTACGCCTGTTACATCTAAATTTAATAACTTGCTGATTCGTTCGCAAACAAAGCGATTGTAGGGATGAACTTTTTCGGTAACATCGATGGAGGTTCCACCTAATCGCATGTTTCCGGAATTTTTTAAAAAAAGACGTTTGTTTTTTTCTAAAACAGTTTGAAGTGTATAACCTTTAATGTCAATTATTTTTAATGTGTCGTCATCAATTTCAACTTTTGAAAGTTTTCCTTTGTCGCCAAATTCTCGTTCGGGATTCGCATTCAGTTCGTCAATTAGCTCTTTGATGCTTTTTATGCCGTCTCCTACGATAAAGGGTGCAATAAGTTGAACTGCACCGACAAATGTTCCATTTATAATAAGAATTCTATAGGTATTGCCCGAAACAAATTCCTGAACAATGACATCTTCGTCGTAGCTTTGAGCCCAAAAAAATGCTTTGATTATTTTTTCTTCCGAATCAAGATGAACATTAACGCGCTTGCCTCTATAACCGTTAGATGGCTTAACGACAACGGGCTTTTGAAGCTGCTTATAGAATTCCAACGCTTCTTGAACGGTTTTGGTTGTGATGCGCATGGGTACTGGTATCCCCATTTCTTCTAACATTTTATATGTCAGGTATTTGTTGTCAGTATTTTCAACGGCCAGATAACTTGTGTTTTGGGTTAAGGTGGCTCTAATCACTTTTCGGTAGCACCCGGTTCCAAGCTGAACAAAATTGAATTTATCTAAACGCTGATAAGGAATACGTCTCGATTCGGCTTCGTTTACTATTTGCTGAGTAGAAAATCCGAGCATTCGCTTTTCGCGGATTAAAATTAGGTTTTCAATAATTTGACGAACTTGAACCTCTTGTTTAATGAGAATGCTGTTAATGATGTGTAATGCCATTTTTCCGGCATAAATACCTGCATACTCATCGAAAAAACGAATCACGACATTATAAACGCCGGGTTCTTTTGTTTCGCGTGTTTTACCAAAACCAACATTCATCCCGGCTAGGTTTTGGAGTTCGATGGAGAGATGTTCCATTACATGCCCCAGTAATGTGCCTTCGTCCATTCTAATAAAAAAACCACCTCTTTCACCCACCGAACAATGATGTTCGACAAGGCTTGGAATTAGGTTTTTTAATGCTTCGTTGAAGCCTTCAATTTGATTCGTAAAAACTTCGTTATACTCGTTGAGGTTGATTCTAAATCGAATGACCTGTCCTCCACTAAAATAGTTTGCACCGATAAGTGTTTTATGCGATTCAAGAGTTAAGGGGGCATTAATAAAAGGCTGTTCGATAATAGAACGAATAGTAACGCCGGTATTGGTTTCGTTTAACATAAGGTTAGAAAAATAAAGGTAAAGATACAAAAATTATATGGAATGATGTGTTAAAACTCTTGTTTATACATCATAAATACAGATTTGTTTTTTATCCGGCATGTTTAATTTAGTTAACTGCCAAAAAATCAATTAATTAAATAATTTTCATAATCATTACATTATCAACAAATTATAAAAGTTATCAACAATGTGGTAAAAAGTGTAAAAAAATGTATCAAAGTGGGAAAAAATTACTTATTTTTGAAAATCAATTTTCATTATGATTACATTTATAGGTGATTATCCATGCAAGGCAGATTCTAAGGGCAGAATCTTACTCCCGGCTGCATTTAAAAAGCAGATGGGCGATAAGGTTATTGACCGCTTTGTGGTGAAAAAATCGATTTTCGACAAATCGCTTATGATGTATCCGTATGAAGAATGGGAACGCCAAATTGCCCATCTTCGCCAAAAAATTAATCCTTATAATCGTGCACATGCCGAGTTTTTAAGGGAGTTTTTTAAAGGAACAGCTGAAATTACACTCGATAATAACAACCGCTTACTTATCCCAAAACGTTTGTTAGATTGGGCAGAAATAAAAACGGACGTGATTCTTGCCGGCCAGGACGATAAGATAGTGATTTGGGATAAGCAACGTTACGAATCGCAATCCCTAACAGATGAGGCATTTGCTTCATTGGCAGAAAAAATACTGGGTAATAACGATTTAAACGAGAAGTAAATGGGGTTCTATCATAATCCCATATTATTACATCAAGCTATTGATGGGTTAAATATCCGTGAGCATGGAGTTTATGTCGATATGACCTATGGAGGCGGTGGTTATTCGGCCGAAATACTTCGCAGAGCAAAGGATATCAAAGTTATTGCTTTTGATATGGATAGCGATGCTTTGGTTAATAAGCTCGATGATAATCGCTTAACCTTGGTGCATTCAAACTTCTGCTTTTTCGACCATTTCTTAGATTATTTAAACATTCAGCAGGTTGATGGAATTGTTGCAGATTTAGGTGTTTCATCACATCAGTTTGATACGGCTGAAAGAGGATTCTCTTTTCGCTTCGACGATGGACCTTTGGATTTAAGAATGAACAAAGAAGCTCATAAAACGGCTGCTCAGGTTTTAAATACATATAGCGAAGAAAAGTTGAAAGAGATTTTTTATCGTTATGGCGAAGTCGAAAACGCAGCAAAACTCTCGAAACAAATTGTAATACAGAGAAACGAAAAAAAGTTGGAAAAGGTGAGTGATTTCTTGGCTGCTATTAATCTTCTTATTCCAAAAGGGAAGGAGCATAAGTACTTAGCTAAGGTGTTTCAGGCTCTTAGGATTGAAGTTAACGAAGAATTGGACGCACTAAAAGAAATGCTCGAAAAATCTGTCGAATATCTAAAACCCGAAGGACGATTGAGTATTGTAAGTTATCATTCTTTAGAAGACGGTTTAGTAAAGAATTTTATTAAAAGCGGAAATTTTGAGGGTAAGATTGAAAAAGATTTTAAGGGTAACCAACTAAATGTTAAACTGGTACAGGTACACAAAAAAGCCATTCAGCCCACTGAGCAAGAAATTGAAAGTAACAATAGGGCACGTAGTGCTAAATTAAGAATAGCCGAACGCATATGAACGAAGAGAAAAAAAATATCGAATCTAAAACGTCGAGAAAAGATTTCTTTCGATCTATACTTGATGGCTCATTGCTTTCAAGAGAAGTTATTCTTAAAAATATTGGTTTTATTGTCTATTTAGTTTTTCTTGGGTTAGTATATATCGCTAACAGAAATCATGCAGAACGAATACTTCGTCAAACCATAAATTTAAAGAAGGAAGTTGAAGAATTAAAAGCAGAACACATGTCTGTTTCGTCAACATTGATGCAAATCTCTCAACAAAGCGAAGTAGAAAAGCTCATGCAAGAGCAGCAGCTCGATTTAAGCAATTCGGATAAGCCACCGTTTAAAATAACCGTATCGTGTCAGAAGTAAAAAAAGACATATTGAGTCGTATTGGTCTGCTGTACACCGGCATGATGATTTTTTCGGTTATTATTTTAGGTCGTATTTTATACCTTCAACTTGTGGAAGGATCGTACTGGAAGTCGAAAGCTTTTCAGGTATCGCAAAAAAACATCATAATCCCTCCTATGCGTGGCGATATTTTGTCGAGCGACGGTAGAATATTGGCGACGTCCATACCTTTTTATGAAATCAGAATTGATTTTAGAGCCGAAGGTTTAAAAAAGGATACTTTTTACAAGCATGTCGATTCGTTAAGTATTTATCTTTCTAGATTATTTGCCGACAAAACGCCGTTGGATTATAAAAAAGAACTGACTAAAGCATATAAAAAAGGGAATAGGTATTATCTCTTAAAACGAAAAGTAGATTACCCTCAATATAAACAATTACGAGCAATGCCATTGTTTCGGTTAGGTCCCAATAAAGGCGGATTTATGGCAATACAAGTATATTACAGAGCAAAGTTGTATGGCCAGTTAGCAGCAAGAACATTGGGTTATACAAGTTCCGACAGAGTTGTAGTAGGTATAGAAGGAGCAATGGATTCGTATTTGCGTGGAAAAGAAGGCCTTCAGTTAATGCAGCGTCTGTCGGGCAATGTTTGGATGCCGATCAATAATGGTAATACAAAAGAACCGGAAGACGGAGCGGATGTTGTTACTACGATTGATGTTAATTTACAAGATGTTGCTCATCATTCTTTAATGACACATTTACAAGAGCACGGTGCTAAATATGGATGTGCCATTGTAATGGAAACCAATACCGGTTACATTAAAGCGATTGCTAATTTACAATACGATACTACTTCAAAAAGCTATGTAGAAAAATTTAATTACGCAATTGGCGAGAGTGTTGAACCCGGCTCTACATTTAAATTAGTAACCATGTTAACTGCTTTGGAAGAAGGTTGCATTAAACTGACCGATACTATTAACACCGGAAATGGGGAGGTTACATATTATGGCGTTAAAATGAAAGACTCACACGAAGGCGGATTGGGAAAAATATCCGTTGCTGATGTTTTTGCTTACTCGTCGAATGTGGGAACGTCAAAAATCGCTACCGCTTGTTTTTCAAAAGATCCAAAAGTTTTTATACAAAGAATATATAATCTGCATTTGAATGAAAAATTAGGTTTGGATATAAAAGGAGAAGGGACCCCTGTGATAAAAGATCCGAGTGATAGTTCATGGTCGGGTTTAACCTTGCCGTGGATGTCGATTGGTTACGAAGTGAAAGTAACCCCGATGCAAATCTTGACTTTATATAATGCTGTTGCCAATAACGGTAAAATGGTGAAGCCACTTTTGATAAAAGAGTTGCGAAGAAAAGGTTCTGTGGTGAAAGAATTTGATCCGGAGGTTATAAATCCGGCAATTTGCTCCGAACAAACGCTTAAAGATTTAAAAGTGATGCTCGAAAGAGTGGTCGAAAAAGGTACAGCCAAAAATTTAAACCATTCGCCCTATAAAATAGCGGGTAAAACCGGAACCGCACAAATTGCGAGAGGTAAACATGGCTACAAAGACGAAAATGCACAAAAAACCTATAGAGCTTCGTTTGTGGGCTATTTTCCTGCAGATAATCCCAAGTATAGCATTATCGTTGTAGTCAACTCGCCATCAAATAGTGTGTATTACGGAAATTTGGTAGCCGGACCTATTTTTAAGGAAATAGCCGATAAAATTTATGCTACACATGTCGATATTCAAAAAGATTATGCCGAATTAGACAGTTCAAAAAATAAATTACCCGTAATAAAAAAGGGATATGCAAAAGATATCATGTTGCTTTCAAAATATTTTAAGTTGAATACAAATAAAACCGCTTCAAATTGGGTAACATCCTCTCCGAGCAAGAATAAAATTGAATTGAAGCCATTTAGTTATAATAAGTCTATGATGCCGAATGTAGTGGGAATGGGTTTGCGTGACGCCATGCATATTTTAGGGAATCTTGGAGTTGAAATAAGGGTGATTGGGCGTGGAAAAGTCGTGAAACAATCGTTGCCGACCGGAGCTGCTATAGAAAAAGGAATCGTAGTTTATTTAGAATTGAGTTAACGATGAAAACAATAAAAGAAATAGTAAACGCAATTAAAGTAATAGAATTGGTCGGAGAAATTTCCGATCAAAAGATTAATAAAATATACCTCGATTCGAATGGTGTAAAACCGAATTCAATGTTTATTGCCATAAAGGGGACAAACGTTGACGGTCATGATTATATAGAGGACGCAATAAAAAATGGAGCATCTTTTATTGTTTGTGAAAAAATTCCGCTGGATGTAAGATCTAATATTTTATATATAAGAGTAGAAAACACTCTATTGGAATGCGGTAAAATAGCAGCTGCCTATTTCGATTATCCATCCGAAAAATTGACCGTTGTAGGAGTTACCGGAACCAATGGAAAAACTACCATTGCTACACTTTTATATCGTTTGTTTAGGTTAATGGGAGAGAAAGTCGGTTTGTTATCTACGGTAATCAATTACGTTGATTCTAAATACTATCATGCTACCCATACTACCCCAAATCCTATTGAATTGCAACGATTGCTAAGTAAGATGGTAGAAGCAGGTTGCAAGTATTGTTTTATGGAAGTGAGCTCTCATGCAGTAGTACAGCATCGAATAGATGATGTGAGATTTGCCGGTGGTATTTTTACTAATCTCACACACGATCATTTAGATTACCATAAAACATTCGATGAATATTTAAAAGCGAAAAAGACATTCTTCGATCATTTGCCAAACGATGCGTTTGCTCTGACCAACATTGATGATAAAAACGGCAAAGTCATGGTTCAAAATACCCAAGCAAAGGTATATACTTACGCTCTAAAAACTCTGGCCGATTTTCATGCACGAATTCTTGAAAAGCATTTAGATGGGACATTGGTGCAGTTCGACAATAAAGAAGTTTGGATTAATCTAATTGGGGAGTTTAATACATATAACATGCTGGCCATTTATGCGGCGGCTATTTTGCTTCATAAAGATAAAGAGCAGGTATTGTCTGATATTAGTATGTTGAAAGCTGTGGATGGTCGCTTTGAGTATTTCAATGCACCGAAAGGATTTACTGCCATTGTAGATTATGCTCATACTCCCGATGCTTTAGTAAAAGTTTTGACAACGATCAATGATTTGAAAAAGGAGAATGCTCAGGTTATTGTAGTAGTAGGTGCGGGTGGCAATCGCGATAAATCCAAACGACCCATTATGGCTAAAGAATCAGCACGACTTGCCGATAAATTAATTCTGACATCCGATAATCCTCGAAAAGAAAAGCCTGAAGATATACTCAACGATATGCTTCAGGGCTTAGATGAAACCGACATGCAAAAAACGCTCACCATTATTGATAGAAAAGAAGCAATACGAACAGCATTGATGTTGGCAAAACCCAATGATATTGTTCTTGTTGCAGGAAAAGGACACGAAACGTATCAGGAAATAAATGGCGTGAAATATCATTTTGATGATAGACAGGTGATTAAAGAATATTTAAATATATAATTTATGCTATACTATTTATTTACATATTTAGATCAAAAGTTCGATTTTCCAGGCGCTGGGGTATTTAATTATATATCTTTCAGAGCAGGAATGGCAATAATATTTTCGTTGCTTATTGCATTGTTTATTGGCAAATGGATTATTCGCCTGCTTCAGAAGAAACAAATTGGCGAGATTGTTCGCGATCTCGGGCTCGAAGGACAGCTAAGCAAGCAAGGAACGCCAACCATGGGGGGAATTATTATTTTGGCTTCGATTATTGTTCCTACATTACTCTTTGCTAAACTGCATAATATATACATTATTATATTATTAGTTACAACTGTTTGGTTGGGGTTCATCGGTTTTATTGACGATTATATTAAAGTATTTAAGCATGATAAAAAAGGCTTACACGGAAAAGCTAAAATATTAGGACAGGTTGGGTTGGGAATCATTGTTGGATTAATGATTTACAACAGCGATGATATTGTAATCCGCGAAAAAGTAAAAAAAGAAATAGTTCAGCCCGGCAATACAAACGAAATTTCTTCAACTTTCGAAAGTAGAACGATTCGTTTGTCGGAAGATATTAAGTCGTTTAAGACCACCATTCCTTTTGTAAAAAACAATGAATTTGATTATAAATACTTGCTATTCTTTTTGAGTGAAGGAATGAAACAGAAATGGGTATGGTTGGTTTTTGTATTGGCAGTCATCTTTATTATTACAGCAGTTTCAAATGGAGCAAATATGACCGATGGTTTAGATGGCTTGGCGACCGGTACTTCGGCGGTGATTGGAACTACGCTGGGTATTTTGGCGTATGTTTCGGGTAACATCATCTTTGCCGATTATCTGAATATTATGTACATTCCTTATTCGGGCGAAATGGTGGTGTTTGCAGCAGCTTTTATTGGTGCAACGGTAGGTTTTATGTGGTACAACAGTTATCCGGCACAAGTATTTATGGGCGACACAGGCAGTTTGGCTTTAGGTGGAATTATTGCCGTTTTTGCCATTCTTATCCGCAAAGAGATTCTCTTACCCATTTTATGCGGTATTTTCTTTGTCGAAAATCTTTCGGTAATGCTGCAGGTAGGCTATTTTAAATATACGAAAAAGAAATACG
This sequence comes from Bacteroidales bacterium, assembly GCA_035371305.1. GTDB lineage: Bacteria > Bacteroidota > Bacteroidia > Bacteroidales > GWA2-32-17 > Ch61. Next base: position 8,700 of record DAOOWN010000067.1, read on the forward strand.
GTGAGGGGAGAAGAATTTTTAAAATGGCACCTCTTCACCATCATTTTCAAAAGAAGGGCTATGTTGAGCCAAAAATAGTTACGCGTTTCTGGATTATTGCAATCATGTTAGCTGTTGTTACCATAATCACGTTAAAAATTCGTTAATGAAAAAGAAAATTACAATATTAGGTTGTGGCGAAAGCGGAATGGGAGCAGCTTTGCTTGCAAAAGACAAAGGTTTCGATGTGTTTGTAAGCGATAGTTCACCTATTAAAGACGAATATAAACAACCGCTTCTGAATGCCGGCATTCCGTTCGAGGAGAAATTACATACCGAAGAGCGAATATTAGCTTCCGATTTAATTGTGAAAAGCCCGGGAATTCCAGAAAAAGCTCCAATAATCAAAGCGCTTCGATCGAAAAAAATCGATATTATTTCTGAAATAGAATTTGCTGCTCAATATACTACAGCAAAAATAATTGCCATAACTGGTAGCAATGGCAAAACCACCACAACCCTGCTAACTTATCATATAATGCAAAAAGCCGGATTGAATGTAGGATTGGCTGGAAATGTAGGTAAGAGCTTCGCCTTGTCGGTATTGCAGCATAAGTATGATTATTATGTGCTTGAAATAAGCAGTTTTCAGTTAGACGATATTGTTCATTTCAAACCTCATATAGCCATTTTAATGAATATTACGCCCGACCACCTCGATCGATACAATTATAATTTCCAAAATTATATCGATAGCAAGTTTTTAATAACCAAGAATCAAACCGAAGACGATTACTTCATTTATTGCTACGACGATGAGGTTATTCAAAAAAATATCGAAACGAAAAACATCCGTTCCAAACGCATTCCTTTTTCTATTCAAACAGAATTGGAAAATGGTGGATATGTATATGAAAATCAATTGAATATTAATATAAATAAAAACAAATTTGTTATGTCGATACAAGATTTAGCATTAGAAGGAAAGCACAATCAGTACAATTCACTGGCGGCTGGTATTGCAACTTTTATTAGTAACATCAGAAAAGAAGCAATCCGTGAGTCGTTAAGCGATTTTGAAGCTGTAGAACATCGCCTCGAAAAAGTATTAAAAATTAGAGGCATCGATTTTATTAACGATTCGAAAGCAACCAATGTAAATTCAACCTGGTATGCTTTGGAAACTGTAAAAAAACCTATAATTTGGATTGTTGGTGGAGTGGACAAGGGAAATGATTACTCGCAACTGGAGGAGTTAGTTAAAGAAAAGGTAAAAGCTATTGTTTGTTTGGGAGTGGATAACTCAAAAATAATCAGAGCTTTTGAACACCTCAATATCCCTATTTACGATACAAAATCGATGGAAGAAGCAGTAAGGACTTCGTATAAAAATGGAGTTCCCGGTGATGTTGTATTGCTTTCGCCGGCTTGCGCAAGTTTCGATTTGTTTCAAAACTACGAAGACAGAGGTAGAAAATTTAAAAACGCCGTTCGCGATTTGTAACCTATGAAGATTATAGCTTCAAATATTTTTAAAGGCGACAAGATTGTTTGGGCAATGATATTTATATTGTCATTTATTTCGCTGTTAGCTGTTTATAGCTCTACCGGAACATTGGCATTTAAATATCAGGAAGGAAATATGTTTTATTATTTACTCCGACATGGTGGCCTTTTGTTTTTTGGTTTTGTGCTGATTCTATTGTTTCAAAATATTCCTGTATCTTTTTATAACAAATATTCGATTGTATTAATTTTCATAACTATTCCGTTGTTGTTTTTTACGCTATTCAAGGGAACCAATTTAAACGAGGCTTCACGTTGGATAACGCTTCCCGGCACCGGAATTTCATTCCAAAGCTCCGACTTTGCAAAATTTTCACTGGTTGTATTTATTGCTCATTTTTTAGCAAAACATCAAAATGTGGACGAACAGGTTTTTAAAAGGGATTATACGTATTTAATGTTCATTATATTGGTGATTTGTGCATTGATTTTACCTGCTAATTTTTCTACCGCTGCCTTATTGTTTATCATTTCTATCATCATACTTTTTATGGGCAGGGTAAAAATTAAATATATATTAAAACTGATAGGTTTAGGCTCTGGATTAGCCGTGTTGTTTATTTCTGTTGCATTGTTATTTTTCCCCGATAAGGGTCGCGTGGCAACATGGAAAAATAGAGTAGAAACGTATTTTAGCGGAAAAGAAGCTGATGATGATGCAAATTTTCAAGTAGAACAAGCAAAAATTGCCATAGCTTCAGGAGGCTTTTTTGGCAAGGGACCGGGGAATAGTACACAACGAAATTTCTTGCCTCATCCGTATTCCGATTTTATTTTCGCAATTATTATTGAAGAATATGGCTTTATAGGTGCATTCTTTGTTGTATTTATATACCTTGTTTTATTTTATCGTGCCGGCATCATTGTCCGAAAATCGAAAACGGCTTTCCCTGCTTTTCTGGCAGTGGGTTTACTGCTTTCGTTGGTTATGCAAGCTATGATTAATATGGGAGTTGCTACCAATGTATTTCCGGTTACCGGTCAAACATTACCTTTGGTTAGCATGGGTGGAACATCTATTATTTTTACGAGTTTGTCGTTGGGTATTATTCTCAATATTAGTGTATTAAATAATAAAGAAAGCGAAAAAGAAACTGTTGTTGATGTGAAAAAAGAAGCAGAAAAAAATCAAATAAAATCAGACAACGAAATAATAAACGAGGACAACAAAAATATCGATACTATCAAAACAGAATAATATGGGAACATTTAAAGCAATTATAAGCGGAGGCGGTACGGGAGGACATATTTTCCCGGCTATAGCCATTGCCAATGCTCTAAAAAAATTAAACCCCGAAACCGAAATTCTTTTTGTCGGCTCAGAAGGGAAAATGGAAATGGAAAAAGTGCCGGCAGCCGGATATAAAATTATAGGATTGCCGGTTAGAGGTTTTCAACGTAAGTTGACCTGGAGCAATATCAGCTTTTTCTTTCGTTTATATAGCAGTTTGAAAAAAGCAAAACGAATTATCAAAGAATTCCAGCCGGATGTTGTTATTGGTGTAGGCGGATTTGCTTCAGGACCTACTCTCAGAGTTGCTACTAAATTGGGTGTTCCGACGTTAATACAGGAGCAAAATTCATATCCCGGTGTAACCAATAAATTGTTGGCTAGTAAAGTAGATAAGATATGCGTTGCGTATCAAAATATGGAAACCTATTTCCCGGTAGATAAAATTATTATTACAGGCAATCCGGTTCGTCAAGATATTTTAAATATAAATACTAAAGTACGCGAAGAGGGATATATGTTTTTTGAATTAAAAGGGAATCAAAAAACAGTTTTGTCTTTGGGAGGTAGTTTGGGAGCATTGACCATCAACGAAAGTATTTACAATAATATTGATTTGTTTATTCAAAACAATGTTCAATTAATTTGGCAAACAGGTAAAGCATTTTATCACACTGCACAAGAATTGGTTCGATCCAAAAATGCCGATAATATTAAAGTGTACGATTTTATTTCGCGTATGGATTTTGCTTATGCTATTGCTGATGTGGTTATTTCAAGAGCAGGTGCTATTACTATTTCAGAACTCACTCTTACTGCAAAACCGGCAATATTAGTTCCATCGCCTAATGTAGCAGAAGACCACCAAACCAAAAATGCCATGTCGTTAGTTAAAAACGATGCAGCAATGCTGATAACCGATGCCGAATCGAGAACAAAACTGGTAGAAGAAACCATTAAGCTTTTAAATGACGAATTTAGATTAAATGTTTATAAAAGTAATATTGCTCGCATGGCATTAAAAAATTCGGACGAAATAATAGCAAAAGAAATCATTTCATTATGTAAAAAATGAGTATTTTTTCTAAACATATTATTTACTTTATTGGTATTGGTGGCATTGGAATGAGTGCACTGGCTAAGTATTTCTTACGTCAAGGAAAAATAATTGTGGGCTACGACCGATCCGAATCACCCATTACCATGGAATTAGAAAATGCCGGAGCATATTTACATTATAGCGAAGATATTGAGTCAATACCTACAATCATCCGTTCTTCGTCCAATAATGATATGGTTGTGGTTTATACGCCTGCTGTTTCGACCGAAAGCCCCTTAATCAAATATATTAAAGGAAGAGGATTAGATATTTATAAACGAGCCGAAGTGCTGGGAATGATTTGCAACAACTACTCTACTGTAGCCGTCGCAGGAACTCACGGAAAAACAACAGTAAGTTCATTAATAGCTCATGTTATTCATTGTTCGCAGCAAAACGGCATGGCTTTTTTAGGTGGCATCGTTAAAAATTATCAATCCAATTTTATTAATTGCGAAAATCCGAAATATGTTGTTGCCGAAGCCGATGAATATGACAGGTCATTTTTACAACTCTCGCCCGAAGCTGCTGTAATAACGGCAATCGATGCCGATCATCTGGATATTTACAAAACGTACGATGCGTTAAAGCAGGCATACAGCGATTTTGTTGCTAAAATCATCCCGAGCGGAAAACTTTTGCTGAAAAAGGAAATTGCTTTTATTCCTCAACTTGGCGATAAGCAAGTGGCTTACTACTCAACCCACCATCAGGCCGATTGCACCATAGAAAATCTGCAATTGGATAATGGTTATTATATTTTTGATGTTAAAACCCCATGGGGGAAAATTGACCGTTTGAAACCGGGAATTACGGGCGATTATAATGTAGAAAATGTGTTGGCAGCAGTATCAATGTGTTTGTGGTTAGGTATAGATAAAGAACAAGTAAAAAAGGCAGTTGAAGGATTTAATGGTGTTAAACGCCGCTTTGATGTGCAATTAAACAATGAAAACAATATTTATATTGACGACTATGCTCATCACCCTGAAGAAATAAGGGCTTTTGTTCAATCGGTTCGCAATGTTTTTCCCGGAAAGAAGATTACCGGAATTTTTCAGCCTCATTTATACAGCCGTACTCGCGATTTGGCCGATGAATTTTCTGCTTCACTATCGCTGCTCGACGAGTTGTGGTTAATGGATATTTACCCTGCTCGCGAGTTACCAATTGAAGGTGTTACAAGCAAAATAATATTCGATAAAGTTACCTGTCCCACTAAAATAATGGTCGAGGATAATAAAATATTAGATTTAGTTCAAAGTAAAAAACCACCGCTTTTATTGACAATGGGAGCAGGTAATATTGATCAATGGGTACAACCAATAAAACAATGTTTGAATGAAAAATAAGTGGTTAAAAATAGTGGTTCAAACGTTTATTTGGCTGATTTTTATCGGTGTATTTGTAGTTTCGTTAGGGTTTACAGAAAAGCAGCGAACAACGGAACTTTGCAAAAAAATTCTCGTAAACATTTTGGACTCCAACCAAAACCATTTTATTGATTCTGTTGATATTATTCAGCTTTTGAAAAATAAAAATTATAAAATAACCCATTATCCGTTAAGCGAATTGCCTTTAGACAATATCGAAAAAGACATTACACATTTATCCGTTGTTAAAAATGCACAAGTTTATACAACCATAGACGGTTACTTGCATATAGACGTGGTTCAACGTACACCCATGATAAGAATTATTAACTATAATTATGAAAGTTATTATGTTGATGAAGAAGGTGTTTTGTTCCCTTTGTCCGATAAATATACAGCTCGTGTTTTAGTTGTAAATGGAAATGTAAACGAACCGTATGCCTTATTTTGCAGTCGCAATGCCAGCGATGCCGAAAAGCAAGACGCACTAAAACGACCCACTATGTTAGACGATATTTTTGCAATAAGTAAAAGAATATATCAAGACAGTTTATTGCAACCGCTCATTGAACAAATTTATATCAACGAAGAGCAACAAATGGAAATGGTTCCGAAGATAGGTGATTTTGTTATCGTGTTTGGAGACACTTCACAAATGGAAGATAAATTTATAAAATTAAAAGCTTTTTATGAAAAAGTAGTATCAAAAGATAGTTGGGATGCTTTTTCTAAAGTAAACTTAATGTATAATAAACAAATTGTATGTACTAAAAAAAACGATATATATGAGCAGCAATAACATTATTTCGGTCATTGACATTGGAACAACTAAGATTGTGGCCTTAGTTGGAAAGAAAGAAGAAAACGGGACATTCAGCATTCTTGGCTTGGGACATGTGGAATCAAGAGGGGTAACACGAGGCAACGTGTTAAACATTATTGAAACCGTAAAAAGCATTAAAACCGCTGTGGAAATTGCCGAAAAGCAAGCCGGAACTACAATTAGCGAAGTATATGTCGGTATTGCTGGTCAAAATATTGAATGTATTGTAAATGCCGATTACCTAAACCGCAACAAAAGCGAAGAAGAAATAAGTCAGGAAGAGCTGGATTACTTTATTAAAAGTCAGGAAAATATTTCGCTAAAGCCCGGACAGCAAATTTTGCAAGTTATTCCGAAACATTTCGAAATTGATGGTGAAGTTGTTGAAAATCCTGTTGGCTGCATAGGGAAAAGACTCGATGCTAAGTTTCATTTAATAATCGGATTGACGCAAAATATAAATAGCATAAAACGCTGTATTGCAAATGCCGGTCTCCGTTTAAAGAAGATTATTTTAGAACCTATCGCTTCGGCAAAAGCTGTACTACATCCGGAAGAAATAGAAGCCGGAGTTGCGATGATAGATATTGGTGGCGGAACAAGCGATTTGGCTATATATCATAAAAACATGCTGGTACATACTGCCGTTATCCCTTTTGGCGGCAATGTGGTAACTTCTGATATCGAAAAAGCATTTGGGCTTACAAACAAAGACGCAGAACGCTTAAAAATAGCTTATGGTAAGGCATTGCCAGAAAAAAACGACAGCGAAGAAGTAGTGGTGATTGAAAGTAAGATACAGGGTCGTGAGAAAAAAGAAATTGATTTGAATAATATTTCCAATATTATTCAAGCACGTGTCGAAGAAATACTTGGTTTTATTAACCAGCAAATCATGTTGGCTGATGGGAAAAAGCATATAGGTATTGGTATTGTTCTTACGGGTGGTGGTTCTTTATTGAAAAATATGCCCCAACTAACTTCATATTGTACAGCTTTTGAAAGCAGAATAGGTTATCCGCTGGTACATATAAACCAAAATTCGCAAAAATTAATGAATAATCCCCAGTATGCAACAGCTATTGGTTTACTAATTTTGGGATCTGAAGAAGAAAATAAGAAAACAATTGAAAAGAAAACTGAAATCAAACAAGAGGAAAAAGCAACGATTTCAGTTACCGATGATTTTGAAGAGGTAATAAACGAAAAAAAGAAAAAAGAAAAGAAAGAAACGACTCCTAAAGAAATAAAGCAGCAGAATGAAAAAAAGCCCGGAATTATTGAAAAATTTAAGGGAGTTTTTTCGGGTATTTTTGATGATACAGATTCAAATATTTAAAAATAATAAATATGGAACCAAACGAAGAAAATAACAACTTCCTAAATTTCGAGTTAGAATCTCGTATGCCC
>DAOOWN010000068.1:0-16172 GCA_035371305.1 Bacteroidales bacterium
GTATGTCCCGGTCAAGAAGTTCAGTTAACTCCAACCATGACGGCAGGAGGCGGTCCACCTTATCTAATTACATTAGAAAATGGAACCGTAGTTACTCCACCTGTTTCAATCTATCCGCAAGAATCGGGATACTATGTATTATACGTAAAAGACGTATGCGGCTCAACTGCTCACGATTCGGTATATATTACCGTACATCCTCTACCTGTTGTTCAATTTAGCTCAGATACCGTTAGTGGTTGCGAACCACTTACTGTTACGTTCCATCCACAAGTCAGCTCGCCCGGTCAAAACTATGTATGGAATTTTGGCGATGGAAGCGTAAACGAAATATCGTTCGACCAAAACCCTGTCCATACCTTTAATAATGATGGCTTGTATGACATTACATTAACCATAACAAGCCCGCATGGATGCGTTAATTCTTATACATATCAGGATATGATTCGTGTTTACCCTACCCCCGATGCACGATTTGTCTTCTCTCCTTTAGTTCCGAGCATTATTGATCCCGAAGTCTTATTTACCAATTTATCTACCGATGCAAATATGTATATCTGGTCGTTTGGCGATGGCGATTCATCCAATGTCGAAAATCCTTACCATTGGTATCATCATATTGGAACCTATTTGGCAGAGTTGGTTGCTGTTACTAATTTTGGTTGCAAAGATACCGCACGCAGCTATGTTCCGGTAAAAGATGAATATACATTTTATGCTCCTACTTATATTTCACCCGATAACGATGATTTAAACGATGTTTTCTATGTAGTTGGAAACGGAATTACATCCAAAAACTTTAAAATGTATATTTACGACCGATGGGGAGAAATAATATACGAAACCGATAAATACGACCCCTTAGACCCATCTAAATACGGTTGGGACGGAAGAGCTAAAAATAATAAAGATGTACCCATCGGCACCTATACTTGGTTAGTAAAATATACCGACCCCAGCAATGTACAACACGATAAATCGGGTGCTGTGAGTGTAATACGATAAAACTTACTCCAAACTTTATAAGAAAAGCAGGCTTTCGGGCTTGCTTTTTTGTTTGTAAAAGCATGAATTTTCTTTTTTTTGTTTAAAATAATGTAAGTTTGCAATTTTATATGCCCAACCTTACAGATAATATTCAATTTGTACCGGGAGTTGGCCCAAAGCGTGCCGAACTCTTAGCTAAGCATTTGAATATCGTTTCGATTGAAGATATGCTGTATTTTTTCCCTTACAAATACATAGACCGTTCAAAATTTTATACTATAAGTGAACTTAGCGAGGACATGCAATATGTTCAACTCAAAGGCAAAATTACAGATTATAAGACAGTTGGCGAAGGAAGGGCAAAAAGATTAATCGCTACTTTTTCAGACAATACCGGTAGCATCGAATTAATATGGTTTAATGCTTTTCAATGGATTCAAAAATCGGTACCACTCTTTGCAAATATTGTAATACTCGGAAAACCTACTATATTTAACCGTAGCTTTAATATTACACATCCCGAAATTGAACTTTGGGTTAATTACGAACAAAGTATAAATAAAGGCTTACAACCCTACTACTCAATACCCGAAAAACTTAAACAACAACAAATTAGCTCAAAAACCATTTTAAAAATTCAACAAACCATTTTAAAAACTTACTATAATTCAATACAAGACCCGTTACCCGGCGAAATTATAATGAGAAACAAGCTAATTCCATTAAAAGATGCGTTGTTTCAAATTCATTTTCCAACCAATCTTGATGAATTAAAAAAAGCCCAATACCGATTAAAATTCGAAGAACTTTTCTACATACAACTCAATATACTTAACCTAAAAAAATTTCGCCAAAACAATATTCACGGCTTTATTTTTTACAAAGAGAAAGATTATTATACAAAATTATTATTCCATCAACTTCCCTTTTCGCTAACCGGAGCTCAAATAAAAGTATTGAGCGAAATTCGTAAGGACGTTACAACGGGTAAGCAAATGAATCGTTTGTTGCAAGGAGATGTAGGAAGTGGCAAAACCATAGTAGCACTCATGGCAATGCTTATGGCGGTTGACAATGGATTTCAAGCATGTTTAATGGCACCCACCGAAATATTGGCACAACAACATTTTGCAACATTAAATGAACTTTGCAACAACCTTCCGCTTAAAATTGAGCTATTAACCGGTTCATCGAAAACATCGGAGCGTAAAAATATTCATCACGGATTACGGAGTGGTGAGATTCATATACTTATCGGCACCCATGCTTTAATAGAAGATACCGTTCAATTTAAAAACCTTGGTTTAGTAGTCATTGACGAGCAACATCGTTTTGGAGTCGCCCAACGAGCCAAATTGTGGCAAAAGAACTCCCTCGAACCCCATATTTTAGTCATGACCGCTACTCCTATTCCACGTACATTAGCCATGACCGTATATGGCGATTTAGATGTTTCAGTTATAGATGAACTGCCACCCGGACGAAAACCCATTAAAACCGTCCACTTAACAGATAGCAAACGCTTAACATTGTTTAAGTTCATAAAAGAACAGATACATTTAGGACGCCAAATGTATGTTGTATTTCCGTTAATTAAAGAATCTGAAAACTTCGACTACAAAGACCTCGAAGACGGATACGAAAGTTATTCGAGGGAATTTCCCCCTCCACATTATTTTATAGCAGTTGTTCACGGACAAATGAAGCCTCAAGAAAAAGAAATTTCAATGAACAACTTCGTTAAAGGCAAAGCACAAATCATGATCGCCACAACGGTTATTGAGGTTGGCGTTAATGTACCCAATGCTTCGGTAATGATTATAGAAAGTGCAGAACGATTTGGACTATCGCAATTGCATCAATTAAGAGGCAGAGTTGGCAGAGGCAACGATCAGTCGTACTGCATTTTAATGACAAAACACGAATTAAGCAAAGAAGCTCGTCAACGTATTGCCATTATGTGCGAATCGAACGATGGTTTTTATATTGCCGAAAAAGATATGGAATTAAGAGGTCCGGGCGATATTGAAGGCACCCAACAAAGCGGAATGCCCTTTGAACTGAAAATTGCCTCCATCACATCCGATGAACCCATTATGGCGTTAGCCCGAAAAGAAGCATCGGAACTTTTAGCAACCAATAAAGATTTAACTAATTATCCTTCACTCTTAACCAAGTTAAAAAAACTAAAGAATGAAAAAATTGATTGGAGTAAAATTAGTTAAGACCATAAAAACATATAATTTTGCACTCAAAATTAAAATCACATGCGAGCACTTTTAATTAAAGAACTATCAAGCTTTTTTGCTTCCATTACCGGTTATTTGGTTATCATCATCTTCCTTATTATTATTGGATTGTTTACCTGGGTCTTCCCCGGACAGTTCAATTTACTGGATATGGGATATGCTAACCTCGACAGTTTATTTATTTTATCGCCCTGGATTTTTCTTTTTTTAGTGCCTGCCGTTACGATGAGGCTTTTTAGTGAAGAAAAAAAAGGAGGAACCCTAGACACACTTCTAACTCGCCCCATTTCTGATTTAACAATCGTCATGGCGAAGTTTTTCACCGGACTGTTGCTTGTATTATTGGCATTAGTACCTACATTTATATACTACATTACCATTCACAATTATGGAAACCCGGTGGGGAATCTCGATTCCGGTGCTATAATGGGCTCTTACATCGGATTGTTTTTCCTGGCAGCTATTTATGTGTCAATAGGTTTATATGCATCGTCAATGACAGAAAACCAGATTATCGCATTTTTATTCGGTGCTGTTATCTCTTTTGTATTCTTTTTCGGTTTTGATGCAATAGGCTCTCTACCCATATTTAAAAACATTGCAAGCATTATTTACTTTTTTGGCATCAGCGAACATTATAAATCAATTAGCAGAGGAGTTATTGATACACGCGATGTTATTTATTTTTTAAGCATTATCAGCTTTTTTATCCTGTTAACTAAAACCAAACTTACCAGCAGAAAATGGAACGAATAAATCATTCTCGAAAATCGTATAAACGCCAGGTATATAGAGATTTGTTAATTTTAATTACCTCCATTGTACTTATTAATTATATTGCTTCATTTTTCTTTACGCGTATTGACCTCACAGCCGAAAAACGTTATACACTCACCAATACTACCAAAACAATATTAACCAATTTAAAGGATGTGGTATATGTAAAGGTTTATCTCGAAGGTGACATGCCCTATGGTTTTAAACGATTGAATAAAAGCATCAAAGAGACACTTGACGAATTTCGCTCTTATGCAGGCGACAATATTCAATACGAGTTTATAAATCCTTCCGAAAACCCCGATAAAAAAACACAAAAAGAGCTATTCAAGCAACTTTATAATAAGGGACTTACCCCAACCAATGTTCAGGAAAAAGATGATGAAGGTAAAATATCTGAAAAAGTTTTATTTCCCGGTGCACTTATTAGCTATGGCGGACGTGAAATTGCAGTCGATTTCTTGCATAACAGTATGAATCTTTCGCCCGAAGAAAATCTTAATGCATCGGTCGAAGATGTCGAATTCTCAATGATGAATGCTATACGTAAGCTTAAAAACGATTTCGGACAACGAATTGCGTTTATCGAAGGGCATGGAGAATCGGCACCCGAAGAAGTAGAAGATTTTACTCGCTCCCTAACCGAATATTTTGAAGTAGAACGAGTTAGACTTGACAGTCAAATATATAGTCTTTCTTCACGCACACTCGACAGCAACAAAAAAGTAACGGTAGTCAATAAATACGACCTTGCCATTATTGCCAATCCCGATTCAATGTTTAGCGAATTCGATAAATACATCATCGATCAATTTATTATGTACGGCGGAAAAGTTATTTGGCTTATCGATGCCGTAGATGCCAACATGGACAGCCTTGCTTATGCCAGTACCGTAATGGCTACCATCAAAAACTTGAACCTTAACGACCAACTTTTTAAATACGGTGCAAGGGTAAATCCCAACCTTGTTCAAGATATGCAATGTGCCATTATTCCGGTAAATACGGCCATTTCGGGCACACAACCACAATTCACTCCATCGCCATGGGTTTATTTTCCTTTGCTGATGCCCAACACCAAACATCCTATCGGCAAAAATGTTAACCTGGTTAAAGGCCAATTTGTATCAAGCGTTGACCCGGTTGGAGATGATTCTACCATTACCAAAACAGTACTCCTGACTACTTCACAAAACTCAAGAGCGATCAATGCACCGCTTCAAATAAACTTAGGATTGATAAAGAAGAAATTAAATCCCGACTTCTTTACTAAATCCTATATTCCCACTGCTCTTCTTCTCGAAGGAAGATTTAATAGTATCTATTTAAATCGCTTGGCTCCAGAAATGTATGAACATCAAGAAATTGCTTTTAAAGAAAAAAGTTATTTCACTCAATTAGCAATAATCGGCGACGGCGACATAATCAGAAATCATGTAAAAAGACTGGGGTTGAAAAGCGAAGCCTTACCACTCGGCTACGATCGCTATACCGGCGAAACCTTTGGCAACAAAGAATTTTTAATGAACCTTGTCAGCTACATGCTCGATAATAAAAATTTTACCGAACTGCACTCAAAAGTTGTTCAACTTCGATTATTAGACCGCACTGCCATTGAAGAAAATAAATCGATGATTCAACTTATTAATGTTGCATTACCGGCTTTTTTGATTTTAGCATTCGGATTATTATTATCGTGGTATAGAAAACAGAAATTTTCAAAAAACAAATAATATGAAAAAGAAAAACTCCATCCTTTATATTATTTTTGGAATTATAGTCATTATTTCAGCCATCTTATTTTTAAAAAATAATAAAAGCACCATAAAAAAGGAATTACGCGATTTTGCTTACGAAGATACAGCATCGGTCAATAAAATATTTTTAGCCGACAAAAACAATAATACTATACTTTTAGAACGAATAAACGGCAATACTTGGCGTGTAAACAATAAATTTATTGCCCGCAACGATGCTATTCGAAATCTGTTAGATATTATTGCTTCCGTTCAGGTAAAATCGCCGGTTCCTAAATCAGCTTTTGAAAACGTTACTAAGTTTTTAGCCACTCGCTCCGTAAAAGTTGAAATATATGCCAACAACGATAAAGTCAAAACATACTATGTAGGACCGGCCACACCCGATAATCTTGGGACCTATATGATTTTAGAAAATTCCTCCGTCCCATTTATTACGCACAAACCCGGTTTTAACGGATACCTTACGGTTCGCTATTTTGTTAACGAACAAGAATGGCGAGATGTTAGCCTGTTTCCCATTCCTATCAATTCTTTTTACTCTTTAAATATCATTTATCCTGAAAATCCGTTAGCGTCATTTACTATTATTCGTAAATCGGCCAGAGAATATGAACTAGTAAATAACCAACAACAGCCTATTCAGGTTTTCGACACTCTTTTAGCCAAGGAAACTGTTCTTTCCGCCATTAAAGCAAAAGTAGATAGTTGGGTCAACGATATGCCTCAAGCCCGTATTGACTCTTTAAAAAAAGCTAAACCATTGGCTGTTTTAAATATTAAAACCGTAAAAGGAGAAAAATACACATTAAACCTTTACCGAATGCCGAATGTAAAATCGTATGTTGACAACTCGGGTGAAGCCATGTCCTTCGACCCTGATATTATGTATGGTATATATAATGACAACATGCCGGCACTATGCCAATACTTTACATTCGACCCCATATTAATTTCTATAAAAGATTTCATTCGAACAAATAAGGATGTTGCAACTAAATAATAAAAAAAGACATCCAAAAAATCTATTTTCTACTCATCTAAAATAAACGTCAATTTTTGTACTGTTAAAAACTTTCCGTAAGTTTGTATCAAACAGCATTAAAGCTATGCGCACAGAAAAAGACTTTTTAGGAACTTTAGAAATTGACGATTTTGCATTATATGGTATTCACTCGCTAAGAGCAAAACACAATTTTTCAAATCAGACGCTATTTCCAATAGAATGGTACAAAGCAATGGGTACCGTTAAGCTTGCTTGCTACATAACCTACGAAAAATTAAAAAACGAAGCTCAAAAACAAGCGAACTTAAACTCATTACATTTTTTCGATGACCATATTATAATAGCATTGCAAAATGCAGCTTCCGATGTTAAACAAGGAAAATATTTTGAACACTTTATCGTGCCGGCTATACAAGGAGGTGCAGGAACAAGCATCAACATGAATATCAACGAAATAATAACCAATTTAGCACTTCAACATATCGGTAAAAAAGCCGGTGAATATCATTTTATCGACCCCATAGAACACGCAAATATTTTCCAATCAACGAACGATACTGTCGTTACTGCACTTAAAGTAGCTGCAATGGATCTGCTTGAGAAGTTGGAGCAAGCCATTAACGAAACACGCCTGCAATTTGAAAAACTTGAAAACCAATACAGAAATGTAGTTCGCATAGGTTATACGCAGATGCAGGAAGCTGTCCCGACAACCTTTGGCAAACTTTTTTCGGCATACAACGATGCATTATCACGCGATTGGTGGCGAACTTCTAAATGTTTTGAGCGAATTAAAGTTGTGAACTTAGGCGGAGGAGCAATAGGAACCGGACTTGCTATACCTCGCTTTTATATTATGGAAGTAGTAAGCGAATTGCAGCGTTTAACCAACTTACCCATTGCTCGAGGAGAAAATTTAAGCGACTCCACTCAAAACCTCGACTCGCTAGTCGAAGTGCATGCCATATTAAAATCTCATGCCGTTAACCTCGAAAAAATAGCCAACGACCTCAGATTGCTTTCGGCCGATATTGGAGCAAAAACACTTCATTTACCCGCTAATCAAGCAGGAAGTTCAATTATGCCCGGAAAAGTAAACCCTGTAATTAACGAATTTGTCATTAGTATTGCACATCAAATATACAGCAACGATATGCTCATTAGTAATCTTTGTGGGCAAGGCTGTTTAGAACTCAACGCATATGCTCCCATTATTGGTTACGCACTTATAAACAGCTTAAACTTACTGATTCAAGCCAATCGCTCATTAACAAATAATTGCTTACATAACCTGCAAATTGATAGCGAAAAATCTAACAATCAATTATTGCATAGCCCAAGCATTACTACAGCTCTTATTCCGTACATCGGATACCACAAAGCTACAGAATTAGCTATACTGATGAAAAACGAACATTTGTCAATTATTGAAGCAAATGAAAAACTGCAACTCATTGAAGACACTAAGCTAAAAAATATCATCCGTCCCGAAAATTTAACCAAACTTGGATATTCATTAAGAGAGTTGTAATAATGGAGCCTAAAGAAATAAAGCAAAACATCAATTGTTTCTATATACCCGAAATTGAATCACAATTTATTCAATTACCCGAAGAAGAATCGAAACATGCTGTAAAAGCATTACGACTTCAACCGGGCGATCAACTACTATTAAGCAACGGTAATGGGAAATTAGCGATTTCTACCATTGTAAGTAACGATTATAAAAAGACAATCGTGGAAGTGAATAAAACAATAGAAACGTCTCCCCTTCCCTATAAGCTGCATATTGCCATGTCGCCTTTGCAACATTCCGACCGGTTCGAATGGTTTATAGAAAAAGCGGTTGAATTAGGTATTGAGCAAATCACCCCGCTTTTATGTCATCGCACCGAAAAAAAACACATCAATTTGGAACGAATGAACAAAATTTGTATTTCAGCTTTAAAACAAAGCCGGCAATCTTATTTACCCAAAATAAACTCCTTACAAAAAATTGATGATTTTATTAAAACTGAAACAAATACAAATAAAGCCATTGCACGTTGCGAGGGAGAACGAGTAAACATAAAAAACTGGATTACCTCATCAAAATCAACTTCCTATACAATTTTAATTGGACCCGAAGGTGACTTTACAGAAAAAGAATGGGAACTTGCCCAACAATATAATTTCACTCCAATTTTTCTCGGAAGTAATGTATTAAGAAGCGAAACGGCTGCCATTTTTGTAGCAGCCGCATTCAGATATGAATTTATTTATTAAATAACTATTCTAACGAACAAATTGAATTTCGTCGATAATATTTTTTGCACCGGCAAATTTATCGATTATAAACATCACATAGCGAATATCGACCGAAATAGTTCTCTGCAAGTCTGGTTCAAAAGCTATATCTCCGCTCATAGCTTCCCAGTTACCATCGAAAGCTAAGCCCACCAATTCGCCTTTGGCATTAATAACAGGACTACCGGAATTGCCTCCCGTTATATCGGTATTACTCAAAAAACAAGTACGTAGAACACCATTCTCAGCATAGGGTCCGTAATCTTTGTTTTTCCACAATTCTTTTAATCTTGCAGGAACGTTAAACTCATTGCTGGTTGGATCTTCTTTTTCCATAATACCATCGAGGGTGGTGTAATAATCGTAAAAAATACCATCTGCAGGGAAATAAGGCAATACATGACCAAACGTAAGTCGCATGGTAAAGTTAGCATCGGGTGCCATTACTTTATCGGGGTTCATTTCCATGAGACCGGCAATGTATAAACGTTCAGCTTTTGTTAGGTTTTCCTTATCTTTTTCAAATTCGGAATCAAACTTTTTACCGGCACCTACCATTGAATACATTAATGCAAAAATGGGGTCTTTATCCAGTTTCTTATAGGTAGGATTGCTTAAAAAGGCCAACACGCTTTCTTTATTTTTAAATATACTTACTTCAAAAGCTTCTTTTGCATATTTATCAAAATTACCTTTATATGCTTTTTTTATTTTCAATAGTTCTGTCGGTAAATATTTTTCTGAAATATCTTGTGCAAACATAGCTATAAGTGTTGCCAATACTTTTTGATCGGTTGGAGCATTAAAATCTTTGTAATAATCTTCCGTTTCGGATTTCATTCGCTCAATTAGTTTATCCTTCTTTTCTTTAGCCAATGTATCCGTTTCCAAAACTTTATAAAGTGTTAAAAATCTATTAGCAAAGCCCAGAATATCAATTCCTCTTACTCCGGCCTCGGATAGATAGGTTTTAAATACATTATAATCTTTAAGGTTGGTATATGCTTCCTGATACATTTTAATTACATTTCCATATTTTGCAATGCGTTCGGGCGATTGATTAACCCAATTCATAAATGCTTGCTCCTGCTGACGTTTTGTATCAACAACACGTAAACGCTTCAACCCTTTTGTTTGTCCGATATAATACTTCCAATAATTGGAGGTTCGGGCATATTTGGATGCATATTGTATTCGTATTTTAGCATCTTTGTTCATATCTTGTCGATAAACGGCCAATTTTTTATCTCTAATCTTAACAATAGTTGGATTGATACGTTCAATGGCTTCTTCTACCCCAAACGAAGTCATGTATCGGCTTGTTCTTCCGGGATAACCCATAATCATTACATAATCATTTTGATGAACTCCAGCCAACGATACCGGAAGCGAATGTTTAGGACTATAGGGTTTATTGTCTTTGGAGTATTTTTCGGGTTTATTATCTTTGTTTGCATATACGCGGAACATAGAAAAATCGCCGGTATGACGTGGCCACATCCAATTGTCGGTATCGCCGCCAAACTTCCCTATAGATGAAGGAGGGGCACCTACTAAACGAACATCGCTAAAAACTTCGTAAACAAGCAAGAGATACTGATTCCCACCAAAGAAATCGCGTACCATTGCTCTGTAGCCGGTTTCTTTGGTAGCATTTTCAATTAAGGGTTTGGATGCCTCTTGTATTTTCTGATTGCGTTCATTTTCAGTCATATTCGAGGTAACATCTTTCAATACTTGCTGCGTAACATCTTCAACCCTTACTAAAAAGCTTACTGTCAGACCCGGATTTGCAAGTTCTTCGCTGTAACTCTTTGCCCAAAAGCCATCCGACAAATAATCGTGCTCCACAGTGCTATGATATTGAATTTGACCATACCCGCAATGATGATTGGTTAATATTAAACCATTCTTTGAAATAACTTCGCCCGTACAACCGTTTCCAAATTGTACTATGGCATCTTTTAACGACGAACGATTTACGTTATAAATATCATCTGCAGAAAGTTTTAAACCTGCTTTCTGTAAATCGCTGTATTTCTTATTCAACATCGTTAATAACCACATGCCTTCATCGGCAAGCAGGTTAAAGACAAAAAACAACGAAACAAATAAAAGAATAAATCTACGCATGGTGAATTAAATTTGATTTTTGCAAAGATATATTAAAAAAGCAAGGAAAAAAAGCCAGAAGAATAACCCTTTGCCGAAAAACAATATCTGTTCTTTTAAAAACAAAATATTATCATTCTCTGTGATAATCTATTTATTGTTACAGATTTTCTACCCCTAATGAAATCAAGCTTAATTTTTTATTTCGATTTCAATAGGTCCTGCAAACGGAACATCTCATCTCTATACATAGCCGCTTCCATAAAATCAAGATTTTTGGCTGCTTCTTCCATTTTTCGTCTGCTTTCTTTTATTGCTTTTTGCAACTGTTCTCTTGTCATATATTGGCTAACAGGATCGGCAGCCAGTGTATTGGCGTCAGATGAAACAGTGTATTCATTTGCTGCTTTTCGCTCACTGCTCAACGATTTGGTGTTTTTTACAATTTGGGTCGGAGTAATATTATTTTCAACGTTATATTTCATTTGTTTTTCTCGTCTTCGCTGGGTTTCGTTAATGGTTCTCTGCATCGATTCGGTAATTTTATCGGCATACATAATTACTTTTCCCTCCAGATGTCGTGCAGCTCTTCCGGCTGTTTGGGTAAGCGAACGTTCCGACCGTAAAAAACCTTCCTTATCCGCATCTAAAATGGCAACCAAGCTAACCTCGGGCAAATCCAGTCCTTCCCTTAGCAAATTAACACCAATCAACACATCAAATTGACCGTTTCGCAATCCATCCATGATTTCAATACGCTTTAACGTATCAACATCCGAATGAATATAGCTGCATTTAATATCCAACTCCAACAAATATTTGCTTAACTCCTCTGCCATTCGCTTCGTTAGAGTTGTAACCAGCACACGTTGCTGTAATTTTATTCGCTCTTTAATTTCTTTCAATAAATCATCCACCTGAAATTGACTTGGTCTTACCTCTATAACCGGATCCATTATACCGGTAGGTCTTACAACTTGCTCAACGATAACGCCTTCG
Source organism: Bacteroidales bacterium (assembly GCA_035371305.1). Classification (GTDB taxonomy): domain Bacteria; phylum Bacteroidota; class Bacteroidia; order Bacteroidales; family GWA2-32-17; genus Ch61. The sequence continues at coordinate 12,174 of DAOOWN010000068.1, forward strand.
GACAATTTCAATTCCTCTTCGGCCGGAGTGGCACTGACAAAAATAACCTGGTTCACCAACGACATAAACTCATCGTACTTCAGCGGACGGTTGTCTTTAGCTGCCGGCAATCGAAAGCCATACTCCACCAAATTTTCTTTTCTGCTTCTATCTCCGCCATACATACCTCTAAGTTGAGGAAGTGTAACATGGCTTTCGTCAATTACCGTTATAAAATCTTTCGGAAAATAATCCAACAAGCAGAAAGGTCTGGATCCTGGTTTTCTACCGTCAAAATACCTTGAATAATTTTCAATTCCCGAACAATAACCCAATTCTTTTATCATTTCCAAATCAAACGTAACTCTCTCTTCCAAACGCTGAGCCTCGAGCAGACGATTTTGCTTTTTAAACTCCAATACTTGCAATACCATATCGTCCTGTATTTGCTCAATAGCTTTTTGAAGTCTGCTTTTTGATGTTACAAAAATATTGGCGGGATAAATCGAAAATTCTTGAAACTCCTCAATTGTCTTACCTGTTTCGGGATGAATGGTATAAATTTCTTCGATGGTATCGCCCCAAAAAATAATCCTTAGCGCCTCATCGCCGTATGCCAAAAAAATATCTACCGTTTCGCCTTTTACTCTGAAATTACCGCGTTTAAATTCTACTTCCGAACGCGAATAAAGCGAATCAACCATTTTTCGCAACAAAGTATCGCGAGCAATCTTTTGATTTTTTTTAATCAATATTACATTTTCATAAAAATCATCGGGATTACCGATTCCATAAATGCAGCTTACCGATGAAACGACAATCACATCCCTTCGTCCCGAAAGCAATGAAGATGTAGCACTTAACCGCAATTTTTCTATTTCTTCGTTAATCGACAAATCTTTTTCAATATACGTATCGGAAGCCGGAATATACGCCTCGGGTTGGTAGTAATCATAATACGAAACAAAATACTCCACTTTGTTGTTTGGGAAAAATTGCTTAAACTCACTGTATAGTTGTGCTGCCAAGGTTTTGTTATGACTCAAAACCAAAGTCGGCCTGTTAACGTTGGCTAAAACATTGGCAATGGTAAACGTCTTACCGGAGCCTGTTACGCCCAATAATGTCTGAAATTTTGTATTAGACAACAGTCCGTCCGTAAGTTGCTGGATGGCTTCGGGTTGATCGCCGGTTGGCTTGAATGAAGAAAAAAGCTCAAAATTCATACGACAAAGATACATCGAAATACTAAGAGTAGGAATGATATTTTTTGTTCCGTCATTAATTGTTCTTGTTTTTTTTAATGAATTTATTGTTATCATATAAGACTTATTAACAATATAATACACCAATAAAGATGAACTTAAATTTTAAAGTAAGCTCGAAATAGCTTCGTTAAAAATTACTTAAAAAGCTGATAAAAAATTATCGATTAGTATGAACAGCATATATAAATATTGATTAGTTTTGCAAAAATCTAATTAACTAAGTTAATCGGATGTTCCATTTTTTAACAACTTAACTAACTTGGATTAAAAAAATGAAGACAAGGTATTACGATTTAATTGAACAAACTTTTGATTGGCCACAACAAGGTTTTGAAGTAATCGATGGCGAATTACACTTCCACGACATTCCTTTAATGGACATCATTAAGCAATATGGAACACCTCTTAAAATTTCATATTTACCAAAAATATCTGAACAAATTCAGAAAGCAAAGCGAATGTTTAACGTAGCTTTTGCCAAAACCGACTACAATGGCGATTATTTTTACTGCTATTGCACCAAAAGCTCATATTTTGAATTTGTGTTAGACGAAGCACTCAAAAATGATATTCATCTTGAAACTTCTTCTGCTTTCGACTTCCCCATTATAGATCGTTTGTACGAAAACGGTAAAATAACGACCGATAACTATATTATTTGCAATGGGTTTAAGAAACCCCTTTATATGCAATACATCTGCGAAACGATAAATGGAGGTTTTCATAATACCATCCCCGTTTTGGACAACATGAACGAACTGAACTATTATGAAAAAAACATTAAAGTTAAAGCAAAATTAGGCATACGAATCGCTTCCGAAGAAGAACCCAGTTTCCAATTCTACACTTCACGACTTGGTTTCAGGTACAACGACATACTCGATTTTTATAAGCAACGAATTAAGAACAACAAAAAGTTCGAACTTAAAATGTTGCACTTTTTTATCAATACCGGAATTAAAGATACCTCCTACTATTGGAGTGAATTACATAAGTCGGTTAACATCTATATAGAACTAAAGAAAATATGCCCGGAACTCGATAGTATCAATATCGGAGGAGGGTTTCCCATTAAAAATTCATTGGCTTTTAGCTACGATTATGAATACATGACCGAAGAAATTGTGAGCCAAATAAAAACGCTCTGCAACCAAGCTGATGTACCCGAGCCAAATATTTTTACTGAATTCGGTTCATTTACCGTTGGCGAAAGTGGAGCTGTTTTTTATTCTATATTAGATCAAAAGAAACAAAACGACCGCGAACTTTGGAACATAATTGACAGTTCGTTTATGACCAACATGCCGGATATTTGGGCTATGAATCAGCGTTTTATATTGCTTGCTATCAACGGGTGGGACGAACCCTATGAACGAGTATTCTTAGGCGGACTTACCTGCGATAGTCAAGATTACTACAGCGAAGAAGCCCATGTAAACGCTATTTACCTTCCCAAATTCAACCCCGAAAATCCTTTGTACATCGGCTTTTTCCATACCGGTGCATACCAAGACACATTGGGTGGGTACGGTGGTATTCAACACTGCTTAATACCGGCTCCAAAACACATTATCATTACTAAAGACGAAAACGGCGATTACTCGACAAAGCTCTTTGCTAAAGAACAAAGTGCTATTTCTATGCTAAAACACTTGGGGTATTAAGTGATTTATATTTTTTGATAATTTCTTAACATTTTTTTTGATAGTATGATAGTGTCACAAAAAAATTGTAAAGTATATTATAATTTTGTAACAAAGGTAATAATTTAAAACGTAAAAATTTGGAGTGAATTACAGTTTACTCATTTTTGGAGACACTATCTATTTTTCAATAAAGAATCTAAGTTTTCAAACAAATCTTTTTGAAAACCTGGTAAATAATTTTTATCAAAAAATATTTTATTTTTATTAACTCCAACCAAACGTGTTGATTTCTCTGGATATGGATCATATCTTTCATATTGAAAAAGACTATCAATATAAATTCTTTTAAAATTTGACAACCCTTCCATTTTTAGTTGATACCTGATTTGATTCGTATTATCTCCTTGAATAATTAAATAAATTGGGTATTTTTTATAATAGTTATAATTTATTGATAAATTCTTCAAAACATAATTATAGCAACTATTACAAACATTGTTATACAAACAAATAGCAAAAAATGAAGAATCTGGAATATTTAATTTTCTAAAATATTCAAATTTAGAATTATTTTCAATATTTTTAGTTGTTTTTATACATTTTTCTTCACCTAGCATTTGTTCATTTTTTTCTTTAATTCTAATCATTATATTTTTAATACTGTCCACACTTTCAACATGGAATATAGGCTTTTTAAAAACATCTACGATTACTGAATCTGTATTATAATTATAATCAAAACTATATATATAATCTTTTGTAAAAACAACATTTGAAGAAATTTTAGGAAAAAATGTTTCACCAAGAATATCAAAATTATTATCCGTAATAACCAATATATTTTTATATTCATAAGTTCTAGAAGTTCCAATAAAAAAGTAATACTGTTTAGTATAATCATCTACTAAAACGTTTCTTAGTTTAAAATCTAAAGACTTAAGCGGATCCGTAATTGGTTTAACACTTGGAATAATTGAATCAACTAACTCAGTTTCTAATTTTTTGCTAATAATATTTCTAAATTTGAAATCATATATCTGAAAAGTTAATGAATATGTGTTTAGTTTCACCACGTTGTTAATGGAAAAACGTCTCCCCCTTCCTTT
>DAOOWN010000069.1:0-16118 GCA_035371305.1 Bacteroidales bacterium
GTTGGCTGATATTTCCGCTTGTAGCAATAACCTGAGGCGAGGTTTGCTGAGCATTAGCAAGAAATGAAAATAAAATCAACGATAAAGAAAAGAAATGTTTCATAGTTTAAATTTTTATACAAAAATAAATCAAAAAAAAATAAAAAAAAAATCGTCCCAAATGTAAGAGACGATTTTTTTATGCGGTAGGATTTTATTTTTTAATGAACATGACCATGAGCTAATTCTTCGGGAGTTGCTTCACGAACTTTTTCAATCTTTCCTTCAAAATAAAGGTCTTCACCGGCAAGTGGGTGATTGAAGTCAATACTAATAGCATTGTCGTTAATTTCAACAATGGTACCTTCCATTTCGTTGCCGTCTTCGTCTTTAAAAGGAAGAGCTGAGCCAACATAAAGGTATTCTTTGTCAATATTTAATGCTGAGGGTGGAAAATCGATGATGGCTTCTTCGTCAACTTCGCCATATGCTTCTGTAACAGGTAGCATGAATTTGAAAGTTTGACCTTCGGTTAGTCCGTTAAGTTTATTTTCGAAGCTTTCTAATAATTGCCCAACACCAAAAATAAATTTAAAGGGTTCTTCTTTTGCGAATTCTTGAATAAGCTCGCCATCGTAGCCACTTAAATGAAGTTGAAATGATAATTCAACTACTTTGTTTTTGTCAATATTCATGTATAAAAAATTTAAAAAATTAATTTTATAAAGGTAAGGTTATTTTTTGAAAGAAAAAAGGTTACATTACTTTATTGAATGGTTTTAATAATGAATCATGCCTTAAATCGATGTTGTATAGTTCCATTTTCTTTTCAAAGATAATAAATGTATGCTTGTTTACTAGATTTTTAATTGAAATGTTCATTTTTAGTTGTTCCTTATAAATATGCTTTTTTATTGATATATCGATTTCTTTGTGTTTTTTTAAATATTTATAATATCTTATATATGAGCTTATTAAAATAAAAGGATAGAAGATTGGTACAAGAAATAAGGAATCCTTGCTTATTCGCATGTATTTAATTTCCTTAATATCAAATCCGGCCAGTTTAGCAAGTATTCTTAATTTCTGATTTCCAATCAGGAAAATGTGTCCATAATAAATATTGTTAGTTAGTGTTTTATCCGACATCCAAATATCGTCAAGTTCGTTGGGTGGCATTTGTTTAAAGTTTTCGCTTTCGAAAAGCAAATAGCTGAATTTTGCAGCAATATTTGAGTAAGATGGAGTTGTAATACAAAGCGTACCGTTGTTTTTTAATAATCTGTTAAACTCTTTAAACGCCTTGAGTTGGTCGCTAAAATGTTCAATCCCTTCTTGGCAAATGATGTAATCAGCAGTTTGATTTTCTAATGGAATTCCAGCGTCAATATCTGCGCGTTGACACTGAATTTTATCAAACATAAAATACTCCAGAAAAAGATCAAAAGCTATAACATTAGCGCCATATTGATGTAAAATTTTTGATGTAACTCCATTTCCCGCCGGAATGTCGATTACAACTTTATTTTTCAGTGTTTCTTTTATGGAGTCTAAGTATTTTTTTACATAAAACTTTGGACTTTTTGGATTGTTGATGTGTTCGTCCATAAATTATTTCGGTTTTACCATTATTTTAGGTTCCATCATTTCCATTATGGCATATTTTACTCCTTCTCTGCCGAATCCGCTGTTTTTTACGCCTCCATAAGGCATATGATCAACTCTGAATGTGGGAATGTCGTTAATAATTACTCCTCCAACATCCAGATGTTCAAAAGCATGATTCATTTCAACGATAGAATCTGTAAAAACGCCGGCTTGAAGTCCGTATTCGCCATTGTTAATTAGGTTTATCGCTTGTTTAAAATCTGTATAAGGCTCAATAGTTACAACCGGTCCAAAAATTTCTAAACCACAGACTTTCATTTCTGATTGCGTATTAGTAAGTACGGTGGGTTCTACAATTGCTCCATTTCTTTTACCTCCGCATACTATTTTTGCTCCTTGTTCAACGGCTTCGTTTATCCATTGTTCTACTCTTATTGCATTTTCTTCGTCTATCATGGCAGAAATATCGGTGTCGGGGTTTAAAGCCTGACCAATTTTAAGTTGCGAAGTAGTGCGGCAAAATGTTTTTATAAATTCATCAAAAACAGATGAATGAACATAAATTCGTTGTGTATGAATACAAATTTGACCTGAATACGAGAAAGCTCCGACGATACATTTTTTTACTGCTACATCTATATTAGCAGAAGGTGTAACGATAACTCCTGCATTGCCACCTAATTCGAGCGTAATTTTCTTTTTACCTGCTTCGCTTTTCATTTTCCAGCCTACTTCGGGCGAACCGGTGAAAGTAAGCATTTGAATTCTGGTGTCTGTTACAAGTTGTTGTCCGGCTTTCCTGTCCATGGGTAAAACAGAGAAAGCTCCTTTGGGTAAATCAGTTTTGTCAATGATTTTAGCTAATTCTAAGGTAGAAAGTGGAGTTGAGCGTGCAGGTTTAATAATAATGCAATTTCCTGAAGCAATTGCCGGAGCAATTTTATGGGCAGCTAAATTGAGTGGGAAATTAAAAGGAACGATACCGGCAATAAGTCCAACTGGAAAGTATCGTATTATTCCTTCTTTTCCTAAACCGGCAGGAGTCCAATCAATCGAAATATATTCTGATGGCAGACGTTTGCTTTCTTCTGCTGCAACAATAAAGGTTTGAATTCCCCTGTCAATTTCGCTTAGTGCGTATTTGATAGGTTTGCAAGCTTCCAACGCCAATATTTCTGCCAGACGTTGTTTATCTGAGCGAATTCCTTCAGCAATTTGCATAAGTATTTCGTATCTTTTAAAAGAAGGCAGTTCTTTCATGCTCTCTTTTGCTGCCGTTGCTTTTAAAATAGCTTTTTCTAACTCAGCGGTTGTAGCTAAGTATGTTTCTGCTACCAGCTCATTTGAGAATGAATTTCTGATTTCTAGTTTATGTTCGGTTGTAAGAAATTCACCTCCAACATATATTAAATAAGGATTCATCTTCTTATGAATTAAAAAAGGCTGCCAGACAATGACAGCCTTTAATTGGTTAAATATACATTATTTTTCGTAGCTACCTTTTTTTAATATTGTAGCGTCTTTCATCATAAATTTTCCCATTGCCATAACGTGGTAAATTCGTTGATTGTCGATAAACACCAAATCAGCATCTTTACCTACGGCTATACGTCCTTTTTGATGTAATTTTAAAATATCAGCGGGGTTTGAAGTCAGCACTTTTACCGCTATTTCTAATGGAACGCCTTCTTGATTAACTGCATCCATCAGTTCGCGAAAGTTCGCCGATGGAAGTCCCATCTCTAATTTAATGAGGTTTCCGTTTTCGTCAAATCCGGGTAATGAACCGCAAGCGTCTGAAGTAAATGTTATTTTTTCAATGGGGATACCTGCTTCAAGCAATATTGGAATACATTTAGATGGTTTTACTTCGTATTCCGGGAAATAAGGATAAGAACTTGTAGTAATATCAATATATCCGCCGCGTTTTGCAAATTCTTTGGCTGATTCTAAGGTATAATCATTCCTATTGCAATGAGTTGGGAAGAATTGTGTTAGCTTCAGCATTCCATGGCTTCGTTCAATCACATCGTACATAGGTTGAAACGGATCTTGTTGGTCGCCAAGGTGAATGTTTACAATACCTGCTTTACCGCCTAACATTCCTCCAACGCGTGCATGTTCAACCAAACGAAGTAATTCATCGGTATTTGGCCAAGAAGAACGGTGATCGCTTAACGCTACTTCGCCCACTCCAATTACCTCATCAATAAGTGCAATGTCTCTTCCAACTTCACCTGTAATGGTTGGGGTAGGTATTTGATAAGAGCCTGTATAAATCCAACTCGAAACGCCTTCTGCACGAAGTCCTTTTGCTTTCATAAGAACCGATTCTACCGTGCGAGTCATACCATCAGTGCCAAGACAACCAATCACTGTAGTAACTCCTGCTTCTACCAACATGCTGAGTTGCAGTTCCGGTGTGCGTGTAGAGGGACCGCCTTCGCCACCTGCTCCGGCAATATGCACGTGTGCATCAATTAAGCCCGGAATGACTTTTAGACCTTCTGCAGAAATGACTTCGCATTCAATACCGTTAGGGCTTTCTAATTGATCGGCAATGGCTAATATTTTACCACCGCCAACTAAAATGTCTTTTCTCCCAATATAATCGGGTGTGTAAACATCGGCATTTTTAAATAATGTGAACATAGCTTATAATTTTAATTAAACATGATATTTTTTTAATAGTTGTTCCATTTCATCGGTAATTATTTGAGCTACAACTTTATATTTATCTTCATCTGAATAAAAAGTAAATCGGTTCAATTCATCATCGTTGCGGTATAAAATTCCTTTGTCGTTTTCTAAAACAATGATTAGTCCATCTTTAAGAAGTTGTTCGTTTAGTACTTTCTCTTCAGAATACGAAGGTTCGTCTAATATTATAATGTCGGCTCCTTGATGCAATATTCCATAGTCGTATATATCGTCTTTGGTATGTTGAAAGATGGCAACATTTACATCGGGATTACGAAGTATTATTTTTACATTTTGATCGTGTTCGGGATTATTAAAAAAATAATCATTGTTAAAGAATACACCTTCGGAGCTAAGCGTACCTACAAATAAATCTTTGTATTCATCGTTTAAAATAGAGACAATTTTTTCCATCATTTGTTGTGGAATAAAATTACCGGCAATTATTGGAATTCTTCCTTTCGTTTGTGTGTCGAAATGTGAGAGCATTATATGCTTAGGTACATCAATGCTTCCGCCGTATGCTGGAGCAAGGTGCATAAAAACACCGGGACCGGCATTGATTTCTATGATTCCGAAATTTCCTTCTCGCCACGATTTCGATATATCTTGAGCTAAAACATCAATGCCTAAACATTTTACTTTAAAATACCGAGCAATATTTTCAACTAATTTTACATTGTCGGGATGAATTTTTGAAGTAACGTTTATAGAAACACCTCCGGCAGAAATGTTGGCTACTCGTCTGAGTGTTATTTTTTCGCCTGCATCAGGAATATAAGTTAAATCTTTATTTTGAAGTGCCAGAAAGTCTTTTAGGTTATCATCAATTTTAATTTTGCAAAGTGGCGAGCGAGCATTATCTAATCTAATTTCTTTAGCATTTTCTTTTTCAATGAGCATTTCGATGGTTTCTTTTCCGTTGCCTTCAACATAAGCGGGAACACGCTCTAATGCAGCAACAAATTTACCTCCTACCGAAAGTAATCGGTGGTCGGTTCCGTATATCTGTTGTTGAACGAGCGCTCCTTCAAACGCCACACCTTGTTCTTCGGCTAAGCTTACTATCTGTCTAAACGATTTTCTTGCTTCTTCTTCCGACATGATTCCGGTAGTAACACCTTGTCCTTTATGTCCGGCAACAGGTTTTACTACAATGGGAAATCCCAATTTCTTTGCTTCGCATACAACTTCCTCTTCCGAAAAACAATTTACTCCCTGTGGAGTAGGGAAGCCACACATCATCAAAAAATCGCCAACCATATCTTTAAACATGGTAAACTCCGTGTCTTTTATTCCGTCTGTATGGAACGTTGTGGAGCGACCACGTAATTGTTTTACTCCATAGCCCCATTGAAACTGATTTTCTTCGTATAAATAAAATACCGGAATATCGAGTTTAACACCTGCTTCGATAAGCGAATACAAAGTAGGTCCGCCAAACAATGATTTGTCGAATCGGGCTTGCAACGCTTCATAATTTGTTTTAAAATTGAAATTTTCGTTATTTTCAATGGCATTAAACCATTCGCTGACCAAAAAGGCGGCTGCTTTCGTTGTCCCTTTGTCAAGGTATTCAACAGCTATAACATATTCATTGCCATCAGTTGAGATGTTATAATGACTTATAAATAAATCAATATCCATTTTTAAAATAGCCATGAGGGTTTCTGCAAATAAACCAGCTACATCAGGTATTTTCTTGTTTTTAATAGATGGGAAGAATTTATAAACCTCATCTTCGAATGTTTTTATCGTTGATTGGTTTGATATATTCAAATTAAAAACACATGCAGGTTTGCTTAAATAATAGCTTGGACCTGTGTAAAAATAAAATTTTGAAAGTTGAAAATTATTCATGTTGTATATACGATATAATTAAGAGGGTAAAATTAAACCAAAAAAATGGAAATAACGTTATGAATTAAAAAAATCTTTGGCTATAAAAAATTATTTCTATACCTTTGCAAAAATTTTTTTGTAAGTGAAATCGTTGAATGATTATATTGTTCCAATAGTTGGCACGAAAGATGGTTTGCATCAATTTGATTTTTCAATTGATGCATCATTTTTAAAGCAATATAATTATTCCGATATCGTAGATATACTGGCTAAGGTTCATGTTAATTTTTATAAATCGAATCGCTTATTTGACATAAGTATTTCGATGAAGGGTGAAATAAAGGTGGAATGTGATCGCTGCTTGGACGAATTTATGATGCCGGTTTCTTTTGAGCATCATTTGGTTGTAAAAGCAGAAGACAATAGCTCAGATAGCGAAGAAGAGGTGGTTTTTATCCCAGAGGCTTCGACAGAGATAGATTTAGCGCCCTACGTGTTTGAAACAATTGTGTTTTCGATACCCATGCGAAAAGTGCATCCCCTGGACAGCGATGGAAATAGCTTGTGTAATAAAGAAATGATTTCGAAATTAAACAAGTACTTAATAAATGAAAGTAATACGGACCCTCGTTGGGATTCGTTAAAAGAAATGTTGAATTAAAAAATTTAAGAAAATGCCACATCCTAAGAGAAAACACTCAAAACAGAGAAGAGACAAAAGAAGAACGCATTACAAAGCTTCTTTACCTACATTAGCAACCTGTTCAAATTGCGGTGCTACTATTATTTATCACCACGTATGCCCCGAGTGCGGTTTTTATCGTGGTAAAAAAGCTGTTGAGAAAGAAGTTACTGCTTAGTAATTTTTTAAAATGAAGTTAGGTATTGATATTATGGGGGGCGATTATGCTCCTCTAGTTTCGTTACAGGGAACTGTTATGGCGTTGGAGCAACTTCCCAACGATGTAACCGTTGTTTTGTTTGGTGATGCACAAAAAATTCAATCTTACCTTAACGAAAACCATATTTCCGATAGTAGAATTGAAATAGTTCCTACATCGGAAGTAATAGAAATGCACGAATCGCCGGCTCAGGCTTTTGTTCAAAAACAAAACTCGTCTATTTTCGTCGGTTTTCAATATTTAAAAGCTGAAAAAATCAACTGTTTTGCCAGTGCCGGAAGTACCGGTGCTATGATGGTTGGAGCCATGCAGGTAATAAAAGTAATAGAAGGAATTATACGTCCTTGTATTGCTTCGTTTATACCAAAACCCGATGGCAACTTTTCGATTATTGCTGATGTAGGTTTGAATCCCGATGCTAAACCCGATGTGTTAAATCAATATGCTATCATTGCATCTAAGTATGCTCAATTTGTTCTCGGCGTAGAAAAGCCTAAAGTAGCCTTGCTAAATATTGGCGAAGAACCTGAAAAAGGCAATTTATTAGCTAAGGCGACGTATGAACTCATGAAAGAAAATGAGAGCATCAATTTTATTGGTAATGTTGAAGGGTTTGATATCTTAAAAAACAAAGCAGATGTTATCATTACGGACGGATTTGTCGGAAATATTGTTTTAAAAATGGCAGAAGGTTTTTATTCTGCAATGAAAAAACGCGATATTAATGATGAATACATCCATAAATTCAATTTTGAAAATTATGGAGGAACGCCAGTATTAGGAGTAAATAAACCTATTATCATTGGCCATGGTGCATCTACAGCAAAAGCTATTATGAATATGATTTTACTCACTTATAAAGTAACCAAAGCAGAATTAGTTCAAAAATTAAAAGAAGCTTTTTAAAATATTTTAAAAAATGAATAATATTAAGGCAGTTATTACCGGGGTCGGAGCATTTGTTCCGGAGTATATTCTGACTAACGAAGAGTTAAGCCGGATGGTTGATACCACCGATGAGTGGATAATGACAAGAATTGGAATTAAAGAGCGACACATTTTAAAGGAGCAAGGTAAAGGAGCAAGTGACTTAGGAACGGAAGCTGTTAAAAACTTGTTGGCAAAAACCAACACAAAGCCCGAGGAAATTGATTTATTAATATGTGCCACAGTAACTCCCGATATGCAATTTCCTGCTACTGCCAATATTATTTGCGATAAAGTAGGGATTAAAAATGCTTTTAGTTACGACATTAATGCAGGTTGCAGCGGTTTTCTCTATGCTTTGGCAACGGCGTCAAAGTTTGTAGAAAGTGGTAAGTACAAAAAAGTAATTGTGGTAGGTGCAGAAAAAATGTCATCTATCGTAGATTACACTGATAGAACGACCTGTCCTATTTTTGGTGATGGCTCGGGTGCTGTATTATTAGAACCCACTACCGATGAATATGGAATTATTGACGATATGTTGCAATCGGATGGTGTTGGCCGCATTCATTTACATCAAAAAGCCGGTGGTTCTGTAAAACCTGCAAGCTTTGAGACAGTAGCTGCTCGCGAACATTTTATTTATCAAGAAGGACAACCTGTTTTTAAGTGGGCTGTTTCTAAAATGGCGGATGTTAGTGTCGAAATTATGAAACGCAATAACATAACTCCCGAAACATTAGCATGGTTAGTTCCTCATCAGGCAAACATGCGAATAATTGAAGCAACTGCCAATCGAATGGGAATTAGCAAAGACCAGGTTATGATCAATATTCAGCGTTATGGCAATACAACATCGGCAACATTGCCTTTGTGCTTGTTTGAATGGGAACATCAGCTTAAAAAAGGTGATAATATTATTTTAGCTGCTTTTGGAGCCGGTTTTACGTGGGGAGCTATTTATATGAAATGGGGATACGACGGAAAAAAATAATGACAAAACATTAATGTCCGATAAAAGTACGAAAAACATTTTTTGCTAATAAACACTATTAATTATCAAAAAGATAAGAAACAAATTTATTATTTTTCAAAAGTAAGCCCCCCTCAAAACAAACTATATTGCATAGATTTGGTAGATTCAAGTTATACGTGCAACTTTTCATGCTGTAAATTTACTAAATATTTCTTAAGGTGAATAATAGTTTAATTTTTTCCATGTTTTCTGGTTAAATGTTTATACTTATCGCAACTTATTTTTGGCGATTTAGGGGGCATTATCACCATTCAGAGAAAGAAGCAGGGATTTTTCTCTGCTCTTTCCTGAAAAAAAAATTTAAACTTCATAAACTAAATCAACCGGTTAAAAAAGTTGCACTTACTAATTGAACTTACAAGATGGGTGGCATTTATTATTGTTACTTTTATTTGAATACGATACAAAGTCAGTCTTCGACTACGCTCAGACTGACTGTAAAAGAATAGGTCCATTTAGTCATTAACAATTAAAAACGCTCAGACTGACTGTAAAAGAATATGTCCATTTAGTCATTAACAATTAAAAACGCTCAGGCTGATTGTAAAAGAATATTTTAAACGTTAAAAAATTCTACTTTTGAATGACACGAAAAAAAGTGAAGCATAAAAGAAGATGCTGAATCAAGTTCAGTATGACGTTATTCTAACTTTTTAACCCTTACTTTTAACTTTCAACTTTTTTCTTTCTCGTTTTCAAATAATTCTTTTAAATTTGCACTCTTTTAGCATTATGGCAACCAACGATTCAACACCTTTGATGAAGCAATACAACAGCTTTAAGGCAAAGTATCCCGATGCCATTTTGCTTTTCAGGGTTGGCGATTTTTACGAAACATTTGGCGATGATGCCGTTAAAACATCATCGATACTCGGCATTACCCTTACCAGTAGAAACAACGGCTATGCTTCCGAAATGGCTTTAGCCGGGTTTCCTTATCACGCTTTAGATACTTATTTACCAAAGCTAGTTCGAGCAGGCCAACGTGTTGCTATTTGCGACCAACTAGAAGACCCTAAACTTGCCAAAACAATAGTAAAAAGAGGAGTTACAGAACTTATCACGCCGGGTATTGTAACACACGAGAATGCTCTTACTAACAAAGAAAATCATTTCTTAGCTTCCGTATATTTCGAAAAAAAACTATTTGGCATTGCTCTTTTAGACATATCAACCGGAGAATTTTTAGCTACCGAAGGAGATCAAGAGCAAATAGATAAATTACTACAAAGTTTTCAGCCCAAAGAAATACTTTACGAACGAAGTCAGCACGAACAAATACATGCATGGCTTTCACAACAATACTATTTATATAAACTCGACGATTGGTATTATACGTTAGACACTTGCAAAGAGAGACTGATTCGGCATTTCGAAGTAGATTCGCTTAAAGGCTTCGGCATTGGAGATTTTTCAGTTGGAATTGCAGCATGTGGCGCTATTTTGCAATACCTCGATACAACTCAACATGACAAACTCAAACACATTACAAGCATAGCACGCTTATATCACGAAGAATATGTCTGGATTGACAAATTCACACTACGAAATCTTGAATTATTATATTCGACCAATGAAAATGCCAAAACGCTAATCGATATTATCGACCGAACTCAAACCCCAATGGGTTCGCGTATGTTGAAACGTTGGGTTGCTTTCCCGCTAAAAGACATTGCACAAATTAATACACGCTTACAACTAGTCGAATTCTTTACAAAATCTTACGATTTTGTTCAAGAGCTCATCAACAATCTACGTCATATCGGCGATTTAGAGCGACTTATTTCTAAAGTTTCTATTGCAAAAGCAGGTCCCAGAGATGTAGTACAGATAAACAATGCGTTGTTTGCCATAAAAAAAATAAAAAATCTTTTTCCACAACAAAGCCCGGTTTCAGTATTAGCCGGACAGTTGAATGAATGTCAAACACTCTCGGACAAAATTGCCTCGCTCATCAACCCCGATTGCCCTATAGTAATAAACAAGGGGAATACCATAAACTCAAACGTGGACGCAGAATTAGATGAACTTAGAAACATCTTATACCACAGCAAAGAATATTTAAACGATTTACAAAACAGAGAAAGCATAAGAACGGGCATCCCATCGCTCAAAATCAGTTTCAACAATGTTTTCGGCTATTATATTGAAGTTAGAAATACACATAAAGATAAAGTACCACCTGAATGGATTCGAAAACAAACATTGGTAAATGCCGAACGCTACATCACTCAAGAGTTAAAAGAATACGAAGATAAGATATTGGGAGCCGAAGAAAAAATTCTTGCCATCGAAACACGAATATTCCAAGAACTATTAGCCGAAATACTAACCTACATACCTACGCTTCAACTGAATGCCTCCATCATTTCCAAACTCGATTGTTTTCAATCGTTAGCCACCATAGCAAGCGAAAACAATTATTCAAAGCCCGAAATAAACGAAAGTTTTGTAATAGATATCAGTGAAGGACGTCACCCTGTTATCGAAAAACAACTGCCTGCTGACAAACCTTTTATTCCCAACGATATTTATTTGGATTCAGATAATCAGCAAATAATTGTTATAACCGGTCCAAATATGTCGGGAAAATCGGCATTGCTCAGACAAACGGCCATTATCGTGCTACTTGCACAAATGGGTTCTTTTGTTCCGGCAAAAAGGGCAAAAATAGGGCTTGTCGATAAAATATTTACCCGCGTTGGTGCAAGCGACAACATTTCGCAAGGAGAAAGTACCTTTATGGTAGAAATGATTGAAACAGCTACCATTCTCAACAACCTTTCGGCACGCTCCCTTATATTGCTTGACGAAATTGGAAGAGGTACCAGCACGTATGATGGCATTTCCATTGCATGGGCTATTGCCGAATATATACACGAATATGCTCATGGTAAACCAAGAACCCTCTTTGCAACGCATTACCATGAATTGAACGAAATGGAAAAATCGTTCAACAGAATTAAAAACTTCCATGTCAGCGTTAAAGAAGTAAACAATAGAGTACTTTTTTTACGAAAACTTGTTCCGGGTGGTACTGAACACAGTTTTGGTATTCATGTTGCAGAAATGGCAGGCATGCCCAAAAGCGTTGTACATAGGAGTAAAGATATTTTAAAGCAACTGGAACAAAGCAACTCTTCAAACGACATCTCAAAACCCATTAGCACCATAGCTCCCGAACGCGAAGGCTATCAACTTTCCATTTTTCAATTGGACGACCCCGTTTTAAAACAAATTCGCGATCAAATAAAAAATCTGGATATCAATAACCTGACACCCATCGAAGCGCTGAATAAGCTCAACGAAATAAAAAAAATAACCGGTTTATAATATGAAAGAACAACCATTTCATATCTTTCATATTAAAAATATGTTGTGTCGTTGTTGCATCAAGCAAGTCGAATCAATTTTACTTCAAAACAACTATACCATCGAATATGTACATCTTGGTAAAATTTCAGTATCCAGCCATAATTTTAACGAAAAAGAACTGGATAAACTATTGACCAATCATGGCTTTGGCATTATAAAAGATCGTGATTTTATTCTCGTCGAAAAAATAAAACAAGCAGTTGTCGAATTAATACATTACTCCAACAATGTGGACTCAATTGTTCGTAAATCAGATTATCTGGTAGAACGGCTCAACATGACCTATCAACAAATAAGTAAAACATTTTCTAAATACAACTCCATAACCTTAGAACGTTACATTTTGCTTAATAAAATGGAACGAGTTAAAGAACTTGTATTGCAAAATGAATTTACTCTTAGCGAAATAGCATATATGATGGATTTCTCCAGCGTTCACCATCTTTCTTCAACATTTAAAAAAATTACCGGAGTAACCGTTACCGAATTTAAAGAAAATCCGTCAGAATATAAACGTTCCATCGACGAGCTTTTGCAATAGTGCTCTTAATGTTTCCTTTTCTTTTTCCCAATTTAATTCTTTCGATGCCTTTCTGCAATTTTCTTTCCACTCGTTTAACTTAACTGTATTGCTTAAAGCATCTTTTATGATTTGAGCTAAAACGTTGGGCTGACGTTGCGTTTCATTAAGACAAATGCCAACATTATAATGTTGTACAAGTTTTTTCATCTCGGGCAAGTCTGAGCAGACTACCGGAACAGATGCCTGAATGTAATCAAAAATTTTATTCGGCAAAGCAAAACGATAATTCAACCCCCTGTCATCTTCGAGCGAAAAACCCAAATCAGCATTTAATGTGTATTCACACAGTTCTTCGATCGGAATTTTTCCTAAAAACTTAACCCGCTCATTTAGTTTTAATTCATTAACTTTTTCGTGCAATTCTTTTTCAACATCACCTTTTCCGACTATCAGCAATACAGTGTCGCTATCAAGATAAAGCATGGACTCAATAAGGTTTTCGATGCCCCGACCTATGTTTAAGGCTCCTTGATACATCAACAGATTCGTAAAAGAATGAAAAATCAGCGATACATCTTTTTTCTTTTTGTTTTCTTTTATTGTCGGAACATTTCGTATGGTGTAAACCGGCACATTATACTTCTTTGAATATTCGTTGGCGATCGAATCGCTTACGGTTATTGCAAAAGGCAATTTAGGAAAAATTTTATTTTCAATTTTTGACCAAAATCGCTGTATTTTTTTGCGATGAATCAACTCCGGCACTTCCGTAAAATACTCGTGGCTGTCATAAAGCAAGGGGCATTTTTTTATTTTTGAAATGTAAAAATTTGCAACCAATGTATCCAAATCATTCGCTACTAATAAGTCAGCCCGGTGAAAAAGCAAGAAAAAAAATAACCGTACATTGTATTCCGCATAAAAAGTGAATTTTCTCTTAAACAACAGCTTAAAACGATGCGTTTTATAGGCACGCTGTATGGGCAACGAGCCGGTTAATCTTCTTCCAACAAGAATCACTTCGTACCCCATTTCGGTCAATACGCTACACGTTCGGTGAACACGATTGTCAGAGACTAAATCGTTGGTAACGCTTACTATTGCTTTTTTTACTTTTTGAGATTTCATCTTTAATACAAACGTAAGAAATATATTTTAAATGCTCAAAAAATCGAAATAAAAAAAGCCACCTGTGTTGGTGGCTCTGTGATCCAGCTGGGATTCGAACCCAGGACCCCTGCCTTAAAAGGGCAATGCTCTACCGGCTGAGCTACTGAATCATCCTTAAATTTGAGACTGCAAAGGTATAATCAAAATTTTATTTTACAAAAAAAAACACCTTTTTTTTCAAAAAAAATATCATCTTTTGCTATATAACTGATATATAATTGGTTGCAAATTTGATTAAGTCAATATAAATAAATACTTTTGCTCAAAAAAAATGGTTAGTCAAAAAGTTTTCATCGTAACCGGAGCCTCATCTGGTATTGGGAAAGCAATTGCTGTTGAAGCAGTCAAAAGGAATAATTTTGTTTGTATAGCAGCTCGAAAAGAAGATGCACTTGTTGCAACTTTTAACGAATTGGAAAAAATAAACCCCGGGCATTGTGTTTATGTCGTGGCGGACGTATCAATAGAAAATGATTGTAAAAAAATAATCGACACAACCATTCAAAAATTTGGTAAGATTGATATACTTATCAATAATGCCGGTGTTTCCATGCGTGCCATGTTCAATGATCTTCATTTAGACGTCATTAAAACGCTTATGAATATCAATTTTTGGGGAACCGTTTATTGTACAAAACATGCTCTACCCTATATTTTAAAAGAAAAAGGAAGCATTGTTGCCATTTCATCTATAGCCGGCTTTACTCCCCTTCCTGCTCGTACAGGTTATTCTGCTTCAAAAGGTGCTATTCATGGTTTTCTAAATACCCTTCGAGTAGAAACAATGAAAAGCGGAATTCATATTATGATAGCAGCTCCGGGATTTACTGCTTCCAATATTCGCAATACTGCTCTTACAGCCGATGGCTCTGCTCAAGGAGAAACGCCTCGCGATGAAGATAAAATGATGACGGCAGAAGAAGTAGCTTTGCATATTTTTAACGGAATAGAAAAGAGAAAAAGAACGTTAATTTTAACAACACAAGGTAAGTTAACCGTATTACTTTACAAGTTTTTTCCAACATTTACCGACAAATTAATATATAATCATATGAAAAAAGAACCCAACTCACCTTTACCATAAAAATTATTTTTTAACTTTAAACAATTTATTATTAGAAACAGAAATTTATTTATGTCATTCATTAACAAGCAAATAACATTTCACTTAACTTTATTTTTTCTATCGTTTTCTATCATAAGCTATGGTCAAAAAAACGGTTACTTAAAAATTTCCGGACAAGTTAAAAGCGGTAAGTCTAAAATATCCAATGCCAACATTAATTTATTTGAAAATTCAAATAAAATTAGTTCGACGGTTTCATCAACAAACGGTGATTTCACGTTTAATTTAGATTACGATAAGTTATACACTATAGAGATTTCGGCCACCGATTATGCCTCAAAAAAAGTTTTAGTTGACACAAAAATTCCAGAGAAAGATCTTATATACAAATACACATTTACAGTTGAATTATTTCAAAAAGTTGATGGAGTCGATTATTCGGCGCTGAATAAACCGGTTACTAAAATTGTTTACAATAGCGAAGCCGATGCTTTTGATTATGATTTACCCTATACAGAAAGCATGCGTAAGCAAATTGAACAAATTACTTCTCAAATTGAATCGGTAAAAAAACAATCGTACAATCAAATTGTAGCAAAAGCCGATGAGAAATTTAAAAATCAAGAGTACGAAGATGCTATAACCCTATACGAAAAAGCAATTGACATTGACCCTTATAACGATTATCCCGATAAACAAATAATGCAATGCGAAAAACTTATCGCCCAAGTCAGATCAAATGAAACAAATTACAATAAATTTATATCGCAAGGCGATAATCTTTTCAATAAACAAGATTACAAAAACGCTAAAACCGCCTATCAAAATGCATCAAATATTAAACCTACTGAAATCTATCCAAAAACAAAAATAGCAGAAATTGACAAGCTCTTAGCACAAAGTCAAGAACAAGCCAAAGATGAACAATACAAAGCAGCCGTTGCGAAAGGTGATGCGGCACTCGCTAAGCAATCCTTCGATGAAGCAAAA
>DAOOWN010000070.1:0-14359 GCA_035371305.1 Bacteroidales bacterium
TGATTAATTTTGTGAACAAAAAAAATACTCTTTACACACAAAATGGGATACTACCCATCGGGCTCAGCTGCACCCATTCCGAAGCCGTTAGGTGCAAGTGTAGCGACCGACCGTGATAATATTAAAAATTCATTAACAAATAAAAAATATAAAAATGAAACTAATTGACTTGACAACCATTATTGCAAACATCGCAACATTTGGAACCCTGGTTTTGGCTTGGGTTTATGCACGAAAAATAAATGTAAATGTTGAGAAGCGAAAAAATGACATTCTCAAAGAGAAAGAATGGCAAGTTGTTTGGGCTGACAATTTTCTGAAAAAGGCTATTGAATTTAATGATATTCTTTCTTCGTCTTTAGTGAAATTTTCTTTAGGTCATCAATTAGGCAAACATAAAGATGCGCCAGATCTGATTGATAAATCACGTTTTGACATATACAAACTATCGGAATTAGAGTGGGATTTAAAAAATTACACTTTATTCATTAGCGACATTCAGAAAAAAAAGCAACTAAATGAGATACAACTTAAGCTTATGAATTTTTTAAGGGATTTGCATACGACAACCGGTAAAGTCAATCTCGAAGAATTTAGAAAAAACCAATTTGAATACTCAAAATTAATTCGTGAAATTCACTCTGAATTATTAGAAATTAAACCAATTCAAAAGACTTTTGACTTTTATGACATCAATTGACAATGTTGATAGAAACACCTGCACCTAACAAGCGGTCTGCCCACAGCAGGTTGGCGGGCTTCGGCGGATAGCAAGTTGCTGATGGCAACGTTAGTGCTCCGTTGAAAGGTCACCGAAAACCCGCCGTTGGCAACCGCCAACGTTATAAGCCATTTTAAGACAACCGATAATAAATGAAAGACTTTTTATTTATTTCACCTATATTACGTTATCGACAAACTCATTCGGACAAAAAACTGGGTTTACATGTACGAAGCTTTAAAAGAACCTGAAAATATTGAAATTGTTGATTTCCTACAAGTTGGTAGACATTTTTTATACAAATAGAGAATTGATTGAAATATTGAAGCAATAATATACTAAAATATATTTTAAGCCTTCACTAAAACTCATCCATAAAATTCTAAAAAAATCATTATGAATTCAAATCAAAAAACACATTCAGGTAAACATCATTAAGTTTTAAGCGATGTTGGTAGTATCGTCGTTTTGCCAATAGGGAATTTCGTTGTCAGTTTCCTCTTTTTCTTCTTCGTTCATCCATTCAGGTTCATTTTCAGGATAATAATTTTCGTTTTTATAGATAAAAGCCAGCACAATACCTAACACAAAACCCGATAAATGCGACTCCCACGAAATTCGCCAATCGATGGGAAACAAACCCCAAATAAGGCTTCCATAAAGGAATACAACTAACAACGAAACAGCCATCAACCGGATATTCCTGAGTAAAGCACCACAAGTAAAAATAAATGATGCCAAGCCATATACAATACCGCTTGAACCAATATGAAAAGCGGGTCGTGCTCCAAACCAAACCCAAATTCCGGTTACAAAATAAATCAGTACAAAAACTTTAAACGCCGATGTTGGGTAAAAATAAAAAAGCATGGTACCCAGAACCAACAAAGGCAAAGAGTTTGAAATCAAATGCTCAAAATTGCCATGAATGAGCGGCGATAAAAAAATTCCGGGTATGCCTTTAACATGTAATGGATATACACCCAAATGACTAAAATCTAAATCAAACAAATAGGATGTTAAATGAATGATCCATAGCAACAGTACAAATATGAATGGAATAAATAAACTTAAATAAAATCGTTTTTTTTCTATGGCTTGAAAATCTTGCACAAACAAATATAGCTACAAAAGAGCAAATAAAGATGAACTAATTAAAAAAAAATCAACAATAATGTTTGAATGTTTGGTACCAAACTCCTTCTTTTATGGCATAAGCCGAATGAAATACATTTTTGCATTTAAAAAACTCTAACACAACCCGAATAAACAAAGCAGCAATAGGAATCATTTCGATGCGGCTCATATCCATTCCCCGAATATCCTTGCGCTGCTCGTAAGAAGAAATAATCAGCAAATCGAGCAAACGCCAAAATTGCATGATATTTATTGTATTCCAAGTTTTTGAGAGTTCGATGTCTTTTCCAAATTGTTTAAAATGCAAAATATTGCTTATTGTATCGAATGAGCCGGATGAGCCAACAAGGGTATCAACCGGGAATTGGTCTAACGCAACTTTCAACGAATGTAATTCTTGTCGTATGTACGAGGCTATCTGTTCCATTTCGCTTGGACTGAGAGGATCGTTGGGATGAAAATGCTCTATAAGTCTCGAAATACCTAATTTGTAGCTTTCCCTCCAGAATATTTCATCTTTATTTGCTATAATAAGTTCATTGCTCCCCCCGCCAATATCGAGCATCAGCACTTTTTTTTCGGTTAAAGGTACCGCTTCTCTAATTCCGTAATAAATGTATTCTGCTTCTTTATTCCCTTCAATAATATCCACTTTAGCACACGTAATAGTCTCAATTTCAGAGGCTAACTGTTGACCGTTTTCGGTAGTTCTAAAAGCTGAAGTAGCGATAATTTTTATATGCGACGATTTCGAATCATTTATTATTTGAGCATATTCTCTTATGGCGTTCAGAGCTCGTTCGTATGCATCTGCGGCAATACGATTGTTATTTAAGCCCCCCTTACCTATTTTTACGGTTCTTTTTTCTCGAACCACTTCTTTCATCTTACCTTTAATACAATCGGCAATTAACAAATTGAATGTATTGGTTCCTAAATCAACTACAGCACCTCTCATATTTACCATTAATTCTTATAACGAATCCACTTATATAAATCTTTATACGTTACCTTTTTACCATATAACAGAATACCCGTTTTGTATATTTTTCCGGCTAACCATGTAGTAAAAATAAACGTAGCTATCAGTATCGATGCCGAAAGCATAACCTGAGTCCACGGCACTCCAAAAGGAATTCGTACCATCATAACGACGGGGCTGGTTAAGGGTATCATTGAAAACCAAAAAGCAATGGGACCTTCGGGATTATTAATAATATTTGAAATCAAAACAATAGAAAGAATTAAAGGAATGGTAATAGGCAACATAAACTGCTGTGTATCGGCATCATTATCAACAGCTCCTCCAATAGCTGCAAATAATGCTGAATACATTAAATATCCAAAAATAAAATAAAAGAGGAACGAAAAAATCATCACTCCAAAATCAATATCTTTAATTGATTCAAAAATCACAGATACTTCACTTTCTGAAAAATCTGTTTGCACATTATTTGCTACTTGATTGGAATTCTTTTCCATCAAACTCACCCCTTGTATTTGTTTGTCTATCAGATGATTATTTTTCATCATAACAGAAGAAGCAATACTTACTATCGAAAAGGTCAGCACCCCCCAAATCAAAAATTGCGTCAAACCAACCAATGCAATACCTATTATTTTTCCCATCATAAGTTGGAAAGGCTTAACCGAAGAAATGATTACCTCAACAATTCGATTTGTTTTTTCTTCAATCACTCCTCTCATTACTTGTGCACCGTACATAAAAATAAAAATATAAATTAAAAAGCCTCCAACAAACCCAATTACCATTTGCAAATCGGACGATTTAACTTCACGTGTTCCATCATCGTTCAATTTAATAACCCCTACCTTTACATCCGTTTTCACAGATTGAATCACCTCAGGGTCAATTTCTTTTTTAATCAGCTTAAAACTCTCGATCTGGCTTTTCAATGACGACATAATGTGCATTCGAACTGCCAAACTTGGCTGCTTAGGCGACGACATCGTAACAATAGGTGTAGATAAAACCGTTGGTGGAATATACAACACAGCGTAATAGTGATTTTTGGCAATTTCTTTTTCGGCATCGTTAACCGTACCTTTATTCAAATAAATAAAATGAATTTTATCGGTTTCCGGCAGAATATGTTGAAATAAGCGAGAACTATCAACGACAGCTATAAGCTTGTCTTCATCGTCTTCGAGATTCGCAATCCATGCCGGTACAATAAATAACGCCGCCATAAGAATGGGTCCCAGAATACTCATAATGATAAACGACTTCTTTTTGATGCGAGTCAGGTATTCACGAACTATGATGATACGTATCTTTTTCATTTTTAACTAATTATTTGTTTGATTCACTACTTTAATAAAAATATCGTCCATAGTAGGAAGCAGTTCCTTAAACGACACAATGTTTCCAACTTGCAACAAAGCTTGTATCAGGACGTTGGTAGAAACGGTTTTATCTAATAATTTCAAAACAACCCGCTGTCCATTTTCAATTGGTTCGTTACTAATAATTTCGTATTGGTAGCGATGCGCCATTTCAATTACATTTACAAAACCTGTAAATATAACCTCAAACAAATGTTCTTTATATTCCTGTTTTATTTGATTTACCTTGCCATTTAAAACATTTTTGGATGAATTAATCAATACAATTTCATCGCACAATTCTTCAACAGACGCCATATTATGAGTGGATAACAGAATGGTAACTCCATCTTTCTTCATTTGCAGGAGTTCTTGCTTAATTAAATTAGCATTGATGGGGTCAAAACCCGAAAATGGTTCATCAAATATCAAAACAGACGGTTTATGCAAAACGGAAATAATAAACTGAACTTTCTGTTGCATACCTTTCGACAATTCTTCTACTTTTTTATCCCACCACGTAGCAATTTCAAACTTTTCAAACCATTTTTTCAATTCTATCAACGCTTCTTTTCTATTCATTCCCTTTAATTGCGATAAATACAACGCCTGCTCACCCACTTTCATTTTTTTATACAATCCACGCTCTTCGGGCAGATAGCCAAAACGTATTACATCATTAGTGTTGATAAGATTTTCTTTAAAAAACACGCGCCCGCTATCGGGTATTGTAATTTGATTAATAATACGTATTAACGTAGTTTTGCCTGCACCATTCGGACCCAAAAGCCCTACGATAACTCCTTCGTGAACATCAAACGACACATCTGATAATGCTACTTTTGATGCATAGGCTTTGCTTATTGACTCTATTCTTAATAAATTGGACATTATAATAAAATTTATGCAAACATACACAAGTATTGAATATTTACAAAATTTGAAAGGTTTTAACCATTAAAATACCTAAAAATGGGTATAGAAAATATACATTCTTTACAATACCTTTGTAAAAAATAAATAGTATGCTGCTGACGGAGTTGAAACCCGGAGAAAAAGCGTTTATAATTCGAGTAAAAGGACGTGGGAGTTTTCGCAAACGAATACTTGAAATGGGCTTTGTAAAGGGTAAAGTTGTAGAATATTTGCAGCAAGCTCCTTTAAACGATCCTATTGCTTTTAAAATTTTGGATTCTGAAGTTTCTCTCAGAAAAAGTGAAGCTTCTTTAATAGAAGTTGAATATATTAATCAAGATTTTTACGAAAAAACAAACGATTACTCCACCTTTGAATCGTTGATAGAACAATTACCAAACCTTCGAGAAAAATCAAACACCATACACGTTGCCCTTGTTGGAAATCCGAATTGCGGTAAAACGACTCTTTTTAACTATTGCACCGGACTTTCAGAGCATGTTGGCAACTACAGCGGAGTTACGGTCGATTTAAAAAAAGGAACATATCGCTACAAAAATTATAACATTGAAATAACCGATTTGCCAGGAACATATTCTCTGTCAGCCTATACTCCCGAAGAACTATATGTTAGAAATCATTTAATAAACGAATTTCCTGATGTTGTCATCAATGTTGTAGATGCCTCAAATTTGGAACGTAACTTATTTTTAACTACTCAACTCATCGACATGGACTTACGCGTAGTCATTGCTCTAAACATGTACGATGAATTAGAAAAAAAAGGCGATCGCTTTAATTACGATAAAATGGGTGCTATGCTTGGCATACCTATGGTTCCAACTGTAAGCAGCAGAGGAAGAGGTATTCTGAATTTGTTTGACACCATAATTCAAATTCATGAAAATAAAGACCATTTTTATCGGCATATTCATATTTATTACGGTGAAAATATCGAAAACTCAATTAAAACAGTTCAATACGAGATTCAAAAAAACAAAAGCGTTATCGATAGGTATTCTTCCAGGTACATTGCCATAAAGTTGTTAGAAAAAGATAAAGAAATTGAATCGCTAATTAAGAATTGCTCCAATTATGAATCCATTAAATCCCTTGTTGAAAAACAAATACGTTCTTTGGAAAAAGATTTTGGCGAGTCGGTTGAAACCATCATTGCCGATGCAAAATATGGTTTTATAGATGGCGCGTTGGCCGAAAATTATAAAAAGAACAAACAACCGCTAAAACAATTTTCAAAAAGAATAGATAAAGTACTGATTAATAGATTTTTTGGACTACCCATATTTATGTTCTTTTTATGGCTCACTTTTGAAGGGACCTTTTTTTTAGGTCAATTTCCTGTAGCTTGGATACAAAATATTATTGACCTGCTTAGCAATAATGTCAGCCTATGGTTACCCGAAAGTATTTTTAAGGATTTATTGATAGATGGCATTTTCAAAGGTGTTGGCGGCGTTTTGGTCTTTTTACCCAACATATTACTTTTATTTTTCTTTATTGCCATTATGGAAGATACCGGATACATGGCAAGGGCAGCTTTTATAATGGATAAAATTATGCATGCCATAGGACTACATGGAAAATCATTTATTCCCCTTTTTATGGGCTTTGGCTGCAACGTACCTGCAATTATGGCAACACGAACAATCGAAAGCAAAACCGACAGAATTGTTACCATGCTAATCAATCCATTTATGTCGTGCAGCGCTCGCCTGCCCATCTACATTTTAATTACAGGAGCATTTTTCAATAAAAATGCTGGTACTGTAATATTTTTGATATACATAACAGGCATTTTACTTGCCGGTATTATATCGTTAACGTTTAAGAAAACCTTTTTTAAGAAAAACGAAGTACCTTTCGTTATGGAATTACCGCCTTACCGAATACCTACATCGAGAAATTTATTTAAACACATGTGGCAAAAAGCAAAGCAATACCTAAAAAAAATGTCGGGTATTATTCTTGTTGCATCCATAATTATTTGGACACTTAGTTATTTTCCGCACAGCCCCATCACAAAAAGCAAAACACATCAAATAGCATCGCTGATGCAAAAAAATAATCTGGATGAAATCCAAAAACAAAAACTTGAACATTTATATCAGAATTATATACAATTTACAATAAAAAACTCTTATTTAGGTCAATTGGGTCAAAGCATTGAACCGGCCATAAAACCTCTGGGGTTCGACTGGCGAATAGCCGTTAGTTTAATGGCGGGTATTACCGGAAAAGAAGTTGTTGTCAGCACCTTAGCTGTATTATTTAACCATCATTCCATGCAATCAAACACTTCGTCTTTGCAATTTTCGCTGCAAAATGCTCGCAACAGCAATGGCGAATTGCTATTTACTATTCCCGTTATTTTTGCATTTTTAATGTTTGTTCTTATATATTTCCCATGCGTTGCGGTTGTTGCAGCCATAAAAAAAGAATCGGGTACGGTCAAATGGGCACTTTTCGAAATTCTTTTCACTACCATACTCGCCTGGATAATAGCTTTTATAACTAAAACATTATTAACATGGTTACTTTAATTTTTAATATATTAGGCTATGCAACTATTCTGGCAGCATTTTTTGTGGCCATTGTAAATACTTGGAAATTCTTTACTTTAAAAAAGTCAAAAACATGCCACGATTGTCATTCTGAAGGCTGCACAATAAAGTGAACAAAACTTAGTTAAAAAATATTCGTATAAGTATTGAATTTTATATTTTTATGTAGTAAATTTGTTAATTCAAAAATTTTCAATTTATGAAAACCTTCATTATAATTTTCGTTTGCATGTTTGCAGCACTTCTATCCAAGAGCCAAACAGTAATTGAAATGACTCACCCCGGCGATGCAAACTTAGTACTTTTAGTCGTTGATAAACCCGAAGATGCCGATATTGTTGTATATAAAACAGACAAAAAAGAAGAGTTTGAAGAATGGAATTGCAAATGGAAATTTAAAAAATGGGGATTTTCGAACTTCTCCGTTTATCTTACCAAAAGTGCCGAAGATTCTTTATTGAAAGATGATGATATGGGCATACAATACAATATACAAGGAAGAATATTTTTTACAAATAATAAAGAAGAAGCAGGATATAAAACTCCCGGATTCCAACTCGAAGGAGTACTAAGAAAAGTTACTACCAATAATAGCGAAGAGAGCAAACAAAGTAAACAAAAAGCTATTGAAAAATACGAAAAACAAGGAGAAAATGATGAAGAATAAATCTACTTTATTATTTGCTCTTATTTTCATTGTTTCATTTTTTGCATTTTGCCGTACCAATCCTCCCGAAAAAGTTAAAATTATAGAAGAACACGATCCGGTTGTAAAAAACCTCGAAGAAAAAGATTCCATGCGAAAAGTTCCACCCGACACCATTCATAATAATTTTAATAAAAAGCATTGAATTTGAGAAGTATAGCGGGCACTATTTTACAAATTACTTTAATATTTTTTACTTGCGTTTTAAATGCTCAAAACGAATCGGAAGTATATATTAGCCAAGAATATTTTCAAAAAAATCAAGTACATGAAATTTCTTTTTTTGTTCCGGTTTGCGAAAAATGGATACAAGCACACCCGGCTTTTAGTAAGCAAATGAACATTAAACAATATGTACTTCACTACGACAACAAAGGGAACTGCACAGATGTATCGTGGTCACTCTGTAGCTGGGATTCTATTCAAAACAGAGTTGATACGACCCTGCGCTCACTCGAAAACTATCTATATTTCAAATATATAGATCACAAATTAACACGTATTGATGCTATTAGTTTTTCTGAAATTAATTTCATTGAATTCAATTATTTAGATAATTCGATTGTACGACATATTTCTTATGTTGAAAACAGTCAGCTTAAAACAAAAAACGATACGGTTCCCATTAAAGTAATTGAAAAAGAAATACTTAATCCATACGATTGGGCAGTTTATCCAACCTATCAGGTCATTTCAATGGACGATAATCTGGCTTCCGAAATGTTAATGAATCGAATATCACTTTTTTATTTTGACGAACGCCTTCAATCCAAGAAAATTTTAATCGAACTTTTTCACGGTTTACTACTGCGAATAGAATAGGCTAAAACTCAAGAATCAATTCGTCGTATGCGAGCTGCATGTTTTTGGGCAATTCATCATTTATTTCTCGATGAAAACCCAATAAATGGCTTATATGTGTAAAATAGGTTTGTTTTGCATTAACTACTCTTGCTATTTGCATTGCTTGTTCTAAGTTAAAATGTGAAATATGCTCTTTTTTTCGCAATGCATTAACGACAAAGTATTTTAAATTTTTCAACTTTTCTAACTCGCTTTGCTCAATAAAGCTGGCATCGGTAATATAAGCAAAATCGCCTATTCTATAACCCAAAACAGGCAATTTATAATGCATGGCACGTATGGGCACAATTTCAATTCCCATTACATTAAATGGACTCATATCTATTTCGTGCAGCGTCATTTCCGGAATACCGGGATATTTATCTTCTGCAAAAACATACGAATATTCTATTTGCAATGCTTTTAACACCCGCTGCTCGGCATAAATATCCATCGGCTTTTTATATATCCAGTTAAACGAACGAATATCGTCTAAACCGGCAATATGGTCTTTGTGTTCGTGAGTAAAAAAAATGGCATCTACACATTTCACCTTGGCTCTTAACATTTGCTGCCTAAAATCGGGACCCGTGTCAATCACAAAGTGCTTATCTTCCACTTCAATCATTACAGACGAACGTAAACGTTTGTCATGCAAGTCGTTAGACTGACACACAGCACAATCGCACGCAATAACCGGCACACCTTGCGATGTTCCTGTACCAAGAAAAGTAACTTTCAACTTCTATTTTTTCACAAATTTATATCAAAAAATATTCAGAAAATAGGATAAAACTCAGAAAACGATAAAATGAATGAAGCAAGATGTAAACAACTTAATTTAAAAACCAATCTTAATAATTTTCTTTATAAAAATGAAGACATCTCCACCACAAAAGCATAACTTCATAAAGAAGCTTAGCTTTTATCTGTAAACTAAGATATTAATGAATAAAAAATTACTTTTTAATCTTAATAATATTGTGTAATTTTGATAAGATTAAATATTACAAGATTATGTTACAGTTTAAAGACTTTACTAATTTATATCAGGTTTCTAAAACCTTGCGTTTTGAACTTATTCCACAGGGCAAAACATTAGAAAATATCAAAAAAAGCGGCTTACTCATTCATGACGAACATAGAGCAAAAAACTATGTGTTAGTAAAAAAAATTATTGATGAATACCATAAAGCATTTATTTCAGCCGCATTGGATAATTTAAGCCTAACCGGACTTAAAGAATTTTCAGATTTGTATAAAATTCCGAAAAAAAGTGATGATGAAAAGAAAAAGTTTAAAGAAATACAATCAAATTTACGAAAACAAATTGCCGATAGGTTTACCAAGCAAGAGCATTTCAAAAATCTGTTTGCAAAAGAATTAATAAAAAACGATTTAAAAGCATTTGTTCAAACTGAAGAAGATAAAAAACTGGTATCTGAGTTTGATAATTTTACGACATACTTTACAGGTTTTCACGAAAACCGTAAGAATATGTACTCCGCCGAAGATAAATCAACTGCCATTGCTTATCGCCTTATTCATCAAAACCTGCCAAAGTTTTTGGATAATATTTGGACTTTCGAAAAAATCAAAACTTCGCTGGTTAAGGACAAATTTCAAATAATACTTTCTGATAAAGAATTAGGACCCATTATTCAAGTATCTTCGGTTGAAGAAATGTTTACGCTTGAATATTTTAATAAAACACTTACACAAACTGGCATTGATATTTATAATCATTTAATTGGCGGATTTACACCCGAAGATGGTAAAGAAAAAATAAAAGGTTTAAACGAATACATTAATTTGTTTAATCAAACGGCTAAAAAAGAAGAACGCATAGGAAAATTAAAACCTCTTTACAAACAAATTTTAAGCGACCGGTCTACTGCTTCGTTCATTCCCGAAGAATTTAAAGATGGAAATGAAGTATTAGAAAGCATTGAAAAACTGTATCAGGAAATCCACATGCATGCTTTATCTCAATTAAAAGAACTACTTCAAAACATGCATGACTTTGATTTGCATAAAATATACTTGCGTAATGATGTAAGCATGACCGATATTTCGCAAAAGATGTTCGGCGATTGGGGAATATTTCAAAAAGCAATGAAAATATGGTATGATAAAAAATACTATACCGGAAAATTAAAACCCGGAACCGAAAAGTATGAAGAAGAGCAAAAGAAATATTTCAAAAATCAGGAAAGCTTTTCCATCAGTTTTATTAATGATTGTTTGCTTTTGCTGGACAATGCCGATTATCACAAAAAAATAGAAGATTATTTCAAGCTAATGGGCGAACAAAGCACCGAAGAAGAAAAAACAGATAATCTGTTTGAACAAATTCAAAATAATTACAAACAAATTACAGATCTGCTTAATAATCCGTATCCTAAAGAGAAAGATTTGGCGCAAGACCAACCCAATGTAGATAAAATCAAACTTTTTCTCGACAGCATTAAAAACCTGCAATGGTTTGTAAAGCCTTTGCAGGGTAAAGGTAACGAAGCGAATAAAGATGAACGGTTTTATGGTGAATTTACGGCACTTTGGGAAACCCTCGACCAAATTACCCCATTTTATAATAAAGTTCGGAATTATATGACCCGCAAACCATATTCGACTGAAAAAATAAAATTGAATTTCGAAAATTCGACATTGTTAGACGGTTGGGATGTAAATAAAGAATCCGATAATACCAGCCTCATTTTTAGAAAAGACGGGCTGTATTACTTAGGTATTATGAACAAAAAACACAACAAAATCTTTAATAAAGATTTTGAAAACACAAGCGAAAATTGTTATGAAAAAATGGAATATAAACTTTTGCCTGGTGCCAATAAAATGCTCCCAAAAGTTTTCTTTTCAAAATCCAGAATTGACGAATTTAAGCCAAGTACAGAACTGCTAGAACATTATGAGAACGAAACGCATAAAAAAGGAGAAAAATTTAATATTCAACATTGTCATGAATTAATTGATTTCTTTAAATCATCTATAAACAAACACGAAGACTGGAAGCATTTTGAATTTCAATTTTCAGACACAAAAAGTTATCAAGATTTAAGTGGATTTTACAGAGAAGTAGAACACCAAGGATATAAAATTAATTTCAGAAAAATACCTGTAAGTTACATCCATGAAATGGTTGAAGAAGGCAAACTTTATCTTTTTCAAATCTACAACAAAGACTTTTCACCATATAGCAAAGGAACCCCCAATATGCATACCCTGTATTGGAAAATGCTTTTTGATAAAGATAATCTTGCCAATGTAGTTTATAAACTCAACGGACAAGCCGAAGTGTTTTACCGAAAATCAAGTATTAAAGAGGAAAATAAAATTGTACATAAAGCACACAAACCGATTTTAAATAAAAATATACTTAATGAGAAAAAACAAAGTAAGTTTGATTACGACATCATTAAAGATCGTCGATATACGCTTGATAAATTCCAATTTCATGTACCCATTACCATAAACTTTAAAGCAGCCGGTTTGAACAACATTAATACGGAAGTAAACCAGTTTTTAAAAGCAAGCAGTAACACACATATTATCGGAATTGACCGTGGTGAAAGACATTTGCTGTATCTCACACTGATTGACAATAAAGGAAATATAAAACAACAGTTTTCGTTGAATGAAATTGTAAACGAATACAAAGGTAAAACGTATAGAACCAATTTTCACGATTTGTTGGACAAAAAAGAAGGTGAACGCGACGAAGCACGCCGTAACTGGAAAACCATCGAAACCATTAAAGAACTTAAAGAAGGATATTTGAGTCAGGTGATTCATAAAATTTCAGAATTAATGATTGAATACAAAGCCATTGTAGTTTTGGAAGATCTGAACATGGGCTTTAAGCGTGGAAGACAAAAAGTTGAAAAACAAGTTTATCAGAAATTTGAAAAAATGCTGATTGACAAACTTAATTATTTGGTTGACAAAAAGAAAAAACCGACAGAATTTGGCGGTACGCTCTACGCTTATCAATTGACCAACAAGTTTGAAAGTTTCCAGAAAATGGGAAAACAAAACGGATTCCTCTTTTATATTCCCGCTTGGAATACAAGCAAAATGGACCCCGTAACAGGTTTTGTAAACCTGTTTGATACCCGCTACGAAAATATGGAAAAAGCAAAATCTTTCTTTAATAAATTCAACTCCATACGCTTTAATCAAACAAAAGATTATTTTGAGTTTGAATTTGATTACAATAATTTTACGACTAAAGCCGAAGGCACTAAAACCCACTGGACACTTTGCACCTATAAAGATAGGATTGAAACTTTCCGAAATCCTGAAAAGAATAATCAATGGGATAACCGTGAAATTATATTAACAAATGATTTTAAAAAATTATTTGAGCAATACAACATAAGCTATAAAAACAACGAAGAACTTAAAGTTGCCATTAACCAACAAATCGAAAAAGTATTTTTTGAACGTTTACTCCATTTATTTAAACTTACTCTGCAAATGCGCAATAGCATAACAGGTACGGATATAGACTATTTAATTTCACCTGTTGCCGACAAAAATGGCGTTTTCTTCGATAGCCGTCTGGCTGACGATAATTTGCCAAAAAATACCGATGCCAATGGAGCTTATAATATTGCTCGAAAAGGAATGTGGATAATAGAACAAATAAAACAAACCGATGATTTTAAAAATTTAAAACTGGCTATTAGCAATAAAGAATGGCTCAAATTTGCACAACAATTATCATTATAAAGAAATGCTTTTAAAAAAGCAAAAAAATGAAAAAATATCAAATTGAACTCGAACGGGGCAAATTTTACCACATTTTTAATCGTGGTAATAACAGCGAAAGAATCTTTTTCAGCGAAAGGAATTATGAGTTTTTTCTTCGCCGCTATAACGAGTATTTATCTTCTTATGCAGAAACCTATGCTTTCTGTTTATTACCAAATCATTTTCATTTTCTTATACGGGTAAAAGCCCCCGCAAATCCTTTGCATTATGCAAATGCAAAGGATTTTGCCGACAACCTCTCCCCGAACGACCCCATTGCAAAGGCTTTGCATCTTGAAGATGATACCACCAATAAAAAAGCTTTGCATCTTGAAGATG